>NZ_JANZKM010000004.1:0-181326 GCF_025642935.1 Curtobacterium sp. RIT-PI-V
CTCCCGACCCCACCACACGAAGCAACCGCGCGTCACACACTTGGCCGCGTGCGGTGTACCGTGCCTAGGGTGGGCGGGTGAGCACTCCCCGCGTGTACGTCATCCACGAGAACCCCGAGTGGTTCCCGCCGCTCGCCGCAGCCTTCGAGGCCGAGGGCGTCCCGGTGCAGGAGATCCTGCTGACCGAGGGACAGATCGACCTCGGTGCCGAGCCGGAGCCCGGTGTGTACTGGTCCCGCATGTCGGCGTCGAGCCACACCCGCGGCCACGAGCACAGCAAGGAGTACACCCGCGCGGTCCTCGGCTGGCTCGAACGAGCGGGTCGCCAGGTCGTCGGCGGCAGCCACGTGCTCGAGCTCGAGGTCTCCAAGGTGGCCCAGCACGGGCTGCTGCAGGACGCCGGGTTCGACGTGCCCCGCACCACCGCCGTGTTCGGCACGAGGACGCTCAAGCAGGCGGCACGGGACTTCACGAACGGCCAGGACGTCCCGTTCATCACGAAGCACAACCAGGGCGGCAAGGGCCTGGGCGTCCGCCGGTTCGACTCGCTCGCCGAGTTCGACGCCTACGTCGACTCCCCGGAGTTCGAGGCGCCGGTCGACGGCATCACGCTGCTGCAGGAGTTCCTGACGGCCCGTGAGCCCTTCATCACCCGCGTCGAGTTCGTCGGCGGCGAGTTCGTGTACGCCGTCCGCGTCGACACGAGCGCCGGCAGCTTCGAGCTGTGCCCGGCCGACGCGTGCGAGGTCCCCCAGATGATCGCTGGAGCAGTCTGTGACGTGCCGGGAGCCGAACAGCCGAGCGCGTTCAGCGTCCGGACCGAGGTCACCGCTGAGCACCCGCTCGTCCAGCAGCTCCGCACGTTCCTCGCCGACCAGCGCATCACGATCGCGGGCGTCGAGTTCATGGAGACCACCGACGGCCGCACGGTCGTCTACGACATCAACACGAACACGAACTACAACCCCGCCGTCGAGGAGTCCGCGCCGGCCTCCGGCCCGCGTTCCATCGCGCGCTACCTCGGTGGCCTGCTGGAGACGCAGTACGCGGCGCAACTCACGGCCTGAGCACGCAAGAACCACCGGACTGGAGGCCCGTGGCGGGCCCGCCCCGCGCCTCCAGTCCGTTCCGCGCCCCTTCCCGGGCACTCCCCACCTCCCCAAGGAACCCACCCCGTGCGATTCGGATACTGGACCCCGCTCTTCGGCGGCTGGCTGCGCAACGTCGAGAACGAGCACATGCCGGTCACCTTCGACTACGTGAAGCGCCTGGCGCAGCGCGCCGAGCGCATCGGCTTCGACCTGACGCTGGTGCCGGAGCTCAACCTCAACGACATCAAGGGCACGGCGGCGCCGTCGCTCGAGGCCTGGTCGCTCGCGGCGGCGATCGCGGCGACGACCGAGCGGCTCGAGATCATGGCGGCCATGCGCCCCGGGTACCACCTGCCCGCGGTGACGGCGAAGCAGGCGGCGACCATCGACGACATCTCGTGCGGCCGCTTCACGTTCAACGTCGTGAGCGCGTGGTGGGCGGAGGAGGCCAAGCAGTACGGCGGCATCTTCTCGGAGCACGACGACCGGTACAAGCGCACCGCGGAGTTCGTCGAGGTCATGAAGGGGATGTGGCGGGAGACCCCGTACTCGTTCTCGGGCGAGTACTACGACATCCAGAACGCCCACCTCGAGCCGAAGCCGCGCGTCACCCCGCGCATCTACGCCGGCGGCGAGAGCGAGGCCGGCAAGGCGGCGATCACCGGGTACGCCGACGCGTACGTCACCCACGGCGGCACGGTCGAGGAGCTCCGGACGAAGATCGCCGAGATGAAACAGCGCCGGGTCGACGCTGGGCTGCCGCCGTTCGAGGCGTTCGGCATGGCCGCGTACGTGATCGTCCGCGAGACCGAGGAAGAGGCGCAGGCCGAGCTGGCGCGCATCACCGACGTGCAGCACGGCAACGCGTACGAGTCGTACCAGGACTTCATCTCGAAGTCGCAGCTCGAGCACGTGCCCTCGCTCGAGGACTACTCGGTGTCGAACCGCGGCCTGCGCCCCGGGTTCGTCGGCACGCCGGCGCAGGTCGCTGCCCGGATCAAGGAGTTCGAGGACGCCGGGGTGGACACGCTGCTGCTGCAGTTCTCGCCGCAGCTCGAGGAGATGGACCGCTTCGGCGAACAGGTCATCCCGCTCGTCCGCCCGTCCGTCGGGGCGCAGTCCTGATGGGGGCCGCGGAGACCAGCGCCGAGGACGGCTGGGCGTTCGAGACCCGGCAGATCCGTGCGGGCTTCAAGGCCGACCCGGGGTTCGGTGGCAACGTCCCGCCGATCGCCCAGACCGCGGCCTTCGTCTACCCGTCCGGTGAGGACGCGGCGGACCGCTTCATGCTCAACGCCCCGGGGCACACGTACTCGCGCGTGAACAACCCGTCGGCGGCCGCGCTCGAGCGGCGCATCGCGGACCTCGAGGGCGGCGTCGGCGCCCTCGCGCTGGCGTCCGGGCAGGCGGCCACCTCGTTGGCCGTCCTCGGCGTCGCCCGGGCCGGCGACCACGTCGTGTCGAGTGCCTCGCTGTACGGCGCGACGTACACGCTGTTCGCATCGACGCTGCACGACCTCGGCATCGCGTTCACCTTCGTGCAGGACCCCACGGACCTGGACGAGTGGGCGGCCGCGGTGCGTCCGGAGACGAAGGCGTTCTTCGGGGAGTCGATCCCGAACCCGCGCGGTGACGTCCTGGACTTCGCGGGGGTGGCCGGGGTCGCGCACGACGCCGGCGTCCCGCTCATCGTCGACAACACCATCGCGACGCCGTACCTGGTCCGGCCGATCGAGCACGGCGCGGACATCGTCGTGCACTCGGCGACGAAGTACCTGGCCGGTCACGGCAGCGCCATCGCCGGGCTCATCGTCGACAGCGGCAACTTCGACTGGGCGGCCCACGCCGACCGGTTCCCGCAGCTCGCGACCACCGAGCAGTCCGGGTTCGCGAACACGGACTTCGCGTCGAAGTTCGGGCGGCGAGCATTCATCCAGCGCACTCGGTCGAAGCTCTCCGCCGACCTCGGTCCGGCGATCGCGCCGTTCAACGCCTTCCTGGTCTTGCAGGGCATCCAGACGCTGTCCCTTCGTATGGACCGGCACGTGTCGAACGCGGCCGCCGTCGCGTCGTGGCTGGACGCGCACGACGAGGTGCTCGGCGTGCACTACGCGGGGCTGCCGTCGTCGCCGTGGCACCACCTGCAACAGCGCTACGTGCCGAAGGGGCCGTCGGCGGTCCTGGCGTTCGACCTGGACGGCGGGGTCGAGGCCGGACGGCGGTTCGTGGCCGCCCTCGAGCTGTTCGACCACGTGTCGAACATCGGTGACGTCCGGTCGCTCGTCGTGCACCCGGCGTCGACGACCCACGTGCAGATGACGTCGTCGGAGCGCGCCGCTGCAGGTGTGGGCGACGGGCTCATCCGGCTGTCGATCGGCCTCGAGCACATCGACGACGTCCTCGCCGACCTGGCGCGGGGCTTCGCGGCAGCCGCAGCGGGATAGGTTGGGGGCATGACCACGTTGGCCGCCCCGACCCGCGTGCGGACGCGCGCCCCCGGCAAGATCAACGTGTTCCTGTCCGTCGGTGCGCTGCAGGACGACGGCTACCACGACGTGGCGACCGCGTACCAGGCCGTGTCGCTGTACGAGGACGTCACGGCCGAGCACGCCGACGACTTCTCGGTGACGTTCACCGGTCCGATCGACACGTCGAACGTGCCGGTCGACGAGTCGAACCTGGCGATCCGTGCGGCCCGGCTCGTGGCCGACGCCGCGGGGCACCGGGGCGGGGTCCGGTTGACGATCGACAAGCAGGTGCCGGTGGCCGGCGGCATGGGTGGGGGCTCGGCGGACGCCGCGGCCACGCTGCTCGCCGTGGACACGCTCTGGGGCACCGCCCTCGGGCGCGAAGAACTGCTCCGTCTCGCCGCACAGCTCGGCGCGGACGTGCCGTTCGCCTTCGCCGGGGGCACGGCCGTGGGCACCGGGCGCGGCGACGAACTGAGCCCCGCGCTGGCGAAGGGCGAGTTCCACTGGGTCCTCGCGTTGAGCGACGACGGCCTGTCGACCCCGGCGGTCTACCGTGCGCTCGACGAGCACCGGGAGCGCTACCGCGCCGACATCGCACCGGCGCCGTCCCACCCCGTGGTGGAGTCGAACGTGCTGCAGGCGCTGCGCGCCGGCGACCCCGACCTGCTCGCCGACTGCGTCCACAACGACCTGCAGGCCCCGGCCATGCGGCTGCAGCCCGGTCTCGCGTCGACCCTCGAAGTCGGCGAGAAGGCCGGAGCGCTCGCGGGTCTGGTGTCGGGCAGCGGTCCGACGGTGGCGTTCCTCGTCGGCGACCGCGACGCCGCGCTCGAACTGCAGGTCGAACTCAGCGCCGCCGGGCTGGTCGCGCTCCGTGCCACCGGTCCGGTGCACGGCGCCCGCCTCGTGCACTGACCGTCCTGACGGTCAGCGGCTGTACTTCCAGAGGATGACCGTGTCCTCGTGCCACCAGCGCACGACGTGGAACCCCTGGGCCTTCAGCGTCTCGGACACCTGCGGGCGGATGTTCCGCGACGTGGCACCGACGAACCACACGGTGTCGATGTCGTCCAGGCGAGCGGGCACCGTCGTGGCGATGTCGCCGTTCGTGTTCCAGAGCTGGCCGCGTTCGGCTCCCGTGCTCGTGACGGCGAGGTCCCGCATGCCGGTGAAGGCCTCGGGGTAGGCGTCGGCGATGACCTGCGCGGTCGTGGTGGGGTGCCCGTACACGCTGCCGTAGATGACGCCTTCGTCGGAGTCGGTCGCCCAGTTGCGCTCGCGCTCGATCACGGCCGCGGCGTTCGCCCAGTGCGAGGACTGCTTGGCGTGCGGCAGTCGCACGATCGTCGACGTCGGAACGGACACCAGGACCATGGCGACGACGGCCATCGCGATCCAGCGTCGCGGGCGGATGGCCGTGATCGCCAGTCCGATCAGGAGCGCCACGAACGGCAGGCTGATGCTCGCGTACTTGGGGGAGTACAGGTGCTCGCCGGCGGCGGTCGCGGCGACCAGCAGTGCGGTGGGCAGGATCGTCAAGGGCACGGCGACCCGGACGGCCTGCATGCGGAGCAGGTCGCGGGCTGCCGGCGACGGGCGTCGGGCCGCGCGCACCGTCAGCACGACGGCGACGATCATGAGCACCCAGCCGAGGGTCGCGTACGGGTAGACGACGCCGAACCAGGCCGTCGCGAACACCTGCCGCAGGGTGGCCCACCCGATGCCGGTGATCCAGCCGACCTGCTTGGCCTGACCGGCCGCGAGCCCGATGAACGGCAGGACGACCACGGCTGCGGCCGCGGCGGCGACGGCCCAGCGGACGACGACGGCGCGGTCCACCATCGCCGAGGGCACGGCGCCACGGCGGTCGGTCACCGAGGCCTGACGGCGGGCCGCCCGGTCGGCGACGCCGGTCCAGGCGAGCACGACGCCGTGCGCCACGACGGCGAGGGACAGGTAGACGTTGAACACCACGGCCACGGCCGCCAGTACGCCGTAGACGACCCACCACCGCGTCGCGTGGTGCCGCACCCGGGTCCGACGGACCGCGGTCAGGCCGACGAGCGTGAGCAGCGCGGCGAAGGTGGTGACGGTCGCGTACGGGCGGCCCTCGGTGCCGGCCCAGGCGACGCGGGGCAGCAGCAGGAAGACCAGACCGGAGACGACCCCCAACCGGACGCCACCGAGCCGCCGGCCGAGCGCCACCACGAGCGCGGCGGCGACCCCGATCGCCAGGGCACTGGGGAAGCGGAGGGTGAACGGGGAGTAACCGACCAGCGCGAGCCAGACGTGCATGAGCGCGTAGTACAGGCCGTGCACCGCGTCGACGTTCTGCAGCTCCGCCCAGAGCGCGGGCCAGCTGCGCTGCGCGCTCGTCAGGGTGGCGGCTTCGTCGTACCAGACCGACGGCACCCACGTGAAGGCCGCGGCGACGACCACACCGACCGCACCGATGGTGACCTCCGGCGCACGCACCAGCGCCCGCACGGTCGACAGGGCGAGCGCCCGGAGCCGTGCGCGCGTCGACGCGTCCGACGTCGTGCGTCGGACCGTGACCGTGCCGGTGCGGGGAGAACTCACGCCCGCGACCGTACCGAGCGGCACTGAGCATCCGCCGCGTCCACCCGCTGAACATTCACATGCAGGGATTCGGCACGACCGGCCAGAATGACGGGATGGACCCCCTCGTCGCCCCCGTCGCAGCGCTCTCCCCGTGGCGGACCCGGCTCGGCTCGCGGACCGCTGCCCTGTCCGACGTCGGCGCCGTCGGGCTCCGGCGCCTGGCCGCTTCACGCGTCCTGGTGGTCGGCGCCGGCGGGCTCGGGGCTCCCGTGGTCGCGTACCTCGCCGGGGTCGGACGGCTCACGATCGTCGACCCCGACGTGGTCGACGCGTCGAACCTCGCGCGTCAGACGCTATTCACCGCGGCCGACGTCGGATCGTCGAAGGCCGAGGTCGCCGTGGCCCGTGCCCGCGCCGTCGACCCGGAACTCGACGCCGTCGCCGTGGTCGGGTCCTTCGAGCCGGAGCTCGTCGCCGGACACGACGTGGTCGTCGACGCGGCGGACTCCGTCCTGGTCACCCGGGCGGTGTCGGACGCGTGCGCCGACGCCGGCGTGCCGTTCGTCTGGGGCACCGTGCTCGGTCACGACGGCCAGGTCAGCGTCTTCCGCGACGCCGGGCCGGACGGCGTCGACTTCCACGACCTGCACCCCGAGGCCCTGCCGGACGAGGGCTCCTGCGCCCTCGACGGCGTCGTCCCGGCACTGTGCGGTGCCGTCGGAGCGGTGATGGCCGGACAGGTACTGGCCCTGGTCACCGGCACCGGCGAACCGCTGCTCGGACGCGTCCTGACCGTCGATGCACGCCGCTGGCGGTGGAGCGAGAGCACCGTCCGGCGCGGGCCGGCATCACGCCGTCCCGTCGCGGTCGATCCGTCCCGGACCGAGCGCATCGCCCCGTCCGCACTCGCCGCGCGCCTGGCCGACCCCGCGGATCCGGTCGTCGTCGTCGACGTGCGCACCGACGCCGAACGGGCGGACGGCGTGGTCGCCGGAGCCGTCACCGACGACACCGACGCGGCGGACGTGGTCGTCTACTGCGCCCGTGGTCCGCGTGCGGACGCGTGGGCTGCCGCCCAACCGGCCTGGAGGCACGTGACGGTCCTCGACGGCGGGTTCGAGGCCTGGCGCCGCGAAGGGTTGCCCGTGGCGATCGGGCGCATGTCCTGATCCGACACGGATCCGGTCCAGAGCGCCGCTTCCGCGGCTAGGATCGTCGCATCATGACGCAACTGCGGATACGCGACGCTGCCGCCTTCCTCGGGGTCAGTGACGACACCGTGCGCCGCCTCGTCGACGGGGGCACCTTCAGCCGGGCCACCGACGACGCCGGTCGCGCCGTCGTCGACGGTCGGCAGGTGGCCGAGTACGCCCGGGCGCGGAGCACCGAGCTGGCCGCCCCGGACACCGGTGTGAAGAGTTCGGCACGGAACCGCTTCGTCGGCATCGTCACCGACCTGGTCGTCGACACCGTGATGGCGCAGGTCGAACTGCAGTGCGGCCCGCACCGCGTGGTCTCGCTCATGAGCGCCGAGGCGGTGCGCGACCTCGGGCTCGAGGTCGGGTCCGTCGCCGTGGCGTCCGTCAAGGCCACGATGGTCACCGTCGAGGCGCCCACCCACCAGGAGGACCCCCGATGACCAGTCGTCCCCGCTCGCTGCTCGTGCCCCTCGCCGTCGTCGCGGCGCTCGGCCTGGCGTCGTGTTCCACCGCCGATGCTCCGGCCGGGTCGTCGTCGCCGTCGTCGTCGTCAAGCGCGGACGCAGACGTGTCGGGCTCGATCACCGTCTTCGCCGCCGCGTCGCTCCAGAAGACCTTCACCACGCTCGGCAAGGACTTCGAGCTCGCGCACCCCGGCGCCTCGATCGAGTTCTCGTTCGCGGGCTCGAGCGACCTCGTCACCCAGATCCAGAACGGCGCCCCCGCCGACGTGTTCGCGTCCGCCGACGAGGCGAACATGGCGAAGCTGTCCGCGACCGACCTGGCGAGCGGGTCACCGGAGGACTTCGCGACGAACGTCCTCGAGATCGCCGTCGCGCCGGGCAACCCGAAGGGCATCACGAGCCTCGACGACCTGACCGGCTCCGACGTCCAGCTCGTCACGTGCGCGGCCCCGGTGCCGTGCGGTGCCGCGACGGCGAAGGTCGAGTCCGCCTCGGGCGTCGACCTGCAGCCCGTCAGCGAGGAGCAGTCCGTCACCGACGTGCTCGGCAAGGTCGAGTCCGGTCAGGCCGACGCCGGGCTGGTCTACGTGACCGACGTGCAGGGTGCCGACGGCAAGGTCGACGGTGTCCCGTTCGACGAGTCGAGCAAGGCCGTCAACACGTACCCGATCGGCGTGCTCAAGGCGTCCGAGGACCCGGAGCTCGCGCAGGCGTTCTCCGACTACGTCCGGTCCGCCACCGGCCAGAAGGTGCTCACCGCCGCCGGGTTCGGGAAGCCGTGACCCGTGGCCTCGCGGGCTGACGGACGGCCACCGGTCGCCTGGTGGCTCCCGCTGCCCGCGGTGCTGGGCGGCCTGTTCGTCGTCGTCCCCGTGCTCGCGATGCTCGGTCGGGTCGACTGGTCGTCGTTCGTCGCCCTCGTCACCTCGACGGCGTCGCTCACGGCCCTCGGGCTCAGCCTGGGCACCGCGCTGACCGCCACGGCCGTCGCGTTCGGGCTCGGGTACCCGCTCGCCGTGCTGTTCGCCCGGTCCCGGTCACGGTGGGTGGGCGTCGCCCGCGCCGTCGTGCTGCTGCCGCTCGTGCTGCCGCCCGTGGTCGGCGGGCTCGCGCTGCTGGCGGCGTTCGGTCGCCTCGGGGTGGTCGGGGCGTTCCTCGACGACCACGGGCTGCACATCGCGTTCACCACCACGGCGGTCGTCATCGCGCAGACGTTCGTCGCCATGCCGTTCCTGGTCTCCTCGATCGAGGGCGCGCTCCGCGTCGAGGGGGACCGGTACGAGCGGGTCGCCGCCACCCTCGGCGCCGGTCCCACCCGCACGTTCCTCACCGTCACGACCCCGAGGGTCCTGCCCGGCATCGTCTCCGGCCTGGTGCTCTGCTTCGCGCGAGCGCTCGGGGAGTTCGGCGCGACCCTGACGTTCGCGGGCAGCCTGCAGGGGGTCACCCGGACCCTGCCGCTGGAGATCTACCTGCAGCGCGAGGTCGATCCGGACACCGCCGTGGCACTGGCGGTCGTGCTCGTCGTGGTCGCCGTCGTGGTCATCGGCGCCTCGTCGCTCCGGACCCGGGGCGTGGCAGCGTGACCGGGGTCACCGCGCGGATCGTCGTCGAGCGACGAGGGGTCGACGTCGCCCTCGAGGTCGCGACGGGGGAGTGCGTGGCCGTCATCGGGCCGAACGGCGCGGGCAAGTCCACCGTGGTCGAGGCCCTCGCCGGCCTGCTGCCGATCGACGCCGGACAGGTGGCCCTCGGCGGCACCGTCGTGTCGGACCAGCGGCGGACCGTCCCCGCCCACCGCCGCCGCATCGGACTCGTCGCCCAGCGACCCGACCTGTTCCCGTTCCTCGACGTGATCGGCAACGTGGCGTTCGGCCCGCGGGCCGCCGGCGTCCGACGATCAGCGGCCCGTGCCCGCGCGCTCCGTGCCCTGGCGGACGTCGGCATCGACGACCTGGCGGGACGGAGCCCCGACGCGCTGTCCGGCGGCCAGGCACAACGCGTCGCCATCGCCCGGGCGCTCGCCACCGACCCGGCGGTCCTGCTGCTCGACGAACCGACGTCGGCGCTCGACGTCGCCGCACGCGACGAGGTCCGTGCCGCCCTCCGGACCGCGATCGGCGGGCGCCCGAGCGTCCTGGTCACGCACGACCCGGTCGAGGTCGTCGCCCTGGCCGACCGGGTCGTCGTCGTCGAGCACGGTCGGGTCGTCGAGGACGGCACCCCAGCGGCCGTGCTCGGACGGCCCACGAGTGCCTTCGCGGCGGCGTTCTCCGGACTCGCGCTGGTGCACGGGACCGCCACCGCGGGTGGGATCGCGACCGACGGCGGGGGCGAGCTGGCGTCGGGGACGCACGCCGTGCCTCCCGGTCGGCCCGCCCTGGGCGCCTTCCACCCGACGGCCGCGGTGCTCACGCGGGACGGCTCCGGACCGGAGCGCACCGTCACGTCGCTCGAACCGCGCGATGGTCTGGTGCGGGTGCGCGCCGGTGACCTGGTCGCCGACCTGACCCTGTCGCGCGTCACGGCACTCGGGATCGGACCCGGCGACGCCGTCCGCGTGGACGTCCCGGCGTCGGAACTGGCGGTGTACGCGCCGCGCGGTTGAGACAATGGGCGGATGACCTCCTGGTTCCCCAAGGCGTGGCCCGTGGCCATCCCGATCCTGGCGGCCGTCGTGCTCGCGTTCTCGTACGGCCGCTACGGACTCGGCACCGTGGTCGTGGCGATCGTCGCGGTCGTGCTCGCCGCCACCGTGCTCGCGGCGGTGCACCACGCCGAGGTCGTCGCGCACCGGGTCGGGGAACCCTTCGGCTCACTCGTGCTCGCCGTCGCGGTCACGATCATCGAGGTCGCGCTGATCATCTCGTTGTCGAGCTCCGGTGGTGCCCAGGCCGAGACCCTGGCGCGTGACACGGTGTTCTCGGCCGTGATGATCACGATGAACGGGTTGGTCGGCCTCGCGATCCTGATCGGGACGCTCCGGCACAACACCGTCCGGTTCAACCAGGAGGGCGCGAGTGCCGCGACGATGACCGTGGCCGCGCTCGCCGTCCTGACCCTGGTGCTGCCGACGTTCACCACCGGCACCGACGACGCGTCCTTCACCGGGACGCAGCTCGTCTTCGTCGCGGTGGCGTCGATCGTGCTCTACGGGCTGTTCGTCGTGACGCAGACCGTGGCCCACCGCGACTTCTTCCTGCCGGTCAACCGCTCCGGCGGCGTGCTCACGGAGTCCGAGGACGCCCACGCCGCCCGGCCGACCGGACGCGCGACGATGACCTCGCTCGCTCTGCTCGTCGTCGCGCTCGTCGCCGTCGTCGGGCTCGCCAAGGTCGAGTCGCCGGCGATCGAGGCCGGTGTCGCCGCGGTCGGGTTCCCGCCGTCGTTCGTCGGCGTCGTGATCGCCCTGCTCATCCTGCTGCCCGAGGGCATCGCGGCGTCGAAGGCCGCCGCCCGCAACCGGATCCAGACGAGCCTGAACCTGGCCATGGGGTCGGCGATGGCGTCGATCGGTCTGACGATCCCCTCCATCGCGGTGGCGTCGCTGTTCATGCCGGGCACGCTGCTGCTCGGGCTCGGGCCGAGTCAGATCGTGCTGCTCGCGTTGACGATCGTCGCGGCGGTGCTCACCGTGCTGCCGGGTCGGGCGACGCGACTGCAGGGCGGGGTGCACCTGGTGATCTTCGCCGCGTTCATCGTGCTGTCCGTCTCGCCGTAGGGGCGGCGGCGGCCGGGCGGCGGCCGGGCGACCGGGCGGCGGCGGCCGGGCGGCGTACCTGGCCGGATCGGGCGTACCTGGTCGGAAGTTCTGCCCCGGTACGCCCGGAAACACCAGGCATCGCGGGCGTTCTGGGAAAGAACGAGCGGGGGCCGCTCAGCCGCCGGCGAACGGGGGCATGACGTCGACGACTCCGACTCCGGACAGTTCGGTGCTGCGGTCGCGGGTCGTCACGCCGTCGACCAGGTACGAGCACCGCTCCAGCAGCGCACTCCAGCGCGATGGGTCGGTGGCGGTGACCTCGCGCAGCGCCTCGTCGAGAGTGCCGGCCGCGGTGGTGAGCGTGTCCGCACCGACCGCCGCCCGGGCAGCGGCGAAGAACCGGATCGTGGTCATGTCTCAGCCGCCGATCGCGCTCATGCCGCGCGTCGGGTGCACGAGCTCGTCGCTGTCGTCGCCGTGGTCGCGCGGCTTCGCCCACATCGCCCGGCGCCACAGCTCGGTCACCTCGTCGTCGGAGACCCCGGCGCGCATCGGCCCGAGGACGTCGGTCTCCGCGTCGGAGAACAGGCAGCTCCGGACGTTGCCGTCGGCGGTCAACCGGGTGCGGGTGCAATCGGCGCAGAAGGACTCGGTGATGCTCGCGATGATCCCGACGGTGCCGAGCAGCACGCCGATGCCCGACGCAGCGGCGTGGTCGCGTGCGTGCACCCGGTACCGCTCGGCCGGGGCGCCGTCACGCGGGGCCTCGTCCGGCGTCAGCACGAACGACGACGCCAGCATCGCCCGGGTCTCGGCAGCGGTCACCATCTCGGTGCGGTCCCAGGCGTGGTCGGGGTCGAGCGGCATCTGCTCGATGAACCGCAGCTCGTAGCCCCGGTCGAGGCACCAGCGCAGCAACTCCGGCGCGGCCTCGTCGTTGATCCCGCGCAGCAGCACCGCGTTGACCTTGATGTCGAGGCCGGCGTCGTGGGCGGCGGACAGCCCGGCGATGACCTTGTCGAGGAACGGGCGGCGGGTCACGGTGGTGAACACGTCCGGGTCGACGGTGTCGAGCGACACGTTCACGCGCCGCAGCCCGGCGTCGTACAGGGCCTGGGCGCGGTGGGCGAGACCGATGGCGTTCGTGGTGAGCGACAGTTCCGGGGCGTCGGGCAGCGCGGCGCACCGGGCGATCACGTCGACCAGGTCGTGCCGGAGCATCGGCTCGCCACCGGTGAAGCGCACCTTGCGCACGCCGAAGCGCGACGCCCCGATCCGGACCAGCCGCTCGATCTCGGCGGCGGTCATCAGGGCGTCGTCGGGGGCGAAGGGCAGCCCGGCGGCCGGCATGCAGTAGGTGCAGCGCAGGTTGCACCGTTCGGTCAGCGACACCCGCAGGTCGATCGCACGACGCCCGAAGCGGTCGACGAGCCCGGCGGACGCCGGGTCCACGGTCGTGCCGAGCAGGGTCGCGGGTGCCATGCGGCTCAGCGTACGTGTTCGACGCGCCGGAACGACAGCCGTTCCCACCAGCGTCGCCAGTCCGACCGGCTCGTGCGCAGGAGCGTCACCACCACGATGACGGCCACGGCGGCGAGCAGCCACCACCGGTAGGCGTCCGTCGACGGCCACACCCCGCGCAGCGCGATGGCGAGCCCGATCGACAGCCACTCCCACCGCCCGGACAGCACCACGAACGGGATGAGCAGCAGCGCGTACCAGGGGTAGCGCGGGGTCACGGCGAGGAAGGTGACGCCGATCATCAGGACCTCGCCGGACCACGGCCGCGACGGGTCGGACAGTCGCCACGCGACGAAGGCGGCGAGCAGCACGGCGAGCCCGACCACCACCGTTGCGGCGTCGCCACGGAAGACCATCGACACCAGAGCGAAGCGCGAGCCGTCCTCGTAGCCCTCCTCGCTCAGGTACCCGGGCAGGTACCCGAGCACGTCGAGCCCGGTCGTGAGCACGTAGGGCACGTAGAGCAGCCCGAACACGGCGATCCCGACCGGGATCGCCCACCAGGAACGCCACCGGCCGAGCAACGGCGGGTACACGATCGCGGGGATGAGCTTCGTGGCCGTGGCCGCTCCGAGCGCGATCCCGCCCCAGATCGGTCGGCCGAACGCGACGAGCACGGCACCCGCGGTCGCGAGCGCCGCGCCGAGGGCATCGACGTGCGAGTTCGTCACGGCCTCGGACGCCACGAGCGGCGACCAGGCCCAGAGCGCGGCCCACCACGTCGGGCGACCGGTCTTCCGCAGCACCACGACGAGGGCGACGGTGACGAGGAGCGACAGCAGCAGCCCCGCGACCTGGAACGGCATGTACTGCGCGGTCGCCGGCACGAAGGCGCGGACCGCGGCGAACCAGAGCTGCGCCATCGGCGGGTAGATCGTCGTCACGTCGGGGCGGTTGATCGGGGTGCAGTGGCCGTCCGCACCGTCGCCGAGGCCACGGAACCGGGGCTTGAGGTCGTCGCACGTGCCGTTCACCTTGTCCGGGAACAGCCAGTCGGGCCGCAGCCCGGAGAGTGCCGTGGACTGGGGTGTGTGCGCGTACGGTGAGACTCCGGCATGCTGGACGATGCCGTCCCACGCGTACCGCGCCGAGTCGGTGCTCGTGCTCGGGGGGCCGGCCAACGCCGCGAGACCGACCACCACTGCCCCGACCACGACCACGGCGGTCGTCGACCGGGCGGGCACGAACCGCAGCGCGAGCACGGCGATCACGAACACCGTCCAAGCGATCAGCGTCCACGCAACGAATGACGAACGAGTGTCGGATCGGAGGAACCCCAGATGCGTGACGCCGAAGGCGATGACGCCCGCGAGGGCGAGTACTCCGACGACCGCTCCCACGAGGGCGAGGCGGGCACCGGGGCCGACGGCGGAGGACGGTCGGACGGCACGCAGTCGGTCGCTCATGGTCCGTCGAGGCTAGCGGGCGTGCGGCACCTGCTGTTCGAGGCGCGGGCCGCACTGGCCTCGCCGAACCGGAACGCGCGCTCCGCGGTGGTGCTCGGACGACTGCTCGGCATCGCCTTCGTGGTCTGCTTCGGCACCGGCATCTACAGTCACCTGCTGCAGGAGCCCCTCGGCTGGATGCGGTTCCCGACCCGGCCGACGCAGCTCTACCAGTTCACACAGGGCCTGCACATCACCACCGGCATCGCGATCATCCCGCTGCTGCTGGCCAAGCTCAACACCGTCATGCCCGCGCTGGTGCAGGTCCCGCCGGTGCGCGGCGTGCTCCACCTGTTCGAGCGACTGTCGATCGCCGTGCTCGTGTCGGCGTCGATCATCCAGGTCACGACCGGCCTGCTCAACACGTACCAGTGGTACCCGTGGCCGTTCCCGTTCCGCCAGGTCCACAACGCGATGGCGTACGTGATCATCGGGTCGCTCGTCATCCACATCGCGTCGAAGCTGCCGGTGATCGCCCGCTACTGGCGGAAGCGCGACTCCTACGACGAGCAGGGCCGGTTCATCGCGGACCCCGCGTCCGGCAGTGAGCTGCTCCCACCCGTCCGGGAGGCCCGGGGTGCGTCCGCCCCGCCGGCTGCGGTCGCCGAGACGGCCGGCTCCACGGCCCCCGGCCTGCTCGGCCGCGTGTTCCGCTGGATCGACGGCGTCGACGCGGTCGACGCAGCCCCCGACCAACCGACGGCCGACGTGCCGGAGCCGACCCGGGCCTCCCGGTCGGTCGACGATCGCGCACAGGGCCGACGCCAGCGGATCGCACGACGCGGGTTCTTCGGCGGCGTGACGGCCGCGGTCGTCGGCGTCGTCGCCCTGACGGCGGGGCAGTCCTCGAAGCTCGCCGAACCGTTCAACGTGTTCGGCGCGCGCCAGCGCGGTCTCGGCGCCAACGGCCTGCCGGTCAACCGCACCGCCCGCGCGGCCGGGGTGCTCGCCAGCGCGACCGCCGCGGACTGGACGCTGACGGTCGTCGGACCCGACGTGACACGGACCTTCGTGCGCGCGGAACTCGTCGCGCTCGGCACCACCGAGGTCGACCTGCCGATCTCGTGCGTCGAGGGGTGGAGCCAGATGGGCAGCTGGAAGGGCGTGCGGATGCGTGACCTGCTCGGCGCCGTGCAGGCCGAACCCGGATCGCACGTGCGCGTCACGAGCCTGGAACGGCACGGCGGCTACCGGATCATGGACATGGGGCCGGAGTACGCCGAGGACCCGACCACCCTGGTCGCGCTCGAGCTGAACGGTTCGACGCTCGACCTGGACCACGGGTTCCCGGCGCGGATCATCGCCCCGGGGCGACCGGGCGTGCTGCAGACCAAGTGGATCGAGAAGATCGAGGTGCTGCGGTGAAGGCCGCACGGATCGTGCTCGTCGTGCTCGGCGTGCTGGTGATCGCGTTCGGCGCCTACGTCCTGGTGACGTCCGTGTCCCCGAAGCGCATCGGCGGGCTGGCCGCCTGGCTGCTCGGCGCGGTGATCCTGCACGACGCGATCCTGTCGCCGTTCGTCGTCGGCGCCGGACTGCTCCTGCGTCGCGCGGGACGGTCGCTCCGGGCGTGGGTGCTCGTCGTGGTGCAGACGGTGATCGTGCTCGGCAGCGTGCTGGCCCTCGTGGTGCTGCCCGAGATCGCGGCGAAGCGGCACGGGCAGAAGAACCCCACGATCCTGCCGTTCGACTACGGCACGCGGTTGCTGATCGTCGAGGGCGTGCTGCTGCTCGTGGTGGTGGCGGTGCTCGTCGTCGGGGTGGTGCGGGCGCGGCGGTCTGTCGCGCGCGGCTCGCAGACCACTGGTTAAAGCGACAACCTTTCGGTAGGATGCCGACATGACCGACGAGACCCCGTGGCTCACCCGCGAGCAGCTGCGCGCGTGGATGAAGCTCGTGGCCGTCATGGAGCTGCTGCCGGCGGCGCTCGACCAGCAGCTCCAGCGTGACGCGGACCTGACGCACTTCGACTACATGGTCATCGCGATGCTCTCCGAGACCGACGGCCGCACGCTGCGGATGTCGGCCCTGGCCTCGGCCACGAACGCCTCGCTGCCCCGGCTGTCGCACGTGGTGTCCCGGCTCGAGAAGCGCGGGCTCGTGACGCGCTGCCCGTCGACCTCGGACCGCCGGGCGACCGACGTCCGGCTCACCGACGCCGGGTACGCCACCATCGTCGAGGCCGCTCCGGACCACGTCCGCACCGCACGCCATGTCGTGATCGACGCCCTGAGCGACGAGCAGGTCGTCCAGCTCGACGGCATCGCGGCCGCACTGCTGACGCGGCTCGACCCCGAGGGGCGGTTCGCTGCCCTGACGTACCCGCGGGACGACGACGACACCGCGATCTGCGAGCAGCGGCTGACCGGCGCCAGCACCGACTGAACGGCGCTGTGCGCCCGGCGCTGCAGGCTCGGTCGTTGCAATAGGCTCGGCCCATGACCGACCCCGCCGCGCCGTCCGACACGTACTCCTACCTCGGACCCGCCGGCACCTTCACCGAGGCGGCCCTGAAGCTCGTCGAGGCCGCGGCAGGCAAGCCGTGGCGGAGCGTCAACAACGTCGGTGAAGCCCTCGACGACGTCATGTCCGGCCGGTCGGTCGGTGCGGTCATCGCGATCGAGAACAGCGTCGACGGTGGCGTCAGCGCGACGCAGGACGCCCTCGCCCGGATCCCCGGGGTGCGGATCGTGGGGGAGTACCTGGTCCCGGTCGACTTCGTGCTCGTCGCGCGCCCCGGCACCGTGCTCGCCGACGTCCGCACCGTGAACGCCCACCCGGTGGCGTACGCGCAGACCCACAACTGGCTCGAGGCGAACCTGCCCGGCCACGGTCACATCCCGGCGTCGTCCAACGTCGCCGCCGCGCTCGCCCTGCTCGAGGCGAACCCCACCGCCGACGCCGCCGTCGCACCGCCCGGCATCACCGACCACCACGACGTCGTCGTGCTGGCGTCGTCGATCGGCGACAACGCCTCGGCCGTCACCCGCTTCGTGCTCGTGTCGAAGACGCTGGCGCTGCCCGAGCCGACCGGTGCCGACAAGACGAGCGTCATCGTCGAGCTGCCCGCCGACCACCCCGGCGCCCTGGTCGACATGCTCGAGCAGTTCGCGACCCGCGGCATCAACATGGGGCTGTTGTCGTCGCGGCCGATCGGTGACGAGCTCGGCCGCTACCGGTTCGTCATCGACCTGGACGGGCACGTGCAGGACGAGCGCGTGGCCGACGCCCTGCTCGGCCTGCGTCGGTTCAGCCCGCGCGTGACGTTCCTCGGGTCGTACCCGCGAGCCGACGGCGCGCAGCCCGAGGTGCCGGCGCGCTACTCGGACGCCGCGTTCGTCGAGGCCCGGGACTGGCTGCGTGCCATCGTGTCCGGCGAGCCCGACGCGGGCTGACGGTTGCTGATCGGCCGGCGCTGCCTGTCGGCCGCTGCTGCCCGCTGCTGCCGCTCGGTGCGAGGTTGATCACTCCGTGCGCCCGAACAACCTCGCACCGAGTGAGCAACCGCGCACCGGCCGCACCGCCCGCGCACCGCTCAGCGCTTGCGGCCGCGCACCCGGCTCGGCCGCGGCTCCACCGTCGGCACCTTGACCGTCAGCGAACCGGGGTCGATCCGCGCGCGGAACGCCGTGATCTCGCCCACCGGGTCCCCGTCGATCTCGAACTCGTCGGGCTTCTCGAGCCGCAGCGTGAACTCCTCGCCGCGCATGTAGCGCAGCGGACGTTCCTGCTTCGCCGCCGTCGTGATGCGTCGACCGATCAGGGTGTCGGACAGTGCTGAGCGACGGAACCAGCGCAGGATGCCGTTCTCCCAGAACACTCGGGCACCGATCCGGACCCAGCCGAAGAACCCGCGGGGTCGCATCACGACGATGTCGAACACGCCGTCGTCGATCTCGGCGTCGGGCAAGAGCATCGCATTGGCCTGCAGCATGCCGCAGTTGCCGACGATTACCGAGTGCGCGCGCACCGAACCGTTGCGGGCCGACTCGTCGAGCCGGTACTTGAACTCGAAGCCGTCGGTGTCCCGCACGGAACGCAGCAACGAGTCGAGGTAGGCGAGCCACCCGACGCGCTTCTTCAGCTCGGGGCGGGTGTTCGCGATCATCCGGGCGTCGAGCCCGAGGCCCGCCATCACGACGAAGCCGAACTGCTCGCGGTCCCCGTCCGGCCGCTCGATGCCGATCAGGCCGAAGTCGATCGACCGGTCGTGGCCGGAGAAGATCGTGTGCGCGCTGCTCGCCAGGTCGTCGAGGGGGAGCTTCATGTTGCGGGCGAGCAGGTTGCCCGTGCCGCTCGGCAGCAGTGCGAGCGCGGCACCGGAGCCGTGCACGACCTCGGCGACGGCGCGCACGGTGCCGTCACCACCCGCGGCGGCGATGACGTCCGCCCCGGCGTCGAGTGCTGCGCGTGCCATGCCTCCGCCCGGGTCCTCCTCGGTGGTCTCGAACCACAGGGTCTCGGACCAGCCGGCCTCCTGCTGGTGCTGCTCGACTGTGGCCTTGAGGGTGGGCAGGTGGACCTTGACCGGGTTGTAGACCACGGCTGCCGTCCGGTGCTCGGTGGGGAGGGCGTCCTGGTCCGCGGGCGCGGTCTCCGAAGGGGTCGACATGCGACCAACGGTACCGACCGGACGCTGCGAGCGGCGGGTTCCTCCCCATGTCCTCGCCTCTAGGATGGAGCGGTGATCGATCCCCAGCTGCTTCGTGACAACCCGGACGTCATCAAGGCCTCGCAGGAGTCCCGCCGTGCATCCGTCGCCGTGGTCGACGAGGCCGTCGCCGCCGACGCCGCCCGACGCAGCGCGATCACCGCGTTCGAGTCGCTCCGCGCCGAGCAGAACGCCTTCGGCAAGACCGTCGCCAAGGCCCCGAAGGACGAGAAGGCCGCGCTCGTGCAGCAGGCCCAGGCGCTCTCGGCTCGGGTGAAGGAAGCCCAGGCGACCGTCACCGCGGCCGAGGAGACCTTCAACTCCGTCGTGCGCGCCATCCCGAACGTCGTGCTGCCCGGCGTCCCCGCCGGTGGTGAAGAGGACTTCGTCACCCTCCGCACCGTCGGTACCAAGCCCGAGTTCGACTTCGAGCCGAAGGACCACGCCGACCTCGGTGAGCACCTCGGCATCATCGACATCCCGCGCGGCGTGAAGGTCTCCGGGTCGCGCTTCTACTTCCTGCGCGGTCTCGGCGCGCGGCTCGAGATCGCGCTCATGTCGCTCGGACTCGACCGCGCCATCGCCGCCGGGTTCGAACCGCTCATCACCCCGACGCTCGTCCGCCCCGAGACGATGGCGGGCACCGGCTTCCTCGGTGAGCACGCGGCCGAGGTCTACCGGCTCGAGGCCGACGACCTGTACCTGACCGGCACGAGCGAGGTCGCGCTCGCCGGCTTCCACGCGGACGAGATCCTCGACATCGAGAACACCGCGCACCGCTACGCCGGCTGGTCGACCTGCTACCGGCGCGAAGCCGGCTCGGCGGGCAAGGACAACCGCGGCATCCTGCGCGTGCACCAGTTCAACAAGCTCGAGATGTTCGCCTACGTCCACCCGGACCAGGCCGAGGCCGAGCACGAGAAGCTCGTGTCGTACCAGGAGCAGATGCTGCAGGACCTCGGGCTGCACTACCGCGTGATCGACGTCGCCGCGGGTGACCTCGGCACGAGCGCGGCGAAGAAGTACGACATCGAGGCCTGGGTCCCGACGCAGGGCACCTTCCGCGAGCTCACTTCGACGTCGAACTGCACGACGTTCCAGGCTCGTCGCCTTGACATCCGGTACCGCACCGAGAGCGGCAAGACCGCCCCGGTCGCCACCCTGAACGGCACCCTCGCGACCACCCGCTGGATCGTCGCGATCCTCGAGACCCACCAGCAGGCCGACGGCTCCGTCGTCGTGCCCGAGGTGCTGCGCCCCTACCTCGGTGGCGTCGAGGTGATCGAACCCCGATGAGCGCGCAGGGGCGGTTCGTGGACGGTGCGGCGCAGGGCGCGGGCGCCGGTGCTCCCGCCCGCACGAAGCGGTGGCTGGTGGCGCTCGACATCGACGGCACCACCATGCGCGAGGACGGCGTCATCACCGAGTCGGTGGTCGCCGCCGTGCGCGATGCCGAGGCCGCCGGGCACGAGGTCATGCTCTCCACGGGCCGCAGCGAGGGCATGACGGTACCGCTGCTCGAGACCCTCGGCATCGAGCCGAAGTACCTCGTCTGCGCCAACGGCGCGCTGACCCTGGCCCGTCGTCCGGACGGGTCCTACGAGCGCATCCACGTCGAGCACTTCGACCCGAGCGACGTGCTGCAGACCATCCGCGGTGCCCTGGAGAACGCGGCCTTCGGCGTCGAGGACGAGACCGGCCACTTCCGGTTGTCCGAGAACTTCCCCGCCGACACCATGACCAACGCCGGCGAGCTGGTGCCGTTCGAGCAGCTGCTCACGGTCGAGGCCACCCGCGTCGTCGTGATCTCGCCGGAGCACGGGCTCGAGGAGTTCCTGCAGATCGTCGAGGACATGGGCCTGCACAAGGTCTCGTACACCGTCGGCTGGACCGCGTGGCTCGACATCGCACCCGAGGGCGTGACGAAGGCCACCGCCATGGAACGCGTGCGCGAGTGGCTCGACATCCCCCGGTCGCGCGTCTTCGCCGCGGGAGACGGTCGCAACGACATCGACATGCTCCGGTGGGCCTCGACATCAGGCCGTGGCGTCGTGATGGGCCAGGCGCCCGACGACGTCGTCGACGCCGGCAACGAACTCACCGGTGGGGTGTCCGACGACGGCTTGGCAGCGGCGCTCGACTCCCTGCCGCGCTGACCCCGGCATGCGCTGACGCGCACGGCGGACGGGAGGCCCGTTAGACTTCCCGGGACGCGGTCACGTCTCGCCACGTGGTCGCGTCACTGGAGGGTTGTCCGAGCGGCCGATGGAGCCTGTCTTGAAAACAGGTGGGCAGAGATGTCTCGTGGGTTCGAATCCCACACCCTCCGCCATGGACACCCGGTTGCGCCTGCTCCGCGTCGACGACGCGGCGACGCTCGCCGCCGTCATCACCGCGAGCGCCGAGCACCTGCGCCCGTGGGAGCCGTCCCGGGCACCGGCGTACTTCACCGAGCAGGGGCAGCACGACGTGATCGTGCAGTCGCTCGCTGCGGAGCGCGCCGGCACCGCGGTCCCGTTCGTGATCGAGTCGACCGACGGTGAACTCCTCGGGCGCATCACGCTGAGCGGCACCACCCGCGGAGCCCTGCAGTCGTGTGCGATGGGGTACTGGATCCGCGCCGACCGGCTGCGCCAGGGCCACGCTTCCCGCGCCGTCGCCGCTGCTGCTGCCCACGCGTTCGACGTCCTCCGACTCCACCGCGTCCAGGCGGAGACCCTTCCGGAGAACGTGGGGTCGCAGCGTGCCCTCGAGTCCGCGGGGTTCAAGCGCTACGGGTTCGCGCCGGAGTACATCACGATCGACGGAGCCTGGCGCGACCACGTCATGTTCCAGCTCCTCGCACCACCGCCTGCCACGCGGCGCACTCGATGATCGAGGTCGTCGAGTACCAGCCGTCGTGGCCCGAGCGGTTCGCGGTGTTGCGGGACGCGTACGTCGCGGCTCTCGACGCCGCCCATGCGCCCTACCGCAGCATCGAACACGTCGGCAGTACCTCGGTACCCGGCCTGGCAGCGAAGCCCGTCATCGACGTGGACATCGTGGTCGATCCCGAAGAAGTCGCGGCGGCGGTCGCAGCGCTGGCCATGATCGGCTTCGAGCCACGGGGAGACCTCGGTGTCCCCGACCGGCAGGCCTTCCGGACACCCGAGCGCTTCGCCCCGAGCAACACCTACGTCGCCACCGCCGGTTCGCTCTCGCTCCGGAACCACCTCGCCGTCCGCGACGTGCTGCGCGCCGACCAGGCCCTGCGCGACGAGTACGCCGCCGTGAAGCGCCGGGCGGCCGCCGAGGCCGAGGACATCGACGGCTACATCGAGCGGAAGAGCGGCGTGCTCAGCCGCGTCCTGGCTGCCGCAGGCATCTCCGTCGAGGAGCGCGCCGCGATCACCGAAGTGAACCGCGACATCACCGACAGAGGCGCCCGCGGCTGAGCCGTGGCGCTCACGGCGCGAACGCGGGCGGGTACGGCATCAGGAGGTGGCCCTCGGTGAGCGGCATCAGCGCCGCCATCCCGACGAGGGAGCCCGTGAGCAGTGCGACCGCGGCGAACCACCACGCCGACCGACGGTCGCGACGGGCGCGTCGGGCGGTGAGCAGGAGCAACCCGAAGCCGATCGCGTGCGCCAGCACCACGACGGGGAGACCGAGTGACAGGGCGCCCTCGTTCGGGTGAGCGTAGTCGTCAGCCGAACGCCGGTTGTCGACGTCCGACGCGAGGTACAGCCAGAGCCACGTGGCGTAGCCCGCGACCGTCCCGAGCGCCGCCGTCACCCAGAAGGCCGTAGCGCGCCCGCGGGATGTCCACCCGCCGCGCTGCCGAGCAGACGCTTCCCCCGCCGTCATCGGGCCAGGGTACCTGCAGGGCGCGAGAAGTCGCCTGCGGTGACTGACGGTCCTGGTTCGCGCATCCCGGTGTTCGCGAACCAGAGCCGTCACCGCCCCGACGAGAACGAGCCTCAGGCGCTGGCGAGCGCCGGGTACAGCGCCGTCAGCGGCGCACTGAGCCCGGCGCGGACGTCACGGCTGACCTGGTCGGCCAGCACCTCGTGCTCACCGGCCTCGACGGCGTCCCAGATGAGCCGGACGATGTCGGCCGGGTCGGACTTCTCGACGTCGAGCCCCGCCGTCATGCCGGTGTCGGTGTAGCCGAGGTGTGCGCCGACAACCTGGGTGCCCTGGGGTGCGAGCTCGAGGCGGAGCGAGTTCGTGATGGACCAGAACGCCGCCTTCGACGCCGAGTACGCGCCGGCCAGGGCGACCCAGCTCAGGGCCGAGTGCACGTCGACCAGTGCGCCGCCGCCGATCGAGGGGGCGAAGGCCTTGGCGACACGGAGCGCGCCGAAGACGTTCGTCGCGAAGATGCGCTCGACCTCCGCGACCGAGGTGTCGACGAGCGGGTCGGCGCCGGCGATCCCGGCGTTGTTCACGACGATCGTGGTGTCGGCTGCGGCGCGGGCTGCGGCGTCGACGCTCTCCTGGCTGGTGACGTCGAGAGCGAGCGGCACGATGCGCTGGTCGTCCCAGGTGCGCGGGGTGCGGGCGGTCGCGTAGACCTTGGCGGCGCCGCGGTCCAGGGCCTGCTGGACGAACTCGGCGCCGAGGCCGCCGTTCGCTCCGGTGACGAGGACGATGGCGTTGGTGAGGTCGGTCATGAGGGGCTCCAGACGAGAGAAGTTGAGTACGGAAACCGAACCTAGCACGTTGTGTCCAGAAATCGAACCCAGCTAGGATGAACGCATGCTCGGCATCCTCGGCGGCGACGAGCGCTGCCCCATCGCACGGTCCCTCGACGTCCTCGGCGAGAAGTGGACGCTCATGATCGTGCGCGACGCCCTCGCCGGTTCCACGCGCTTCAGTCAGTTCCAGCAGAGCCTCGGCGTCCCGCGCGAGGTCCTCACTGCACGACTGGCCTCCCTCGTCGACGGGGGAGTGCTCGAGCGCACGACCTACAAGCCGGAGGGCGCCCGGGCGCGCGAGGAGTACGTGCTCACCGACGCCGGCCGCGACCTCTCGCTGGTGCTGCTGGCACTCGGCGGCTGGGCCGACCGGTACCGGCCGTCCGAGCTGACGTCGGACCTGCGCTTCGTCGACACCGATTCCGGCGAGCCGGTCGAAGCGGTCGCGGTGACGCAGGAGTCCCAGCAACGTGTGCCGCTCCAGCGGCTCACCGCCGTCATGGAGCGTGCGTCCGACACGTGACGCGGTCGTGTGCGGTGCCGATAGCGATCGATGTGGGACAACGAGACCGAACCGACACCGTGCCCGAGCAGGATCGATGGAAGCACTTCATGCCGAAGCGGACCAACGGGCGCGTGCCGACCGAGGTGGACGTGACTGCGTACTTACGCGCAGCGAAGGACGCGGATCTGCGGCAGAAGGTCCTCGGGGAACTGCGAGATCGATCGCAGCTCGGTCCAGGCATGTTCTTGCAGCTGCTCGGAGCGGGGACCGCGATGTTCGCCATCTTGGCGACGACCGCATCATCGGTCATCTCATCGATCGCGGCGTCGGATTCCGATGCCGCTTTCGGGTTCAGCCTCGTGTTCTACGTCGTGATCGTCACCGCGACGGTGATCTTCTTCGTCGTCTGTTTCCTCAGCGCCATTGTTCGGCAGCTGAAGTCACGGGTCGCTGCCGTTTGGCTGGCCGCTTACGAGGAGGCGGAACGCCGGCCGTGGTGGAAGCGATCACGAGGCAGCATGTGGGTGAACACGGCCAGCTGACGGACGGGAGGCCCGTGGCGGCCCCGCCCCGCGCCTCCCGTCCGTCTGGTGGGTGCGTCAGCGACGCACGTCGCACCCGCAACTCGCGCCGAGGACCAACTCGGCGGGCACCAGGTCGCGGTGCCACTGGTTGTCCGCGTCGAGCCCGAGTACGCGGTCGACGGCGGCGGTCGCCATCGTCTCGATCGGCTGCCGGACCGTCGTGAGCTGCGGGTTCGTGTAGTCCGCTTCGGCACCGCCGTCGAACGACACGATCGCCACGTCCTCCGGCGCGCGCAGGCCGAGCTCCCACAGTGCCCGCAGCACGCCGACGGCCTGCATGTCCGAGCTGACGAAGACGGCGCGGGGTCCCGTGCCGTCCGCGAACATGCGGAGGCCGGCCTCGTACCCGCCCCGCCGGGTGAAGTCGCAGCGCACGATCGGGCCGTCCGGTAGCCCGGCGTCGCGCAGGGCCCGCATCCAGCCCTGTTCGCGGAGCTCCATCGAGCCGGCGTGCCCCATCACCAGGCCGATCGACCCGTAGCCGTGCTCGACCAGGTGCCGGGTGCCGTCGTGGGCGCCGCGCAGGGCGTCGACGCCGATGCTCGCGTAGTCGGGGACCTCGAAGAAGGTGTTGAGCAGGACGAGCGGGATGCCCGGGTCGGAGACGTTGGACAGGTCCGGGTGGGTCATGATGCTCGTCAGGATGATGCCGTCGACCTGCCGTGCCGACAGACTGCGGAGCCGCTCGCGTTCCTGGGTGCCGTCACCGTCGCTGTTGGCGAGCAGGACGTCGTAGCCGCGGGCGGCCGCGGCGTGGGTGACCTCGACGGCGAGCTCCGACCAGAACGGGTTGTCGAGCTCGGGCACGATGAGCCCGAGCATCTTCGACGATCCGGTGCGCAGTGCCTGGGCACTGGCGTTCGGGCGGTACCCGAGGACCCGGATGGCGTCACGGACCCGGGCGGCGGTCGCGGCCGCGACGGGGCGGGGGCCGTCGTGCACGACGTAGCTGACGACCGAGGTGCTCACGCCGGCGTACCGGGCGACGTCGGCGCGGGTGACCGCCCTCGGGGTCGTCGGGACGGTCACGGGTGCCACCTTCGTCGGGTCGGAAGTCGCGTTCGGGTGCCGGCCCGTGTGGACCGACACCCGAACGCCACTTGCTATTCGCTGGCGATACTAGACGAGGGCACCGCCGAGGTCGTCTCCGGGGCGTCCCCGAAGTCCGGCACCTCGAGGCGTGCGCCCCCCTGCAGGGCCGACTGGTGGGCGATGATGCCCGGCAGTGTGAAGCGCGCGGCGGTCCAGGCGTTCACCGGCGGCAGGGTCCGGTCGACGACGGCGCGGACGAAGTCGTCGGCCAGGAACTGGTGCGAGCCCTCGTGCCCGGTCGGCACGCCGGCGTACTCGGCGGGCAGGCGGTCGGTGTCGTGCACCTCGGCGTACCCGGACACGAACGCGTCGCGCAGCGAGGGGTCGACCCCGGCGAGACGCGGGTCGTCGAGGTCCATCGTCGCCTGCGTGTTGATCTTGTCGCTGATGTCGTGCGAGTCCTCCTTGTCCTGCCAGACGCTGACCTTGGCGAGCTGCTCGAAGCTGGCCTCGGTGCCGAAGTAGCGGAAGCGGGACTCGCGGATGTGCGACGGGTAGCCGACGCGGCGCATCTCGTTGATGCGCATGACCCCGCCGTTGTCGAGCTCGAACAGGGCGGTTGCGTTCGAGAAGTCGTTGTCGAACTGGCTGACGTCCTTGTCGAACACCCCGTCGCCGCGGTCGTCCTTGACGCCGATGCAGCTGACGCTGACGGCGTGGCCGGGGATGGCGCCGAGGACGCCACCGACCGAGTGCGTCGGGTAGAGCATGGGCGGGTAGCTGGCGGTCTGCTTCCACTGGTCGCCGCCGCTGAACTGGTACGCGGCGTAGAAGCCGAGGTCCATGTCGTGCACGTAGTCGCCCTCGGCGTAGAAGACGCGGCCGAACGCACCCTCGGCGACCTGCTTCCGCGCGAACACCGTCGCCGGGTTGTAGTAGCTCGTCTCGCCCATCATGTAGGTGAGCCCGGTCTCGCGGACGGCCTCGATGATGGCGCTGATCTCCTCGACCGAGATCGCCATCGGTACGGCCGAGTAGACGTGCTTGCCGGCGCGGAGCGCCTTGACGACGAGGGGGCCGTGCGTCCAGCGCTGGGTGAAGATCGCGACGGCGTCGACGTCCGAGGCGAGCACGGCGTCGAAGTCGGCGAACGTGCCGTCGAGGTGCTGCGACTCGACGAGCTCCGACGCGCGGTCGTCGACGAGGTCGGTCACGAAGACGCGGTCGACGTCCGGGTGGAGCTTGAACAGCTTGGCGAACTGGGGGGCGAACTGGCCCGCGCCGACCATTCCGACAGAGATCATCAGTGACCTTTCCAAGGTGAGGGATGCGTCGCCGGGCAGGTCGCGCCGATGCGATCGAGCGCCATCCTGACACGATTGTCTACACGTGACAACCCCGGAATCGAACCGCGAAAAAGCCTCTTGCCACCCGCTGTCCCCACGTGTAGATTCCCGGCTCACGGACTGCTGCACGTCAGTCCACCGCAGACGAAGGAGTCGCGATGGCCACCGAGAGCCCTGTGTCGTCACCCTTGACGACCGCCAGCACGAGACGGAGGAGCCGGGCAGCCGACCTCCCGCTCGCCCGCACCACCGTCCCACGCCGCCGCCGTCCCCGGAACGACCTGTGGCTCGCGCTGCTGTTCATCGCGCCGGCCGCGATCGGCTTCGTGGTGTTCCTCGCCTGGCCGACCGTGCGGGGCATCTACCTGAGCTTCACGTCCTACAACCTGCTCACCGAGCCGGAGTTCACCGGGCTGCAGAACTACGCCCGGCTCGTGCAGGACTCGATCTTCTGGCACTCGATGGTCGTCACGATCGAGTACGTGCTCATCAACATCGTCATCCAGACGGTCGTCGCGCTCTTCATCGCGGTGATGATGCACCGCCTGACGAAGTCGACCTTCGTACGCGGCATCGTCCTCGCGCCCTACCTGGTGTCGAACGTCGTCGCGGCGCTCGTCTGGCTGTGGATCCTCGACACGCAGCTCGGCATCGGCAACGAGATGCTCGCGGCCCTCGGCCTGGACCGCATCCCGTTCCTGCAGAGCGACGTCTGGGGCATCCCGTCGATCGCGCTCATCAACGTGTGGCGGCACGTCGGCTACACGGCGCTCCTGATCTTCGCCGGACTGCAGTCGCTGCCCGAGACCGTCTACGAGGCCGGCCGCATCGACGGTGCGAGCGAGTGGAAGATGTTCTGGCGCATCACGGTGCCGCTGCTCCGCCCGATCCTGTCCCTGGTGCTCATCATCACCGTGATCGGGTCGTTCCAGGTGTTCGACACCGTCGCCGTCACCACGCAGGGCGGTCCCGCGAACGCCACGAACGTCGTGCAGAACTACATCTACAACCTGGCGTTCGGCCGGTTCCAGTTCGGCTACGCGTCCGCGGTCTCGGTCGCGCTCCTCATCGTCCTCAGCATCATCACGATCATCCAGTACCGCCTCACCCGCTCGGGTGAGTCGGACCTGGACTGAACGGAGCGCCGCACCATGACCACGACCCTCACCCGTTCCGTCACCACGAAGCGTCCGCCCCGACTCGGAGCCGGCCACCGTCGCCGTCCGTCGGTCGGCCGCGTCCTCGCCTGGGTCGCGATGATCATCGTCATCGTCGTCACCCTGTTCCCGTTCTACTGGATCCTGCGCACCGCCCTGTCGTCGAACGGTGCGATCAACTCCGACCCGACGTCACTGCTGCCCGTCGGGTTCAGCCTGGGCGGGTTCGAGCGGGTCCTCGGCCTGCAGTCCACCGAGGAGGCCCTGGCCCAGGGTGGCTCCGGCGCTGCCCTGAACTTCTGGCGGTACCTGCTCAACTCCGTGATCGTGTCGACGCTCGTCACGGTCGGCCAGGTGTTCTTCTCGGCCGCTGCCGCGTACGCCTTCGCCCGACTGCGCTGGCCCGGACGCGACAAGGTCTTCGGGGTGTTCCTCGCCGGCCTGATGGTGCCCGCGATCTTCACGCTGCTGCCGAACTTCACGCTCATCAAGCAGCTCGGGCTCGTCGACAACCTGCTCGGCATCGCGTTGCCGACGATGTTCATGACCCCGTTCGCGGTGTTCTTCCTGCGACAGTTCTTCCTCGGCATCTCGAAGGAGGTCGAGGAGGCCGCGCTCATCGACGGCGCGGGCAAGGTCCGGGTGTTCTTCCGGCTCGTCATCCCGATGGCCGCCGCGCCGATCGCGACGCTCGCCGTGCTGACGTACATCACGAGCTGGAACGACTACTTCTGGCCGCTCATGGTGTCGTACACCGACAGCTCGCGGGTGCTCACCGTCGCACTCGGCGTCTTCAAGTCGCAGTCCCCGCAGTCCGGCACCGACTGGGCCGGGCTCATGTCCGCGACCCTCGTGGCGGCGCTCCCGATGATCGTGCTGTTCGGCGTCTTCGCCAAGCGGATCGTCAACTCCATCGGCTTCTCCGGGATCAAGTAGCCCCGGCTCGGACAGGACCACACCATGACGAACACCCTCTCCCGCCGCGCACTGTTCGCCGGCGGCGCCTCAGCTCTCGCCCTCGGTGCGCTCGCCGCCTGCTCGTCCCCGAGCCGGGGGACCGCGTCGAAGAGCGGCGCCCGCACCGTGAGCTACTGGCTCTGGGACTCCAACCAGCTGCCCGCCTACCAGCAGGTCGCGAAGGCCTTCCACCGTGAGAACCCCGACATCACGGTCCAGATCACCCAGCTCGGGTGGGCCGACTACTGGACCAAGCTGACGGCCGGGTTCATCGCGGGTACCGCGCCGGACGTCTTCACCGACCACCTGACGAAGTTCCCGCAGTTCTCCGACCTCGACGTGCTCTACAAGCTCGACGAGCTCGACGCGACGAAGTCCATCAGCGACGACGACTACCAGTCCGGCCTCGCCGAGCTGTGGAAGGGCCAGGACGGGCACCGCTACGGCTCGCCGAAGGACTGGGACACCATCGCGATGTTCTACGACCGGAAGGCGATGCAGCAGGCCGGCGTGTCCGACGACGAGCTCGCCACGCTCGAGTGGAACCCCGACGACGGCGGCTCGTTCGAGCGGATGCTCGCGCACCTGACCGTCGACTCCAAGGGTCGGCGGGGTGACGAGCCCGGGTTCGACAAGGAGCACGTCGAGGTCTACGGCATCTCGTCGAACGGGTCCGGCGGCGACGGCTTCGGCCAGACGCAGTGGTCGCCCTTCACCGGGTCGACGGACTGGTTCTACACGAACGAGAACCCGTGGGGCGACAGGTTCCGCTACGACGAGAAGACCGTGCAGGACACCCTCGCCTGGTACTACCGCCTGGCCGACAAGGGCTACATGGCGAAGTACGGCGTCTTCTCGACGACGACCGGTCCCGACGTGCAGCTCGGCGCGGGCAAGTGCGCGCTGTCCTTCAACGGCTCGTGGATGATCGGCACCTACCTGAACATGCAGGACCTCGAGATCGCCGTCGCGCCGACGCCGATCGGGCCGACGGGCAAGCGGGCGTCGATGTTCAACGGGCTCGGCGACTCGATCACGAAGCAGGCGAAGGACCCGGAGGCGGCGGCGAAGTGGGTCGCGTTCCTCGGCGGCGACACCGCGCAGGAGATCGTCGGCCGCGCGGGCGTGGTGTTCCCGGCCCGTCCCGCTGGTACCGAGGCGGCGGTCGCGTCGTTCCGGAAGCGCGGGCTGGACGTGTCGGCGTTCACCCGGCAGGTCGAGGAGAAGACCACGTTCCTGTTCCCCGTCACCCGCAACCCGGCGGACGTGCAGGCGCTGCTGCAGCCGGCCTTCGACAACGTCTACGCGAACGGCAAGCCGATCTCGACGTTGACCGGCATCAACGAGCAGGTCAACAACCTGCTGGCGCTCACCTGAGCGCGCGGGTCGCCTGACGCGGTCTGACGCGACCACGATCGGACTGGGCCCACGCCGCCGGTTCCGGCGCGACGCGCCAGCGGCGTGTCGGCCGTGTCGGTGGGGAGAGGCGCGGTGCGGGCCCGCACCGCGCCTCCCGTCCGTGAGACTGGTCACGTGGAACGACGTGAGCAGATCCTGGTGGCCGCTGCGGAGGAGTTCGACCGCGTCGGCTTCGCCGCCGCGACGATCGCGGCCATCGCCCGCGGGGCGGGCGTCTCGCAGGGGGCGCTGCACTTCCACTTCCCGACCAAGTTGGCCCTAGCGCTCGGCGTGATCGACGAGCAGAACGTGCGGACGTTCGACGTCGTGAGCCACACCGAGCAGTCGCCAGCAGCCGCCCTGGTCGGTGCCTCACGAGCCATCGCGGACCTGCTGCGGACCGACCCGATCGTGCGGGCTGGCATCCGGTTGTCACTGGAGCGCGGTGAGTTCCACGCGGCGACGGTCAGCTTCTACGAACAGTGGATCGGCGGGATCGTCGACGTGTTCCGGCTGGCGATCGCGAGCGGCGAGCTCCGCACCGACCTGACCGCGGAGCAGCTCGGCGCCACCGTCGTGCCGTACTTCACGGGCGTGCAACTGGTGTCCGACGTCCGCACCGGGCGAGCCGACCTGTTCCCCGCCGTCGCGACGATGTGGCGGGTGGTGCTGACGGCCACGGCGGACCCGGCGCACCGCGACCGGCTGCTCGGAGTCGTCGACGAGGCGTTCAGCGGTCGTGGAGCTCGCGGTCGCGGAACCACTTGAGCAGCCACGCGGCGCTCGTGCGGTCGAACGACCGCGGGAAGTCCGTCCCGCCGGACAGGAACGGACTGAAGCCCGGCTCCGCGTGGACGTCCGCGTCGTCGAGCGAGCGGTAGGCCATCGACCAGCCGTCGAAGCGTCGTCGCTCGATGTCCTCGCGGATGAGCGACTTCACCTCGCCGTGCCGCGGATCACGGCTGATCGCGGCGAACCGGTCGTCGACGCTCCACGCGGGACCCTCGAGCAACTGCATGAAGCGGCCGCCCTTCACGACGAGCAGCCCGGAGACGCCGAGCGCCTCGTTGCGGAGCCGTGAGCCGTCGAGCAGCGTCGCGAGGTCGCCGTCGTCGAAGGGGACGACGGCGCGACTCATGTAGACGATGGAGACGAGCACGTGTTCATCTTCGTGCGACGGGCGCGATTGCGCGAAACGGATGTCCGCAGAACGCCCCGGAGCTCAGTCGGCGGGGAGTTCGTGGGCCGTGACGTCCTCGTTGCGCTTCTTGCGCCACGGACGCGCGGGGGTGTTCGGGCCGTCCCAGACCAGGATCGCGCCCCACGCGGCGGCCAGCAACGGCACCGAGATGATGGCGCCGGTGATGCCCGCCAGGACGGTGCCCGCGGTCAGGCCGATCAGGATGACCAGGCCGTGCAGCTTCAGGGTGCGACCCATCAGCACCGGCTGGAGCAGGTTGCCCTCGAGCTGGTTCACGAGGATCACGATCCCGACGACGATGAGCGCCTGGACGGGACCGAGTGCGACGAGCGCGACCAGGGCCGCGAGGATACCGGCCGCGGTCGCACCGACGATCGGGATGAAGGCCGTGATGAACACGACGACGGCCAGGGGGAGTGCCAGCGGGACGCCGACGATCGCGATGCCGACACCGATGCCGATGGCGTCGACGGCCGCGACCGTGGCGGTGCCTCGGACGTACCCGCCGAGGGTCGAGACGACGCGGTCGCCGACCCGGCGTGCACGGTCGTAGCGCTCACCGGTGAACGGGCGGAGCAGGAACTCCCAGATGCTCGGGCCGTCCTTGAGGAAGAAGAACAGCACCACGATCATCAGCACGAGGCCGGTCAGGAAGTTCGCGGTGGCCGAGGCGCCGGCCAGGGCACCGGAACCGAACTGCGCACTCGTGATGAAGTCGGTGACGGACGCCACGGCGTCGTCGACCTGCTTGTCCGAGATCGAGATGGGCAGGTTCTTCGCGAAGTCCTGCAACTGCTGGAACCCGTCGACGGCCGACTTCTGCAGCTGCGACCACTGGTTCTCGACAGCGACGACGATGAGCCACCCGATGAGCCCGAGCACCGCGAGGACGCCGATGAGCACCGCGAGGGTCGCGAGGACCGACGGCACCTTGTGCTTGCGCAACCAGGACACGATCGGGTGCATGGCCGAGGCGATGATGAGCGCGAGGAGCACCGGGATGGTGACGACGCTCAGCACGCTGCCGGCGTAGACGACGCCGGCGATGACCACGACGACGATGATCACCTGCAGGCACCGCGTCGCGAGGCGGCCCGTCGAGTCGGACCACGCCGCCTGGATCTTCGAGGGGGTGGTCGGCTGGGGGCTGTCGCGGAAGAACGGCATGGGATCGACCGTACCGATCCGCGGGGCGGCGCGCTCGGACCCGCGCTCGGACCCGCGCGCGGCGCCGCGGCTCAGGTGGGGACGGTCCGCCGGACGTCGGCGTCGCGGCAGTCCCGGGCTGCGGGCGCGACGAGGAAGGCGGCGACGAGCAGCACGAGGGGCACGAGCATCGCGGCCTGCAGCCCGAGGTGCTCGCCGACGAAGCCGAGCAGGGGCGGTCCGACCAGGAACGCGATGTAGCCGGCGGTGGCCACGACCGACACCCGGCGGTCCCCGTCGGTCGGGTGGTCACCCGCTGCCGAGATCGCGAGCGGGAACCCGAGGGCGATCCCGAGCCCCCAGACGGCCGCGGCGATCGCCGTGACGACCGGACTCGGTGAGACCACCACGAGCAGGACACCGATCCCGCCGACCGCGGCGCAGAGCCGGACGACCGGGGCTCGCCCGAGCCGCGTGACGAGCGGGGTGCCGGCCGACCGGCCGATGAGCATCGCGAGCGCGAACCCGGTGAAGACGAGCGAGCCGACCGCTTCCGGGGCGTCGTGGTCGGTCGTCATCAGGAGCGGGAGCCAGTCGCTGGCGGCGCCCTCGGCGAAGGCCATCGCGAGCGTGATCACCGCGATGAGCGCGAGCTGCACGGTGATGACGGAGCGGCGGGTCGCCGTGGTGACGCGGGACGTGCTGGCGGCGTCTGCGGTGTCGGCCACGTCCGTTTTCGCCGCCGCACGCGGCATCGGTTGCAGGTTGAGCGCCGCGAACGCCGCGAGTGCCGCCATCACCGCGGCCCCCACGAGCAGGTGCACGACCACCGGTGCCCGGGCAGCCGTCATCGCGATGCCGACGACCCCGCCGACGACGGTCCCCAGGCTGAAGCAGGCGTGCAGCACCGGCACCACCGGGCGGCCGATGTGTCGTTCGACCGCGGCGGCCTCGACGTTCAGCCCGATCTCGGCGACCCCGGACCCGAACCCGATCAGGAACAGCCCCGCCCAGACACCCGCCGGCACCTGCGCCGGGGCGAGCAGGGCGACGAGGACCATCCCGACCACGGGCAGCGCGCCGCCGAGCAGGATCAACGGTCGTGTCCCGAGCCGTCGGACGAGCGCACCGGCACCGAGGATCCCGATCATCGACCCGATCGACAGCCCGAGGAGCACGAGCCCCATCGCCTCGATCGACGCCCCGAGTTCGTCGCGGATGGCGGGCGTCCTGGTCACCCACGTGGCGATGCCGAAGCCGGTCATCGTCGACGTGGCGAACAGGGCCCCTCGAGGGTGCCGGGTCATGTGACCATCTGATCGGTCCGCCGACGGCCCGTCAAGGGTTCGGTCGTCCGGCGCGCGGTCGGCGGCGGAGCGTGCCCACGGCGCGAGCAGCGGTCGAGCTGATCGCGCTAGCTCGTGGGGACGACGTCCCAGTGCTCGCGGATGGGGCCACCGTCGACGCGGAACAGGTCAGCAGCGAGCAGCGGGTCGTCGGGCTTCGCTCCGACCGCCCGGGAGAAGGTCCAGACGACGTCGCCGTCGGAGAGCGAGATGACGGACTGCTGTGCCGGGAACTGCGCACCACTCCCGAACAGTTGCTTCAGGGCGGCCGTCCCGTTCGGAGCAACCGAGTTGTGCTGGAGGTACGCGGGGTCGAAGGCGCGGTCGAGGATCGACGCGTCGTGGTCCCGGAACAGCGTGTCGTACGCCGAGACCGCGAAGACGCGGTTGCGTTCTTCCTGACGTTCCGACGGCGCGGCGGTCGGACGTGCCGGCCGGTACAGGTCGCTGAACATGGTGTTCGTGTTCCCGCTGGCCGGTGTGCCCGTCGGGATGGGCTGCTCGAGCGACCAGTGCTCGACGACCCGGCCGTGCTGGAGGCGGAACAGGTCGACGGCGGCGTCACCGCGGCGTTCGTCGCACGGGTCCGGTGCGATCTGCCAGTGCACGGCGACCAGGTCGCCGTCGGCTGCGGTGCGCTTGACCACTGCTCGTGCACCGGGAACACGGGCGCGGTCGGCCGAGAACTGTGCAAGGAGGCCGTCCGGCCCGGCGGCGGTTCCGGCTCCGTGCGCGACCGCGCTCGGGGAGACGAGTCGAGCCGCGAGCTGCCGGGAGGACCTGCTGCCGGGATCAGCGAAGGTCTGGGTGATGAGCCGCCGGACGCTGCTGGCGTTGCGGTGTTCGGTGACGGTGTCCCGTCGATCCGCGGCGGCCGTCGCGCTCGACTGCTGCCGGGCTGCGGGGGCAGCGACCGCCGGCGTGGAGACGGCGAGTCCGGTGATGAGGGCGGCTCCGGCGGCGACGGCCGCGCCACGGGCGACACGGCTGGAGCGTGCGCGTGCGATCAGGTCGTCGGTCATGGTGTTCTCCTGTTCGTGTGACGTCATCGGGTGGTCGCAGCATCGCAGGAAACTCTCTCGAGCACAGGTACGCACCTTTTTGTAAGCTGCTCACATGGACGTCGGAATCGTGGAACCGCCTGCACCACTCGCACGCGACGAGGATGCTTCCGCACGCTTCCCCGCGGCGTGTCCGTCGCGAGTCGTGCTCACACACGTCACGAGCCGGTGGGGCGTCCTCGTGCTCCTCGCGCTCGAGCCGGGCAGCATGCGCTGGAGCGAACTGCGACGCACCATCGAGGGGATCAGCGAGAAGATGCTCGCCTCGACCCTGCGGACCCTGGAGCACGACGGGATCGTGACCAGGGTCGCCCAGCCCACGATCCCGCCCCGGGTGGACTACTCGCTCTCCGAGAGCGGCGCCGAACTGGCTGCGCGACTCGTCCCGCTGATGGACTGGATCCTCGAGCACGCCGACACCATCGTGGGTCGCTGACCGCCGTTGCGCTCGACCACCTGGCGCCGGTGATCGCCGCCTAGGATCGGGCACATGGCGACCGTCCTCCTCGTCCGACACGGACGCACCACCGCGAACGCCACGGGCGTGCTCGCCGGACGCACCGCCGGCGTGCGACTCGACGCCGTCGGCCGGAAGCAGGCCGACCGCACCGCGGAGCGCATCGCCGCCGTGCCGGTCGTGGCCGTCGTGTCGAGTCCGCTCGAGCGGTGCCGGCAGACGGCCCGGGCGATCCTGGAACGACAGTCGGGCGACCCCGCGTCGGCGATCGAGCGGGCGATCACCGAGGCGGACTACGGCGAGTGGCAGGGGCGGAAGCTCGCCGACCTGGCGAAGGAGCCGCTCTGGCGGACGGTGCAGGCGAACCCGAGCGCCGTGGTGTTCCCCGGCGGCGAGTCCATGCAGACCATGCAGTCCCGGGCGGTGTCGGCCGTCCGTCGCATCGACGCCGAGGTCGAGGCGGAGCACGGGCCCGGAGCGGTCTGGGTCGCGGTGAGCCACGGCGACATCATCAAGTCCGTCCTGGCCGACGCGTTCGGCATGCACCTCGACCTGTTCCAGCGCATCGGCGTCGGGCCGGCGTCGGTGTCGGTCGTGCGGTACGGCGAGCACCGTCCCGAGGTGGTCGCGACGAACACCGAGTCTGGCGACCTCTCGTGGCTCGCGGCCGCTCCGGCGCCCAGCGGCGACGCAGCGGTCGGCGGTGGGGCCGGACATCCTGAGCCCCCGTCCGAGGCAGGCCCTGCCAGACCCTGAACGGGCGCAGGCCCGCACTCCTACAATGCGGGTATGCCCTCCATCGTCCACGGCTTCGACTGGCCGGACCGCCTCGTCGTCGGCACCATCGGCCGTCCGGGCGAGCGCACCTTCTACCTGCAGGCCCGCTCCGGCAAGCGTGTCACCAGCGTCACCCTCGAGAAGGAACAGACCGCCGTGCTCGCCGAGAAGATCGACGAGCTGCTGGACGAGGTCGCCACGGTCGAGGCGAACCGCTTCAGCGTGCCGGACACCGCCCCCGCGGAGCTCCGCGACCCGGAACCGCTCGACCAGCCGGTGGAGCCCGAGTTCCGAGCCGGTGCCCTGAGCCTGGGCTTCGACCCGTCGACGGCGCAGGTGGTCATCGAGGCGTACCCGATCGACGACGACGTCGAGATCGTGTCCGAGGAGAGCGAGGACGGCCTCGAGATCGAGGCGGTCGTCGAGATCCCCGAACCCGACGAACTGTTCCAGGTCAAGATCCCGGTCGGTACCGCACGCGCGTTCGTCGAGCGCACCCGCGAGATCGTCGCCGCTGGCCGTCCGCCCGGCGACGCATGAGCGACAGCTCACTGAGCATCACGGCGCGGATCCGCGAGGCCTCGAACGCGACGTTCCTGGCCGAGCTGGACGGTGAGGCGGTCGTCTACAAGCCGATCGAGGGGGAGCGTCCGCTCTGGGACTTCCCCGACGGCACGCTCGCCGGCCGAGAGGTCGCGGCGCACCTGGTGTCCAAGGCGTTCGGCTGGGGGATCGTCCCGCCGACGTGGCTCGGTGACGGCCCGTTCGGCCCCGGCATGGTGCAGCGCTGGCAGACCGTCGACCCGGACCAGGACGCCGTCGACCTGGTCACCCCCGAGATCGCCGAGGCGGACGGTTCACCGTGGCTGCCCGTGCTCGAGGCGATCGACGAGCACGACCAGCCGGTGACGCTCGTGCACGAGGACTCCGAGGCGTTGCGCCGCATGGCCGTCTTCGACGTCGTCGTGAACAACGCCGACCGCAAGGGCGGACACGTGCTGGCGATGCCCGACGGACACCGGTACGGCGTCGACCACGGGCTGGCCTTCCACGTCGAGCACAAGCTCCGCACGGTGCTGTGGGGGTGGATCGGCGAGCCGCTCGGGCCGGACGAACTCGAGGGGCTCGACCGGGTCTCGGAAGCGCTCCGCGGTGCCCTGGGCGACGAACTCGCCGACCACCTGACGCCGGAAGAGGTCGACACGGTGCGCGCGCGGTGTGCAGCACTCCGGGCCGTCGGCATCTTCCCGCCACCGCCGGGGCACGGCCCCGCGGTGCCCTGGCCGTTGTTCTGATCCGCCCGTCGTGAGCCTGCGGCGCGGCCGCGGCGACTGCGGTCCGGGTCGGTGGGGCCCGTCGGGTCCGGGCCCCACCGACCGGTCCGCGTCCGTGATCCGTGGACGCGGAAACCCGTGAGGTGGCGTGCGCCGTTGCACTCCGGGACCTCGCGGGAGTCGACCGGTCGAGAACGGATCAGGTGCACTCGGCCGACCGCTTCCGGCGCACCGACGACGTCGGCGCAGGAAGAACGATCACGGCGGCCGGGGTCTGGGGCAACTGTGGTGGCGCTCAGCATACGACTGCGGAGCCCCGCGCAACAGTCCCTGTCGGGATCGACTCGGCGGCTAGTCGAACAACGACGGCCCGCCGCGGCGCGACCCCAGGTACGACCCCACGACGGCGACGCCGAGGTCGTCGTTCTCCGGAGCGACGACCGAGCCGTCCACCCGCTTCGCCATCGCGTCGATGAACCGTGCCAGCCCCGGGTCGTCGCCGAGGCGGAAGAACGTCGTCTGGGCGCCGAGACGACCGGCGTTCTCGAGCTCCCGAACGGTCAGGGCGATCGTCACCGGGTCCGGCGGGTAGTCGAACCACACCTGGCCGTTCGGCTCGAGGTGTGACGTCGGTTCCCCGTCGGTGACGATGAGCAGCACGGGTTGCGCGGTCGGGTGCTTCCGGAAGTGCCGGTTGGCGAGGAGCAGCGCGTGGTGCAGGTTCGTGCCCTTGTCCCACATGGCGTCGAGACCCACGAGCTGCTCGATGTCGACGACCTCGGCCTCGCGGCCGAACGCGATCAGTTGCAGGTCGTCGCCGCGGAACCGCGTCGAGACGAGCGTGTGCAGCGCCAGGGCCGTGCGCTTCATCGGCACCCAGCGGTCCTCCATCGCCATCGAGAACGAGGTGTCGACGAGCAGCGCCACGCAGGCCTGAGTGCGGGACTCGGTCTCCTGCACCTCGACGTCGTCGATGGTCAGGCGGACGCCCGGGCCGACCCGTCCGTCGGCCGCGGTCCGGGTCAGCGCGTTCGTGATCGACCGGGTGACGTCCCACGGCTCGGTGTCGCCGTACGCCCACTGCCGGGTCGCGCCCGAGGGTTCGCCGGACGCGCCGGACTGCCGGACGTCGCGGGCACCCTGTCGGCCGGACATCCGCTCGGCGACGTCGCGGAGCAGGCTCTTGCCGAGCTGCCGCATGGCCTTCGGTGTGAGCCGCAGCTGCCCGTCCGCTCCACGGCGCATCGCCCCGGAGTTCCGCAGCGCCTTCTCGAGCTGCTGCAGGGTCCTGGCGTCCACGGCGGCCTCGGCGCCGAGCTGCCGGGTCAGGGCGTCGAGGTCCAGGTCGTCGAGCTCGGAGCCCGGTCCGGACTGGGCGAGTTGGTCGGCGAGGGCGTCGAGGTCGGCGATGTCCTGGAAGACCCCGGTGCCGTCGCCGAGTCCGAGCCCCTGGTCGCCCTCCATGCGCTCGGATCCGCCCCAGTCCTCACCGGGCCGCAGGGACCGCAGGTTGCCGTCGAGCTGGGACAGCTGCCCCATCAGGTCGGGGGAGCCGAAGGCCTGCTGGGCGAGGGCGTCGAGTTCGTCGCGCTGCTCCTCGGTCATCGAGTTCCGCATCCGCTGGGCGGCGGCGGCCCGTGCCGCGAGGTTGTCGAGCAGCTCGTCGACGTTCGCGGGGTTCGACGGGAAGTACTCGCCGTGCTCGGCCATGAACGCGTCGAACTGCTCCTGCGAATCGGTGCCGGCGCGGTGGTCCTCGAGCAGCTGGTTGAGGTCCTGCATCATCGCGCTGACCGCGGCCCGGTCCTCGTCCGTGGCGCCCTCGAGCGCCTGCTTCATGCCGGCGAAGCGCTGGTCGAGCACCTCGCGGCCGAGCAGGTCCTTGATCTCGTCGTACTGCTGCCGGGCCTCGCGGCTCGTCCAGTCGTACCCGCCGAGCTCCTGCACCGCGGCGGCCGGCGACGGGGACAGGCTGTCGAGCTGCATCTCGGCGAGGGCGCGGTCGCCGTCGTCGAGGTCGACGTTGCGGGCGAGTTCGCCGCGTTCGGCACGGAGCGCCTGGTCGAGCAGTTCGCGGACCTGCTGCAGGGTGCCGTCGAGGTTGTTCTTCGCGGTGAGTTCCCGCCGCCGTTCCGCGACCTTGCGCGCGAGGTCGTCGAGTCCGCGCTGCGTCCGGCCGCCTCGGCGCAGGAACTCCCGCATGGCGCGTTCCGGTGAGGTGCCGGCCATCACGTCCTGCCCGATGGCGTCGAGCGCTTCAGCGAGGTCGGCGGGTGGCGCGAGCGGATCCGGACCGTCGTGGTACTTCCCGTACAGCGCTGCGGCCCCGTACCGGGTGTCCCGCGTCAGTCGTCGGTTCTGCCTAGCCATAGACGGCTTCGCCCCCGCCGGACTCCTTGCTGATGCGGCGAGCGAGGAAGAGCCCCTCGAGTGCGAGTTCGATCGCGCCCGCGCGCTCGCCGTCGTTCGTGGCGCCGAGTCGCTCGCAGACCTGGTCGTACAGGTCGGACTCACCGATCGACGGCAGCCCCTCGAGGAACGCCCGTGCGCCGACCTGTTCGCCCGTCGTCACCATCGTCCCGCCGTCGAGGGCCTCGACGAGCACCCCGAAGTCGAGCCCGCGGAACCGGGCACGCACCGTCTCGGCCGTGGCGGTCCGCAGCAGGTGCTCGAGGACCTCGTCCGCCCGGTCCTCCTCGCCGTTCTCGAACTCGATCTTTCCGCCGAGCACGTCGACCGCGGTCTCGAGGTCGATCGGTCGCGCGACGGCGTCCGGCTCACCCTGGCGTGCCGCACGGTGCACGGCCGCCGCGGCCACCGTCTCGGCGCCGGCGATCGCGAACCGGGCGCTGACACCGCTGCGCTGGTCGACCGCGCTCGACCCGCGCAGGGCACGGGTGAAGCGGGCGAGGATCTCGACGATCGCGTCCGGCACCTCGGCGGTGAGCTGCGCCTCCTGCCGGATGACGGCGATCTCGTCCTCGAGCTCGATCGGGTAGTGGGTCCGGATCTCCGCGCCGAAGCGGTCCTTCAGCGGCGTGATGATCCGGCCGCGGTTCGTGTAGTCCTCCGGGTTCGCGCTGGCCACCACGAGCACGTCGAGGGGGAGTCGGAGCACGTAGCCACGGATCTGGACGTCGCGTTCCTCCATCACGTTGAGCATCGCGACCTGGATGCGTTCGGCCAGGTCGGGCAGCTCGTTGATCGCGACGATGCCGCGGTGGCCCCGGGGGACGAGTCCGAAGTGGATCGTCTCCGGGTCGCCCAGGCTGCGCCCTTCGGCGACCTTCATCGGGTCGACGTCGCCGATCAGGTCGGCGACGCTCGTGTCCGGCGTCGCGAGCTTCTCGACGTAGCGGTCGTCGCGGTGCCGCCACGAGATCGGCAGGGCGTCACCGAGGTCTTCGGCTCGGCGGGCACTGGCGGTGGTGATGGGCTCGTAGGGGTGCTCGCCGAGTTCGGAGCCGGTGATCACCGGGGTCCACTCGTCGAGCAGGCCCTGCAGGGTGCGGAGCAGGCGGGTCTTGCCCTGGCCGCGCTCGCCGAGCAGGACGACGTCGTGTCCGGCGATCAGGGCTCGTTCGAGTTGCGGGATCACGGTCGTCTCGAACCCGTGCAGGCCGGGCCAGGGGTCGTCTCCCGCGCGCAGCGCGGTGAGCAGGTTGTCGCGGATCTCGGCGCGGACCGTCTTCTGGACGTGGCCAGAAGTGCGGAGCTCGCCGACCGTGCGGATGTCGGGTCGGGTCACGTTCTGGACGTTACGCCGTTGCGGACGGGAGGCGCGGTGCCAGCTGGCAGCGGGCCTCCCGTCCGCTTGTGGGTTTCCATAGCAACCGCAATGATTGAGACTCCGGCATCGGAGCCGGATTCGATAGGGGGATCCGGCTCCGAGCCGGCCCCGTCGTACCGAATCTGAACCATCTCGCCGATCTCGGCGTACGTTCCCCTCTCGTGAGCAGCACGAACGGGGCGATCAAGAGCCTGGTCCCCGCCAGGATGGACAGACTGCCGTGGACGCGGTTCCACTGGAGTGTCGTCGTCGGACTCGGGGTCTCCTGGATCCTGGACGGGCTGGAGATCCAGATCGTCTCCAACGCGGGCTTCCAGGCCGACCTCAACCTGTCGACGCAACAGGTGACCTCCCTCGGCACGATCTACCTGGTCGGCCAGGTGGTCGGCGCGCTGGTGTTCGGACGCATGTCCGACCGACTCGGGCGGCGCAAGCTCTTCATCCTGACGCTCGCGATCTACCTGATCGGTTCCGGCATCGCCGGCCTCGCCCAGGACTTCTGGTTCCTGGCCGCGTTCCGGTTCGTCGCGGGCCTCGGCATCGGCGGCGAGTACGCGGCGATCAACTCCGCGATCGACGAACTGATCCCGGCGAAGTACCGCGGCCACGTCGACATCGCGATCAACGGCACCTACTGGGGCGGCGCCGCGCTCGGTGCCTTCGCGAACATCTACCTGCTCGACACGGCCAACTTCTCGGAGAGCATCGGCTGGCGCATCGGCTTCTTCCTCGGCCCGGTGCTCGGCATCGCGATCATCTTCCTGCGGCGGCACATCCCCGAGAGCCCACGATGGCTCATGACCCACGGGCGCGAGGAAGAGGCCGAAGCGACCGTCACCCAGATCGAGGAGGCGGTCGAGAAGTCCACCGGCAAGCGGCTGCCGGACGTCGACGAGTCGAAGGCCATGACCGTCACGCCGACCGACCGTGTCGGGTTCCTGACCATCGCGCGCGTGCTGCTCAAGCAGTACCCGACGCGCACCCTGGTCGGGGCGTCGATGATGATCACGCAGGCGTTCCTCTACAACGCGATCTTCTTCACCTACGCGCTCGTCCTGACGAACTTCTTCGGCCTGAAGACCGCGCAGACGTCGATCTACTTCTTCCCGTTCGCGATCGGCAACCTGCTCGGACCGATCATCCTCGGTCGGTTCTTCGACACGTGGGGCCGCCGGCAGATGATCTTCCTGACGTACCTGGTGTCCGGGCTCGTCCTGGCCACCTCGGCGTTCCTGTTCCGTGCCGACGCGATCTCGGCGACGGTGCAGGTGGCCTTCTGGTGCGTGTCGTTCTTCTTCGCTTCCGCCGGTGCCTCGAGTGCGTACCTGACGGTCAGCGAGATCTTCCCCCTCGAGCTCCGGTCGCAGGCCATCTCGTACTTCTTCGCCCTCGCGCAGGTCTTCGGTGCGGTCGCGCCGCTGATCTACGGAGCCTTCATCGGGGACGGGTCGTCGCGTGATCCGCTCTTCTGGGGGTACTTGCTCGGCTCAGCGGTGATGATCGGCGGTGGGGTGATAGCCCTGGTCTTCGGGGTCGATGCGGCGCGGAAGGGGCTCGAGGACGTCACGCAACCCCTGTCCGTCCTGACCGGGGACGCGGAGCAGCAGCGGCGCTGACCGCCGAGGGCGGTCACGCAACATTCTGTATTCAGAGTGTTTAGCACGGCCGCCGTCGGGGTGTCACCGTGCTGGCATGGCACTCCTCCACAGCGCGACACCCAGCGAGACGATCCACGACGGTGCCGGTGCGGTCGCCCAGGGCGACCACCGTGCGTGAGGCTGGCGCGATGGAGCAGTCACCGATGCGCGTCGGCCGGGGCGACCGCGATCCCCACGGCCTCCGGCGCAGTCTGCTGCGCGACGCGGTCTTCCTCCGCTTGCTCGAGAACGTGCTGCGCGGCGAGTACCGCCGCGGGCAGCGCCTGCGCCTCGACACCATCGCCGAGGACATGCGGGTCTCCCGCACGCCGGTGCGCGAAGCCCTTGTCTCGCTCGAGTCGCACCAGCTCGTCACCGTGCAGCGGTACGTCGGCGTGGTGATCACGCGGTGGACCGTCGGGCAGATGACCGAGCGCGTGCGCATCGCCCGGGCCCTGGTGGTCGACCCGCCGGTGAGCGGCACGGGCCACGACGACCGCTTCGACCCGGCCTGGCTCCGCGAGTGCTGGACCGAAGCCGGGGCCTTCGTCGAGCTCGTCGCGTGGTTCCTCCGCCGGAGCGGCGCCTCGGTCAGCGCCGACTGGATGCTGTCGCAGCGCACCGTGCTCGACATGTTCTTCACCGACGACGTCGCCCTGGCCAACGGGATCGACGCCGTGGTCGACCGGGCGCGACGGCTCGAACTCGTCGACCAGGCCGCGCGGGCAGCGGAGCGCGACGCGGCCGACGACTGCGCGGCAGCGTTGCTCGAGCTCGCCACGGCGCTCATCGCCCTGCCGGATCGGTTCCGGGTGGCCGTGGCATCCTGAATCCCCTCGGCTGCGCGTTCGCACAGGTCCGCATCGAGCCCCGCGGATCCGGGGGTCGACGGCGGATCGGTGCGTCCGCTCCGACGTCGTTCGCACTGGATCGCCAGGCGTCTCCGTGGCAGCCTTGACCGGCTGCCGTCCCCGGCGCGTCCACCGACGACAGGAGAGCCCGTGAACGACGTCCGCGATCGATCCCACCGTCTCAACCGGGCCGACGGGATCGCACGGCACGGACGTCTCCGTCGGTCCGCACCCTTCCGGACCGTCGCTGCGCTGGTCGCGAGTGTGGCCGCGGTCGCGCTCGTCAGCACCGCTTCGGTGGCAGCCATCGCCGCGAAACAGGTGACGGACGACCTCGGCGACGGTGTGCAGATCGAGGGCCAGGCGGCGCCGCAGTCGAACGGCACGAAGGCCCCGTCACTCAGCGCGTACGCGGGCGGCTTCAACATGCTCGTCGTCGGGACGGACAACGACCCGGACCAGTCCGCGGAGTTCGGGGAGCGCGACGCCACCCTCAACGACGTCAACATCCTGCTCCACGTCTCGGCCGACCACACCAACGCGACCGCGGTGAGCATCCCCCGCGACCTCGTCACTCCGATCCCCGCGTGCAAGAAGACCGACGGCTCCGGCACCGCACCGGCCATGGCCGCGCAGCCGATCAACACCTCGTTCAGCGACGGCGGGCTGAACTGCGTGACCCAGACCGTGCAGGGGCTCACCGGCCTGGACATCCAGTACTCGGCCGCGGTCTCGTTCAACGGCGTCATCGAGATGTCGAACGCGATCGGTGGCGTGCCGGTCTGCGTGGCGCAGCCGATCCAGGACCCGTACACCGGGCTCGACCTGCCCGCCGGCACCTCGACCCTGCAGGGCGACGAAGCCCTCGCGTTCCTCCGGACCCGGCACGGCGTCGGTGACGGTTCCGACCTCGGCCGGATCTCGAGCCAGCAGGTGTTCCTGTCGTCGCTGCTCCGGACCGTGAAGTCGAACGACACCCTCACCTCGCCGACCACCCTGTACAAGCTGGCCCGCGCCGCGGCGTCGAACATGCAGCTGTCCGAGAGCCTGAACGACATCGGGACGATGGTGCAGATGGGTCGGGCGTTGCAGGACCTCCCGCTGTCGCAGGTGAACTTCGTGCAGTACCCGGGCACGACCGGCGGCACCGGGGTCTACGAGGGCAAGGTCCAGCCGACGACGTACCTCGCCGACCAGCTGTTCGCGAAGATCAAGGCGGACCAGTCGTTCTCGTTGGGGGAGGACAGCACGGGCATCGGATCCGAGGCGAACGCGGCGCCGTCGGCAGCGGCCTCGTCGCCGGCTGCTGCGGCGCCGTCGGCTCCGGCGTCCGCACCCGCGACTGCCGCGCCGTCGTCGCCTGCCGCAGTTGCTCCGACTGCGCCCGCTGCTGCTCCGACTGCATCGGCGACGCCGGAGACCATCGACGGGCTCGAGGGCCAGTCCGCCGACCAGGAGACCTGCTCGAAGGCCTTCGGGTACTGACGCGGGCGGCTCGGGCTCTGAGTCCGAGACTCGGTGTAGGCGACGTTTCTCGGGCACCGCGCCCCGAGTTCCGTCGTCCAGCCCGAGTCTCGGGGCGTTCGGCCCGAGTCTCGGGAACCCGGACGGCCGGAGAAGGGCCGCTCCCCGAGCGGGCGCCAGGCAACCGGGCGCGCCGGGCCCGACTCGGAGAGCGACGTCGGTGCTGTGTCGCGACTACGGGGACGAGCCCCGGAATGTGATCGCCGCGTCTCGACGATGCTATTGACCGGGGTACGTCGAGACAACCCCGAGGTGTCCCCACTTCGGGGGACCCGCGTTCTGCGACCGTGCCACGCGCGGGGTGCGGTCGGGTCGAGAGTGGCTCGGTCCTCCTGTATGGTGGTCGGAGCGCTCGCGAGAGCGCTTGGAGACGTCGCATAGTCCGGCCGAGTGCACCACCCTGCTAAGGTGGAGTCCCCTTTAGGGGACCGAGGGTTCAAATCCCTCCGTCTCCGCACTCCACGAAACCCCGGTCCGATCGGACCGGGGTTTCGTCGTCTCCGGAGTGGTCTCGTCAGGCCGTCGCGACGCTCCCTGTCGAGGTCAGCTCGCCGGCCCCGCGCGAGCGACCGCGCCGCACGGCACCCATGGCGACGAGCGTCAGGGCCACGGCGGCCAGGGTGATCCCGGCTCCCGCCCAGATCGGCGAGGTGTAGCCGAGCCCGGCGGCGATGGTGAGCCCACCGATCCAGGCACCCAGCGCGTTGCCGAGGTTGAACGCGGCGATGTTCGCCCCGCTCGCCAGGGTCGGCGCGTGGTCTGCGTACTGCATCACGCGCGTCTGCAGTGCCGGCACGGTCGCGAACCCGAAGGCGCCCATGAGCACGAGGGCGATGACGGTCAGCACGGGCGAGGTCGCGACGAGGGCGAACAGTCCGAGCACCACGGTGAGGGCGACGAGCACGACGAGCAGGGTCCGGTCGATCGAGCGTGCGGCGAGCTTGCCGCCGACGAAGTTCCCGACGAACAGCCCGACGCCGAACACCACGAGCAGCCACGGCACCGCCGAGGACGGGAACCCGGACACCGAGGTCAGCGTGTACGCGATGTAGGTGAACGCACCGAACATCCCGCCGTAGCCGAGCACGGTCATGCCGAGTGACAGCCACACCTGGCCGGAGCGGAAGGCACCGAGCTCGCGGGCCAGTGACGGTGTCTCGGCCTGACGGACGGCGGGGACGAGCACGAGGACGCCGACCAGGGCGACGACGCCGATGGCGACGATGGCCCAGAAGGTCGAACGCCAGCCGAGCGCCTGACCGAGGAACGTGCCGAACGGCACTCCGAGCACGTTGGACGCGGTGAGGCCCGTGAACATCAGGGCGACGGCCGAGGCGCGCTTCGAGCGCTCGACCATGTTCGCGGCGACGACGGACCCGATGCCGAAGAACGCTCCGTGGCAGAGCGCCGCGATGACGCGTCCGGACATCATCACCTCGTAGGTCGGTGCGATCGCGGACAACGTGTTGCCGACGATGAACAGCACGAGCAGCCCGAGCAGGACGGGCTTGCGGGGAAGCCGGGTGGTGGCTGCGGTCAGGCCGAGCGCCCCGACGATGACGGCGAGCGCGTAACCGGTGACGAGCCAGCCGGCCGTGGTCTCGGTGACGCCGTAGTCGGCGGCGACCTCGGGCAGCAGGCCGGTGATGACGAACTCGGTCAGTCCGATGCCGAATCCGCCGAGTGCGAGGGCGATGAGTCCCGCGGGCATGGGGGTTCCTTCTGTTGTGCGGTGGCGCTGTGCCGCGTACGCTGGTTGTTGCAGACGCTCGGTATCGATAGTTGCATACGCGGGGTATCAGCGCAAGCAACTGCACGCGCCCGCACGATCGCGGCGACCGACCGCGCAGCCGACCAGAAGGAGCCCGATGTCCGTCGACGACACCTCCACCGCCGTTCGCGCCCACGGCTGGCGCACCCTGGCGGCACTGCACGGCCTGATCGAGACGCGCCTCGAGCGCGCGCTGCGCGACGTCGACCTCTCCGTGGTCGAGTACACCGTGCTCGACGGGCTGCGCCGGCAGGACGGCTTCCACATGCGCATGCAGCAGCTCGCCCGCGCGGCGGCCCTCAGTCCGAGTGCCACGACCCGGCTGGTCAACCGACTCGAGGAGCGTGCGCTCCTCACCCGCGTGCTCTGCGCCGACGACCGCCGCGGGCTCTACACGGAGCTCACCCACGCCGGTCAGCGGCTGCTGGATGCGGCCACGCCGATCCACGCCGCTGCGCTCGAGGGGGCGCTCGCCGAAGCGCGCGAGGTCCCGGAACTCGAGGAACTCGCGGTCGCGGTCGACCGGCTCGAAGACGCCACGGTCTGATCCGTCGGCCGGGAGGCCCGGATCACCGCCGCCCCGCGCGCTGCGGTCGTGCGGTGGCCTGCGTCTCAGGCCCGCGGCGGCGCCGTCGTGGACCGCACGACGAGCGACGGTGACACCAGGGTCCGGGTCGGGGCGGGCCGTTCGGCCGCGCCGACGAGTTCCACGAGCCGGTTCGCCGCGAGCCGCCCGACCTCGTCGTTGTGTGGGTCGACCGTGGTCAGGCGCAGCAGGGGTGAGGCGGCGAGCGGGGTCTCGTCGTTGCCGACCACCGAGACGTCCTCGGGGACCCGGAGTCCGGCTTCGTGGACAGCGGCGATCGCGCCCATCGCCATGACGTCGTTCGCGGCGAACACCGCCGTCAGGTCCGGGTGGTCCCGCAGAGCACGGCGGGTGCCCTCGTACCCGGTCGTCTCGGACGTCGGGCCGTCGCCGTAGACCAGCGGCGCGATGCCGGACGCGACCATCCGCGTGACGGTGCCCTCGCGGCGGACCGCAGCCGGGCCTCCCGAACCGGTGACGTGGGCGATGCGGCGGTGACCGAGTCCGATCAGGTGATCCGCTGCCAACCGGCCGCCGGCGGCCTCGTCCGAGGCGACGACGTCGAGCCCGCCGGGCACGTCGGCCCGGGCGCCGGCGACGACGACGGGGGTGTCGGCCGGCACGACGAGGTCGGGGAAGCCCTCGGCGGCGAGGACGACGCCGTCGACCCGCAGTGAGACCAGGTCGTCGAACGGCGAGGAGCCGAGGTGGGCGTTCGCACGGGTGTCCGCGAGGGTGAGTCGCAGGCCGTGTGGTGCAAGCGCGTCGCGGATGCCGTCGAGCAGGGGGACGAACCACGGATTGCGGAAGTCGTCGACGATGACCCCGACGGTGCGCGTCCGGGTGCCGGCGAGGATCGCGGCGGCGCGGTTCGGGCGGTAGCCGAGCTCGGCGGCTGCGGCGAGCACGGCCGAGCGGCGTGCGTCGGAGACGCCCGGGTCGTCGCGGAGCACCATCGAGACGAGTGACTTCGAGACGCCGGCACGGGTCGCGACGTCGATGATCGTCGGGGGTCGTGACACGCGGCTCCTTGACAGGACATGGGGTGATCGGGCTACAGTCTACCGACATGTTCTGGAACGTTCCAGAATCGGTACCGGACTTCTCGAAGGAGAGAACCATGAGCGACAGCATCGGCGTCGCCGTCATCGGGGCGGGCATGGCGGGCAAGGCCCACATGGCCGCGTGGCGGAACGCACCCTCACTCTTCGCCCCGACGCTGCCGCCCGTGCGGCTCGTGTCGATCGGCGACGTGTACGAGCCCCTCGCGGCCGAGGCTGCGCAGCGCTTCGGCTACGCCCGCCACGACACGGACTGGCGAGCCGTCGCCGAGGCCGACGACATCGACGTCGTGAGCGTCGTCGTCGCGAACACGCTGCACCGCGAGATCGTCGAGGGGCTGCTGGCCGCCGGCAAGCACGTCCTGTGCGAGAAGCCGCTGTCGGACTCGCTCGAGGACGCACGGGCGATGGCCACCGCGGCCACCGAGGCATCGCAGCGCGGGCTCGTCGCCCGCGTCGGCTTCACCTACCGCCGCGCCCCTGGCCTCGCCGCGATCAAGCAGCTCGTCGAGGACGGCACGCTCGGCCGCGTCCTGCACGTCTCTGCCCGCTACTGGACCGACTACGGCTCGTCGCCCGACGTGCCCTTCTCGTGGCGCTTCGCGGGTGCCCCCGGCACCGGAGCCCTCGCCGACGTCGGCTCGCACCTGGCGTACGTGGCCGAGTTCCTGGCCGGCGAGGTGCAGAGCGTCAACGGCGGCATGTTCACGACCGCGATCACGAAGCGCCCGATCGCCGCCGGGTTCGCCCTGCGCGGGCAGACCGTCCCGCTGACCGGGGAGTTCGCCGACGTCGAGAACGACGACTACGCCACCTGCAACGCACGCTTCGGCGACGGCTCCGTGGTGGGCTCGCTCGAGGTGTCCCGGGTCGCCACGGCGCACCCGAACGGCCTGGTCATCGAGGTCTTCTGCGAGAACGGCGCAGCGCGCTGGGACCAGGAGCGCGCCTCGGAGATCGGCCTCGCGCTGCAGTCCGACGGCTCCCGCCTCGGTGGGTACCGCCAGGTCGTCCTCGGCCCGGACCACCCCTACGTCGCAGGTGGCATGGCGATGGACGCGCCCGGTGTCGGCTGGGGGCAGAACCAGATGTTCGAGTACCAGGCACGCGCGTTCCTCGACGAGGTCGCCGGTGTCGCGGACCCGCTCCCGGCCAACGCCACGTTCGACGACGGCGTGCACAACATGGAGATCCTCGACGCGGTGGCACGGTCCGCCGCAGCCGGCGGAGCATCGCTGGACGTCCGCCCGACCGAGACCGTCCGTACCACCGAAGGAGCGCACGCATGAAGCTCGGTCTGTACAACGCGATCTTCCACGACCGACCGCTCGCCGATGCCCTGACCGCCATCGCGGGCAACGGCCTGACCGGCATCGAGCTGAACACCGGCGGGTTCCTGCCGCCGGTGCACGTGCCGGACATCGACGCGATCCTCGACGACGACGGGGCACGTGACGCCTTCCTCGCCCGGTTCGAGGGCACCGGGGTGTCCATCGCCGGCCTGAACTGCAACGGCAACCCGCTGCACCCGGATCCCGCGATCGGGCCGCAGCACGCGGAGGACGTCCGCCGCAGCATCCGGCTCGCAGCCCGCCTCGGCCAGGACCGCGTCGTCACGATGTCGGGGCTGCCGGCGGGCGAGCCCGGCGGCACCCGGCCGAACTGGATCGTGAACGCCTGGAACTCCGCCGCGCTCGACGTCATCGAGTACCAGTGGAGCGTCGCGGTGCCGTTCTGGCAGGAGATCGACGCCCTGGCGCGGGAGCACGGGGTCAAGGTGGCGCTCGAGCTGCACCCGCAGAACGTCGTCTTCAACCCGGCGACGATCCGCGAGCTCGTGCAACGTGGTGGGCTGACGAACACCGGCGTCGAACTCGACGCGAGTCACCTGTTCTGGCAGCAGATGGACCCGGTGGCGGTCGTCCGCGACCTCGGTGACCTGGTCTTCCACGCCGCGGCGAAGGACGTCCGGATCAACCCGCACGCGGCGATCAACGGGGTGCTCGACAACTCGTTCCGTCGGCTGTCGCCGGACGAGCCGCGCACGAACCTCGGTGGCGACGAGTGGGCGAACGAGTGGCCGAAGCCGTCCGCGTGGGACTTCGTCGCGCTCGGCAAGGGCCACGACGAGGCGTACTGGTCGGCGTTCCTCGAGGCCCTGCGCGAGGTGGACCCGGACATGTGGGTCAACATCGAGCACGAGGACACCGAGCTCGGTCGCGAAGAAGGGGTCGCGGTCGCCGCGAAGGTCCTGCTCGCAGCCGACGCGGCGCTCGCGACGCGCGCGTGAGTCGCGTCTGAGACGCACCACGTGATCTGGACGGGAGGCCCGTGGGACGTGCGCCGATCGGCGCACGCTCCACGGGCCTCCCGTCCAGTGCGCATCGGTGACACGCCCACCGGGCGCTGTCACCGGACCGATGTAGCATGCACGACACCTGTCCCGAGACGAGGAGCCCTGCGTGCCGGAGCCGACCGACCCCGCCTTCCCCCTCGAGCGCATCCGAGAGGTCGGTGACGCCATCGTCGCGTCCGTCTCGACGGTGATCGACGGCAAGACCGAGGCGATCCGCACCGCGCTCACCGTGATGCTGGCCGAGGGGCACCTGCTCGTCGAGGACGTCCCCGGCGTCGGCAAGACGGTCCTGGCGAAGGCGCTCGGCGCCTCGGTGGGCGGCTCGGTGAACCGGATCCAGTTCACGTCCGACATGCTGCCGTCGGACGTCACCGGGGTGAACATCTTCGACCAGTCCTCGGGCACGTTCCGGTTCTCACCGGGGCCGGTGTTCGCGAACGTCGTCATCGGCGACGAGATCAACCGCACCAGCCCGAAGACCCAGTCCGCCCTGCTCGAGGCGATGGCCGAGTCGCAGGTCACCGTCGACGGCGTCACCCGGCTGCTCGACCGCCCCTTCATGATCGTGGCGACGCAGAACCCGATCGACATGGAGGGCACGTACCCGTTGCCCGAGGCCCAGCGTGACCGCTTCATGGCGCGCATCACGATGGGGTACCCGAGCGTCGACGCCGAACGGCAGATGCTCGCGAACCGCGGCGGCGGCGACCCGCTGTCGCACCTGCGACCGATCGTCGACGTGACCACGCTGCGCGGGATCATCGAGGCCGTGGCGAACGTCCACATAGCCCCCGACGTCGAGGCGTACGTCATCGCGATCGTCCGTTCCACCCGCACCCACCCCGACCTGGTGCTCGGCGCCAGCCCCCGCGCCACGCTGCACCTGGCCCAGGCGGCCCGTGCGCACGCCGCGCTGCTCGGCCGGCCGTTCGTGACCCCGGACGACGTCGCCGCCCTGGCACCGATCGTGCTCGCCCACCGGCTCGTGCCGGTGGCGCGCGGACTCGGTGGCACGGGCGAGGACACCGTGCGCGAGATCGTCGTCCGCATCGTCTCCGACACCGCCGTGCCGTTCACGGCGACCCCCGTCCGCTCCTGATGCCGGGGCGATCGGCACCGTCGTCGCTGCTGCGGCGCACCGGCGCCGCGCGCTCGACGCTCGGGCGCTTCGGCCGCCGTGGGCTGTCACTGCTCCGGCGGACGCCGTTCCCCCGTCCGACCGTGCGCGGCTGGACCGTCATCGCGATCGGAATCGGGCTGGTCGGGGGCGGGCTCGTGGGCACCACCAGCGTCGCCGTCTCGGCCGGGCTGCTGCTGCTCGTGCTCGTCGTGCTCGGCATCGTGATGGCGTTCGTGGTCGCCGCTCCGCTCCGGGGCAGTCGGAGCACGGCGCGCGCGATCGTGCAGGTCGGCGAGGTCTACCGCGAGCGGATCACCCTCGGCAGCACGACTCTGCCGATCGGCCCGCGGTCGACCCTGCTCGTCCGGGAACAGCTCGAGGACGCCTTCGCCAGTGCGTCCGAGGCCGAGACCTACGCGCTCGTCGGCCCGGGGGTCCCGCCAGCCGTGCTCGACGTCGAGGCGCTCGCGATGCACCGTGGCCGCACGCTGGTCGGACCCGTCACGATCCGGGTCGAGGACCCCTTCGGCCTGCTCCGCATCGACCGGCCGGTGGTGCCCGCAGAAGAGGTCGTCGTCGTCCCCGCGAGTGCACCGCTCGCCGCGATCGACACCGGCGCCCTCGCCGGGGCCGTCTCCGCCGACGAAGGACGGGTCGGGCAGGGCGGGTCCGCCGACGACAGCGAACTCCGGCCGTACCGTCCCGGCGACCCGATCCGTCGGGTGCACTGGGCGCAGAGTGCTCGCCGCGGCGAACTGCACGTCCGGCAGACCACGCAGGCGCAACCACCCGAGGCCGTCATCGCGCTCGACGTCCGGCGCGAGTCCTACCAGGGCCTCGGGCGCGAGGACCTGGCGGAGCTGTCCGACCTGGGCGGTGACCAGGCCTTCGAGCACGCGGTCGTCGTCGCCGCCAGTGTCGCCCGCGCCCTCGCCGCCCGGACCTCGCGCGTCGTGCTCGTGAGCGACGGACCGTCGGGCAGCACCCGGCACACCGGTGACGTCGGCGGACTCACCGACGTGCTCGTCGGACTCGCTGACGTCCGGCTCCGCAGCGACGCCCGTCCGGTCACCGAGGTCCTGCCCGAGGTGCGTGGACGGGACGTGCACGGCATGACCGCGGTGGTCACCGGCAACTGCACCGCCGAGCAGGCGGCCGAACTCGTGACGGCGACGAGCGGATCGAGCCGAGGGATCATGGCGACGATCGTGCCGCCGGACCCCGTCGTGCGGGGGATCCTCGACCGCGGCGGTTGGCGCACCCTGGTGGTGCCCGTCGCCGGGGCGACCGCGTCCGGAGCCGCGCGGTGAGCGGCACCGCTGCGCCGTCGCGTCGGCCCGTCGACGTGCGCGAGGTCCTGGACCGCGACGACGACACCCGTGACACCCCGAGCACCTGGGTCGTCGCGCTCGCCCCGGTGCCCGTGCTCATCGCCGCGCTCGCGATCCGCCCGCTCGTGCAGGGCACCGCCTGGTGGGTGTCCGGCGTCGTGGTCGTCGCGGTGCTCGTGGCCGTCATGCTCGCGGCGCGTCGCCGGGCCCCCGGGGTCCGGTTCGTGGCGCTCGTCGCCACGCTCGTGCTGTGCTCGTGCGCCGCAGCCCTGGTCAACGACGTGCAACCCCTCGGCTGGCTCGATGCCGACGGGGCCCTGGGCGAGACGCTCGCCGCCATCCGTCTGAACCCCGCGCCGTTGCCGCAGACCGACGCGATCCGGCTGGTCGTGACCGTGTCGATCGCCTGGGTGGCGGGCGTCTCGTTGTTCCTCGCCGCGATCGCCCGGATCCCGTCGCTCGCCGCCGCGCCCGCACTCGTCATCCTCATCGTCCCGGGGATCATCACCGGACAGCCGGCGGGCACCGCGCTCGTGATCACCACGGCGGTCGCCTTCCTCGCCCTGCTGTGGCTGTCGGTCCGACCCGTGCAGCGAGCGGTCCCGGCCGCGGTCGTCGGTGTGATCGGGCTCGTCGTCGCGATCGGTCTGCCCGCGATCGTGCCGCTCAACGCGAGCTGGCTGTCCGGCGTCACCGGGGCCATCCAGTCGCCGATCCAGCCCGGGCGACCCGGCACCCTGCTCGAGCTCGGCAACGACCTCCGGCAGCCGAGCGAGCTCGAGGTGCTCCGCTACCGGTCGTCCGACGGCCAGCCCGAGTACCTCAAGCTCGCCGACCTGGACGAGTTCGGCACCGGGGACTGGGTGCCGACGGTGACGAACGCCGCCGAGGCCGACACCGCCGACCAGCAGCAGTGGGCCGAGGGAGTGAACCCCCGCCTGGCGACCCGCGGCGACGTCACCGTCCGGATCACGGGTCTGTCGAGCACGTACCTGCCGGTGCCGTCCGGGGCGGTGTCGATCGATTCGCGTTCCACCAACCTCGACCTGTCGCAGTGGCGCTGGATGGGCTCCTCGAGCACCGTGCGGTCGACCGGTCCGGCCACGCCGCGCGGTGCGACGTACGAGGTCTACGGCGCCTCGACCTTCGCGAACGCGTACCTCGACGCCGTCGCGGCCTCGGGTGTCCTGTCCCGTGCCGACGGCCGGGGGTTCCGCGAGCCGAGCGGCGACCAGCTGCAGACCGACCTGACGCTGCCGAAGAACTTGCCCGCGAACATCTCGTCGACCGCTGAGCGGGTGGCCGGGGCCGCGTCCGACGACTACGCCCAGGCCCGCGCCCTGGAGCAGTGGTTCCGCAGCGACCTGTTCACCTACTCCGAGACGGCCCCCGTCGAGCAGGGCTACGACGGCGACAGCATGGACGTCGTCTCGACCTTCCTGCAGGTGCGCGAGGGCTACTGCGTGCACTTCTCGTCGGCGATGGCCGTGATGGCCCGGACGCTCGGCATCCCGTCCCGCATCGCGGTGGGGTACCGGGCGGGGGCGGCGCAGCCCGACGGCGAGTACGCGGTGTCGAACCGGCAGCTGCACTCCTGGCCCGAGCTGTACATCCAGGGGGCCGGCTGGGTCGCGTTCGAGCCCACGCCGGACTCCGACGCGGCAGCGCAGCCCTCGACCGAACCCACGGAGACCCCGACCGCGGCGACGCCCGAGTCCCCGCTGCCCGCGCCCGAGCAGTCCGCCCCCGCCGAGTCCTCGGCGACGCCGACCCCCTCGGCGTCGGCGGAGCCCGGTTCGGCCGGTGCCTCGGGCGGCGGCGGTCCGGCTGGCCTGCTGTTCGGCGCGGCACTCGTCCTCGCGTTGCTCATCGCCCCCGGACTCGTCCGAGTGCTCCGACGGCGCTCGCGGTTGTCGGCCGTCGCCGCTGGTCGCTCACCGGCGGTGAACGCCTGGCGTGAGGCCCTCGACGACGTCGCCGACCACGGCTACGCGCCGGGGCTGGCGCCGCCCGGCGACGCAGCGGCTGCGGCCCGGACCGCCCGTGCCGTCCTCGGACGACTCCGTCCGGTGCTGCCGGCCTCAGCGCTCCCGCACCTCGACGCCGTGGTCGATGCCGTCGACCGTGAACGGTTCGCGGCCGGCGGGGTCGCAGCGGTCGACGGCGGTGCCCTCGTGCGGCACGTGCAGCAGGCGCGGGAGGCCCTCGACGCCTCGGTCTCCGGTGGACGGGTGCTGCGGTCGCGCCTGCTGCCGCCGAGCCTGCTGCCGTCGTCCGCCTGGTCGCACGAGGGGCGTCGGCGTTCCCGTCGCCCCGCCTGACGGCGGGGTCCCGGCTGGTGCGAGGTTGACCACTCCGTGCGGCGCAACAAGCTCGCACCGAGTGGTCAACGCCGCACGACGGCATCGCCGCCGCGCCGCTGCACCGCGCCGCCGCCGCACCGTCCGCCGCCGGGTCAGCGGCGGCGGACGACCGCCTCGACCAGGGCGGCGATGACCTCGCCCGGGTCGACACCCGGCAGCGCGGGCCCGTCGAACACGACCCCGACGTTGGCGGCGACGAGCGCCGTGGCGAACACGTCGAGCGGCATGCCGGCGTCGACCTCCGGGTGCGCCCCGAACCACAGTCGCACCAGCTCGTGCACACCGTCCTGCAGCACCCGTCGCTGCCGCACGAACTCGGGCAGCAGGTCGGTGTGCCGGATCGCGTAGGCGCGGAACTCCGACAGCAGGGCGAACTGTGCGCGCTGGTCGTGCCGTCCGAAGGCCGCTCGCACGACGTCCGCGATGTCCGCCGCGGCGATGTCGGCACGGATGAGCTCCTGCAGCGACCCGAGCACCAGGTTCGTGCCGCGCTGCATGACCTGCGCGAGCAGGTCCTCCTTCGACGAGAAGTTCGAGTAGACCGCGCCCTTGCTGAACCCGGCGCGTGCGGCGACGTCGTCGAGACGCGCTCCGTGCACGCCCTGTTCGGCGAAGACGGCGGCGCCGGCGGTGAGCAGACGTTCTCGGACCTCGGCCCGTGGGGTCCTCGGTGTGGGGGAGTCGGAGACGTCGTCGTTCATCGTTCCTGCTGGGGCGGGGCACCGGGGCTGGAACCCGGGCGGGCGAGCTGGGGGTGGGAGACCTGCCGCGCCGCGCGTCTGATCACGCGCGGCATCAGCGAAGCCCCCATCACCACGTCTGCGCGGAACCGCCGCGTTCGGGTCGCGTCGGTTCGGTGCTGACGACATGAGCCGGGTCGATACCCGACGGTAGGGATGCTACGCCGGAGCACCGACAGATGACACCCCTCAGTCGTCGAACGAGGATTCCGTTGCCGTGTCGTGTTCTTCGCGGACGCTGCCCGCCCCCGTGCGCCGTCCGGGGCGTCGGAGCAGCCGGAGTGCGTCGGGTCGCAGGCTCCGACCGCGCCGCAGCAAGGACCCGAGCGTCGACTTCGGCTGCCAGTCGCGACCGTTGGGCAGTCCCCAGCCGCGGCGGACAGCGCCCCAGCGCAGGCCGAGCGACAGCGCGATCGCGGCGACGATCCCGATCGACGGCGATCCGAGGGCGGACGCGACGACCATCACCACCGACGCCGCGACGGCCACGGTGGCGTACAGCGCGTTCCCGCCGAACACCGCGGGCACCCGGCGGAGCAGCAGGTCCCGCATCGCGCCGCCGCCGACCGCGGTGATCGTGCCCATGATGATGGCGGCGGGCCACTCCAGGCCGGCGTCGTAGGTGCGCTGCACCCCGACCACCGCCCAGAACCCGATCACCGCCGCGTCGAGCACGGTGAACAGTCGGTCCCAGGTGATCTCGGAGAACGACACGAAGAAGGCGATGAGCGCCCCGGCCAGTGCGACCGGCACGTAGAGCGGGTCGACGAGTGCGACCGGAGGGCCGTTCTGCAGCAGGGTGTCGCGCAGCATGCCGCCGCCGAGCCCCGAGACGAAGCCGACGACCAGGAACCCGAACAGGTCGAAGTCCATCGCCCGGGCGATCGATCCACCGAGCAGGGCGGACGCGAACACCCCGGCGAGGTCGAGCACGTTCGTGACCGACGCCAGGCCCTCGACGGACAGCAGGTTCATGAGAACCATCAAACCCCACGCCGAACGACTGGCGGGCCGAACGGCGGTTAGGTTAGCCTCACCTACGTCATGCTCGCCACCCTCGTCATCGGCCTCCGTGAAGGCCTCGAAGCGACGCTCATCGTCGGCATCATCGCCGCGTTCCTGCGTCGCAACCGTGTCCCCCTCGCCCCCATGTGGTTCGGCGTCGGGGTCGCCGTCGTGCTCAGCATCGGCGTCGGGTTCGGCCTGCAGGTCGTCGAGCAGGCCCTGCCGCAGGCGCAGCAGGAGGGCATGGAGGCGATCATCGGCATCGTCGCCGTGGTCTTCGTCACCGGCATGATCGTCTGGATGCGCACCCACGCGCGCACCCTGACCAAGGAACTCGAGGCGAGCGCGACCGAGGCGCTCGGCCGCGGCACCGCGTGGGCACTGGCCGGCATGGCCTTCCTCGCCGTGCTCAAGGAGGGCTTCGAGACCGCGGTCTTCCTCCTCGCCACCTTCCAGGCGTCGTCGGACACCGGTCTCGCCGCCCTCGGCGCGGTCATCGGCATCGCGGGCGCCGTCGTCGTCGGGTACGGCATCTACACCGGCGGCGTCCGGCTGAACCTGTCGAAGTTCTTCACCGGCACCGGCGTCTTCCTGGTGTTCGTCGCCGGCGGGCTCGTGCTGACGGTGCTCCGGCGCGCGCACGAGGCCGGGTGGATCGTCATCGGGCAGCAGCGGACCGTCGACCTGTCCTGGCTCGCCCCGAACGGTTCGGTGCAGGGTGCGCTCGTCACGGGCGTGCTCGGCATCCCGCCGGATCCCCGGGTGATCGAGGTGCTCGGCTGGGTCCTGTACGTCGTGCCCGTCCTCGCCCTGACCCTCTGGCCCCGGGCCTGGCGTCCGTCGGCGGCACGCGTTCCGGCGATCCGCGCGACGGTCGCCGGTGCGCTCGCGGTCGCCGCCGCAGCACTGGCGATCGCCGTGCCGACAGGCGGGGTCGACCTGCCGCGCACCGCTGCGGTCAGCGGGGACGCCACCTCCGTCTCGGCGGACGTCCACGGCGCGTCCGGCGTCCTCCGCGTCGCCGGCACCACCACCGGCCAGGAGGCACGGATCACGTTGTCGACGTCGGCCCACCGCCGCGTGACCCGAGCGGGCGTGGCCGCCGACCGGTGGCGGGTGCGCACGTCGGCCACCGCAGCGGACCGCCCCGCCACGCTGACGCTCGTCGACCTCGTCGACCTGTTCGGCCGGATCCCGGTCGGCGTCTCGCCGTCGACGAACCCCGGCCCGTTCACCGCCCGCTGGGCGGTGCGCGACACCGTGACCCTGTGGACGGTCGGTGGTGGGGTCCTGGACGCCACCCGCGACGAACGCACGGTGCTGACGCTGAGCGACGGGGGCCTCCCGTCCGCGCGCACCACGACCCTGGACCGCTCCGTGTGGTCCGTCCCCGACTCCCGCGTCGAGCGGTCCGCCACTGCGGTGGCGACCGCGGACACGCGGGCTGCCGAGCTGCTGCTCTGGGAGGCCTGGTTGCCGATCGCCCTCGGCGTCGCAGCCGCCGCCCAGGCGCTGCTCGCGCTCCGTGACCGCCGTCGTCGGACGGCACCCGTGAACCCCACCCCCGAAACCGTCCCGACACGCGGCCCACCCGCCGGGGACCCTGCAAGGAGCAACGACTATGCCGTTCGGTAAGCCCGTGCGACCCCTGATCACCCTCGGCGCCCTCGGCGTCGTCACCGCCCTCGCGCTGACCGGCTGCGCGAGCTCCGACGGTGCCTCGGACAGCTCCACCGACGCCGCGAAGGTCTCGCGCGTCACCATCACCCTGACGAACGACGGCTCGGACCAGTGCACGGTCTCCGAGACGAAGGTGCCGGCCGGGCCGGTCACGTTCTCGGTGGAGAACGAGTCCTCGACCGCCATCACCGAGGTCGAACTGCTGCAGGACCAGCGGATCCTCGGCGAGAAGGAGAACCTCGCACCCGGCCTCGACGCCGTGCAGTTCACCGCGACCCTGACCGGTGGGAAGTACCAGGTGTACTGCCCCGGGGCGGACACCGAGCTCACCGACTTCACGGTCACGGGCAAGGTCACCTCCACCGCGAACAGCAGCGCCGCCACCCTGCTCGACGAGGGCACGAAGGGCTACGCCGACTACGTCGACGGCCAGGTCACCGACATGGTCACCGCGGTCGAACTCCTGCAGAAGGACGTCGACGCCGGCGACCTCGAGGCCGCGAAGACCGACTACGCGAACGCCCGCCCGTTCTACGAGCACGTCGAGAGCGACGTCGACGGCTTCGTCAAGAAGGGCCACGAGGCGACCGACAACGCCGGCAACCTCGACTACCTGATCGACATGCGCGCATCGAACCTCGACCCGGCCGTCGGCTGGAGCGGGTTCCACGCCGTCGAGAAGGACCTGTTCCAGGCGGGGGAGATCACCGCGTCGACCAAGAAGACCGCGGCCGACCTGACCGAGAACGTGCAGCTGCTCGCGAAGCTCGTCCCGACGCTCGACTACAAGCCCGAGGACCTGGCGAACGGTGCCGCCGGCCTGCTCGAGGAGGTCCAGTCGAACAAGGTCACCGGTGAGGAAGAGGCGTACAGCCACATCGACCTCGTCGACCTCGCCGCCAACGTCGAGGGTGCCCGTCAGGCCTTCGCGTACCTCAAGCCGGGCCTGACGAAGCTCGACCCGACCCTCACCAAGCAGATCGCGAAGCAGTTCGACGCGACGAACACGATGATGGACGGCTACCGCAACGCCGACGACCTCGGCGGCTTCGACACGTGGGACGCAGGCACCAAGCAGTCCGACGCGAACCGCATCTCGCAGCAGATCCAGGCCCTGCAGGACCCGCTGTCCCGCCTCGCCGAGAAGGTCGCCACCGCGTGACGCAGCCCGACGACGACCGCGCAGCCCGCACCGGGGTCTCCCGGCGTGGGCTGTTCGGCGCGGGACTCGCCGCGGCCGGAGCGGGTGCCGGTGCCGCGGCCGGCATCGGCGGTGCCACGGCCGCGACGGGGGTCGACCCGTTCACGGCGGCCGCCAACGGTGACGAGTCCATCGACCTGTCCCAGAGCCACCCGTTCTACGCGACCGCCGCCCGGCAGCCGCAGGGCGGGGTGCAGACCGCACCCCAGCGGTACTGCGTCTTCATGACCTTCGACCTGTCCACCAGTGTCGCGACCGAGCTGCAGGTGCTCCTCGCCCGCTGGTCCGCGGCGATCGCGCAGCTGCAGGCGGGCAAGACCGTCGGAAGTGTCGAGCCCGCGCACGGTGACGGCGTCGGCGCGGACACCGGTGAGGCGCTCGACCTCGGCCCGGCGTCCCTGACGGTCACGGTGGGGCTCGGCCCCGGCGTCTTCGACGAGCGCTTCGGTCTGGCCGACAAGCGCCCGGCGGCGCTCGCCGACGTGCCTCGGCTGCCGAGCGACAACCTGCAGGCCGGCCTGACCGGGGGCGACCTGTCGCTGCAGGCCTGCGCCGACGACCCCCAGGTGGCCTACCACGCTGTCCGCGACCTGGCCCGGATGGCCCGGGGGACGGCGACCGTGCGGTGGACCGTGCTCGGCTTCGGTCGTGCGTCGGCCGGCCCGCACCAGACGACGCCGCGCAACCTGATGGGCTTCAAGGACGGCACCAGGAACATCACGACGGACGAGGACCACGACCGCTTCGTGTGGGTCGACGACCCGGGCGAGGGTGCGGCGTGGATGACCGGCGGCACCTACCAGGTGGTGCGGAAGATCCGGATGAACATCGAGATCTGGGACGCCGACGTCGTCAGCGATCAGCAGCGCGTGTTCGGTCGGACCAAGATCGAGGGCGCACCGCTGTCCGGCGGGACCGAGCACACGACGCCGGACTTCGCGGTGACCGGGAAGGACGGTGCCACGAAGATCGACGCGACGTCCCACATCGCCCTGGCCGCCCACGAGGCGAACGGCGGCGTGAAGATCCTGCGTCGTCCGTACAACTACACCGACGGCCTCAACGAGTACGGCCAGCTCGACGCGGGGCTGCTGTTCCTGGCCTACATGAACGACCCGGAGCACTTCACCCGGCTGCAGCGGAAGCTCGGCGCCTCGGACCGGTTGAACGAGTACGTCTCGCACATCGGCTCCGCGGTGTTCGCGATCCCGCCGGCACCGCGCAAGGGGTCGTACATCGGCGAGCAGCTGTTCCGCTGACCGTGTCCGGAGCGCGCTGACGCCGCCGGGGGGAGAGGGCGCCCTCCGCCGTTTCCCTGGAGGCGGAGGGCACCCGCGTCGCGGGGTCTCGTCGAACGGAACCACCGCCGACCTGAGAGGCGACCCGGCGCGACGCGTCGCGATGCGACAGGCCCGAGAGTACCCCGCTGATCCCCGGATCCGCAGTGCCAGCGCGGCTGTGGGACAGGGAGCGCGCCAGCGGGGCCGCGCGCGGTGCGCGCCGGACGCGATCCGTGCCTCCCGGGACGACGGAACGGGCCGCCTCACGGTGGTGAGACGGCCCGTTCGTGTCGGACTGGAGGCGCGGCGTCAGTCCGCCTGGATGCTCGCGTCGATCCGTGCGCGCTTCCGGCGCACGGCGACGAGTGCGGTGATGCCCGCCAGCAGGAGCAGGCCCGCTGCGATCCCCGCCGCCGTCAGGTCCGCGCCCGTGTAGGCGAGGTCACCGCCGGCGTTCGTGGAGTCAGTGGGGTCGCCCGCCAGGTCGGTTCCGGTTCCGGTTCCGGGAACGTTCCCGTTCCCGTTCCCGTTCCCGTTGCCGTTGCCCGGGTCGGCCGGGTCCGTGGGGTCGGTCGGGTCCGTGGGCTCGGTCGGGTCCGTCGGGTCGACGGCTGCGGCGAGCGGGATGGTCACGGCGAGCGTGATCGTCTGGCCGCCCGGAAGGGTGACCGCGAGCGGCTCGTCCGTCGTCGCTGCGGCACGGGCAGCCGCGCGGACCGTCGTCGCGTCGGCCGACGACTCGATGGTGGGCACGGCGAAGGTCAGCGTCGCACGACCCTGCTCGTCGGTCTTGTCGACGATCGTCGGGTCGATCTCGGCGGTGGCGAGCTCGACGTCGCCGGCGCTGACCGACACGGTGCCGGCTGCGGTGGGGTCGTCGCTGCTGAACACGAGCGACGACAGCGCGATGCTGATCTCGTCACCGGGCTGGAAGCCACCGGCGGGCGTCGGCGTGACCGTGGCGCCGACGGCACGCTGGTCGGCCGGCGGGGTGACCGACGGGTTGGCGAGGAAGTAGTCCACCTGCGCCTGCAGGTCGACCTGGCCCGAGTCCGCGACGTTCGTGCCGGTCGCGAAGGCGGCGAAGTTGTCGCCACCCGTCGACAGGAACGAGTTGACCGTCACCTTGAGGGTGTCGTCGAGCGCGATCGGCTCGCCGTCGAGGGTCATCCCGGTGATGCGCTCACCGCGGCCCTTCGCGGGGTCGTAGGTGTACGCGAAGCCGTTCGAGACGCCGAGCTTGAGGAACGGACGCTCGAGGCCGTCGGGCTGCCACTGCTGCTCGAGGGCGTTCTTGATCTGCTGCCCGGTCATGTCCTCGGTGACCAGGGTGTTCGCGAACGGCTGGACGAGCGCGGCTTCCTTGTAGGTGACGGTGCCGTCCGGGTCACCCGCGCCGCTCGACTTGTAGACCATGTCCGTGCGGAGCCCGCCCGGGTTCATGAAGGCGACCTGCGAGCCGTTGCGCTCGGTCGCGGAACGCTGCACCTCGGCGATGTAGTTGCCGAGGACCGATTCGCCACCGCGGTTCTCAGCGGTGCGGTCCGACTGGACCGCGCGGCGCAGGTCGCCGGTGATCTCGCCGAGCTTCTTGCTGCCCTCCACGTCGGCGACGGCCTTCGCGGCGGTCACGATGCCGGTGACCTCGTCGACCGACGTGGTGTCGGCCGGCACGCGGGTCTCACCGTTGACCGACTTGACCTCGGACGTGATGCCGGTGAGCTGCTTGTCGGCGTCGACGGTGAGCTGCAGGTGCCCGAAGTTCACGCCGTACGAGGCGGTCTGGATGACGGGGCGGGGTGTGCCCGTCGGGCCTGCGATCGAGTGGTTGTACTTCGCGTGGGTGTGTGCGGAGACGATCGCCGCGACCTTCTCCGAGACACCGGAGGTGATCTTGCCGAAGGCGCCGGTGCCGGTCGCGTCCGCGAGGGCGCTCGTGGTGGCGCCCTCGTGCACGAGGAGCACGAGCACGTCGGCCTCGCCGTTCGACTCGTCGTCGTCGGTGAGCTGGTCGGCGTACTTGTTGACCTGGCTGACGATCGGGGCCATCGCGAGACCCTGCACGCCGCCGGGGCTGACGAGCCCGGGGATCAGGTCCTCGGTGGTCGCGCCGATGAAGCCGACCTTCACGCCGCCCTTCTCCACGATGGAGTACGGGGTGAACGCGGGCTCGGTCGTACCCTGCTTGACGATGTTCGCGGAGACGTAGGGCCAGTCGGCACGGTCCTCGATGCGCCCGGTCAGGTCATTCTGACCCTTGTCGAGCTCGTGGTTGCCGATCGCGCTGACGTCGAGGTCCATGGCGTTGAGCGCATCGATCGTCGGGGCGTCCTGCTGGATCAGCGAGGTGAACGTCGAAGCACCGACGTTGTCGCCCACGCTGGCGAAGATCGTGTTCGGGTTGGCCTCGCGGTACGACTGCACGACACCGGCGAGCTTGGCGGCACCGGCCGCCTTGTCGACGGCGGTGCCCTCGGACTCGATGCGGCCGTGGAAGTCGTTGACGTCGATGATGTCGATCGTCGTGTCGCCCTCGGCGGCGACGGCGGTGGAGGGGACGGACAGTGCGACGAGCACACCCGCGGTGGCGAAGGCCGCGCCGCTGATGATGCGCCGTCGGCGGCGCGGAGAGGAGTGGAGGTTCATCGTCGGAGAACCTATGAGGACGCACAGCCGACCCGCCAGTGTCGCGTCGAAGTCGTCACACGACGTTCACATGGACCGGGGGTCGTGTGCGATGAGAGGGCGGAGGGTGCGGTGGGCGATGCGGAGCCCTTCGAGGACCTTCTCGTCGGTGCCGCCCCAGAGCGGGTCCTCGTGCTCGACCGACAGGGTGCCGTCGAAGCCCGCCTCGTACAGGCGGTCGACGACGTGTGGCCAGTCCACGACGCCACGGCCCGGCACCCGGAAGCGCCACCAGCCCATGTCCCACGGGTCGTCGCCCTTGTCGACCTTGCCGAAGAACCCGTACGCGTTGCGCTTCGCCGGGAACAGCTCGAGGTCCTTCGCCTGGGCGTGCACGATGTGCTCGGCGAACGGCAGGATCGTCTCGACCGGGTCGATGCCGATCCAGGTCAGGTGCGACGGGTCCCAGTTCAGGCCGAAGCCGAGGCCGGTGACCCAGCCCCAGAGCTCGGGCGAGTACGCCAGGTTGCCGGGGTAGCCGTCCGGGTGCCAGCCCTCCATCACGCAGTTCTCGATGATCAACCGCACGCCGTGCTCGCCGGCGTAGTCGACGAGCTCGGGGAGCACCCGGTCGCCGATCCGCATGTTGTCGACGACGCTGCGGCTCACGTCACGGCCGATGAACGTGCCGACGTACGGCACGCCGAGCACCTGCGCGGCATCGATCGCGTGCTTGAGGTGGGTGCGGATCTCCTCGCGCCGGGCGAGGTCCTGGTGCAGGTTGTTCTCGTAGTACGCGAGTGCCGAGATCTCGAGGCCGGTGCGGTCGAGCAGGTCACGGGTCGCCGCCGCGTCCTCGTCGGTGAACGTCGCCACGGGCAGGTGCGCCGCCTCGAAGTCACGGCCACCGGTGCCGGGCCACACGCCGACCTCGAGCCGCTCGTAGCCCTGCTCGGCGGCGAAGTCCGCGATCCGGTCGAGCGACCACCCGGGCAGACAGGCAGTCAGCATGCCGAGCTTCACCGGATCTCCCGCCACGTGGTCTCGGCCGCGCTCGTGATCACGGCGTCGACGATGTCGGCGGAGCGTGCGCCGTCGGCGAAGGTCGGCAGCCCGTCGGGCGCCACACCGGTGCGGACCGCGGTGTGGGTGTCGGCGACGAACGCGGCGAAGGCGTCGAGGTAGCCCTGCGGGTGCCCGGACGGCACGATCGCCAGACGCCGCTGGTCCGGGTACCCCTGCGACGGGTCGCGGACGACGATCTGGGCACCGCGCTCGTTGCCGAACCACGCGGACTCGGGCTGCTCCTGGTCGAAGGCGGCGCTGCCGCGGGTGCCGTCGACCTCGAACCACAGGCGGTTCTTCCGGCCGGAGGCCACCTGCGAGATCACCACGTTGCCGATGCGCCCGGTGCCGGTGCGGAACGTCGCGACCGCGGTGTCCTCGGTGGTGACCTCGGCCCGTTCCGCAGCGTCGGCGACCGGGTCGGGGTCCGGCGAGCCGGAGAACGACGGCCCCGAGGCCGCGGGCCGGGTCGGGTAGACGATGTCGGTCGCCGCGGACACCGAGGTGAAGCGCTCACCGGTGACGAACTCCACCAGGTCGCACCAGTGCGAACCGATGTCGGCGAACGCCCGGGACGACCCGCTCGAGGTCGGGTCGACCCGCCAGCTCGAGGCGTCCTCGTCGAGCATCCAGTCCTGCAGGTAGTGGCCGTGCACGGCGAGCAGTCGACCGAGGTCGCCGTCGGCGATGCGCGCGCGGATCTCGCGGATCATCGGGTGGTAGCGGTACACGAACGGCACCGTGGCGACGACACCGGCGTCCGCCGCCGCGGCGACGAGTTCGGCGGCCTGCGCCGGGTCGATCGCGAGGGGCTTCTCGCACACCACGTGGATGCCCGCGGCGATGACCGCCATCGCCTGCGGGTGGTGCTGGTCGTTCGGGGTGCAGATGTGCACGACGTCGGGGGCGTCCGCGATGACGTCGTCGAGCGAGGCGTACCCACGAGGCAGGTCGAGTTGCGCCGCGACCTGCTCGGAGCGCGATGCGTTCCGACCGAGCACCCCGAGCACCTCGGCACCGGCGGCCCGGGCCGCGCGGGCGTGGACCCCCGCGATCATGCCGGTGCCGATCACGACGACGCGGAGGCGTCGTCCTTCGTACCCACTGCTCATGGTGCTCCCTCGCGCCGAACTGTCACCACCGTAGCGGCCCGGCCGTCCACCGGGGCCGATGAGTACGGTCGGAGGCATGTCGAGCCTCCAGACCAGCCTGCTCATCCTCGGAGCCAGCGGCGACCTGTCCAAGCGCCTGCTCCTGCCGGGTCTCGCGACCCTGCTCGAGGTCAAGGACGACTGGGACGTCCAGCTCATCGGGGCGGGTGTCGAGGACCTCTCCGACACCGACTGGAAGGCGCAGGTGCGCGAGTCCTTCGAGAACGCGCAGGCGTCGAAGAACGAGGGCGACGAAGGGGCGGAGGGCGACTCGTCGCTGTCGGAGCGGCTGCAGGCCGTGATCGACGCGTCCTCGTACCGCAAGGCGGACGTCACGAGCGCCGACGACCTGCGCGCGCTGCTCGCCGACTGCGACCACGACCCCGCGATCTACTTCGCGCTGCCCCCGGCCGTGACCGAGAAGAGCTGCGAACAGCTCGCCCACATCGACCTGCCGAAGCGCACCCGCCTGGCGCTCGAGAAACCGTTCGGCACCGACGCCGCCAGCGCCGAGCACCTGAACGACCTGCTGCACTCGTTCATCCCCGAGGAGCGCATCCACCGGGTCGACCACTTCCTCGGCCGTTCGACGGTGCTCAACCTGATCGGGCTGCGCTTCGCGAACCGCATCATCGAGCCCCTGCTGTCCTCGCAGCACGTCGAACGCGTCGACATCGTGTACGACGAGACCCTCGGGCTCGAGGGTCGCGCGCGCTACTACGACAAGGCCGGTGCCCTCACCGACATGATCCAGAGCCACCTGCTGCAGGTCATGGCGGTCGTGGCGATGGAGGCGCCGGCGTCGATCGACGCCGATGACCTGCGCACCCAGAAGGAACTCGTGCTGCGCGCCGTCCGGCCGTGGGGCGGAGACGTCGTCGCCGCCGGCAAGCGCGCCCGGTACACCGCGGGCACGGTCGGTGACCGGAAGCTGCCGTCGTACGCCGACGAGGACGGTGTCGACCCGTCGCTCGGCACCGAGACCCTGGCCCAGCTGACCCTCGAGATCGCGAACTGGCGATGGGCCGGAGTCCCCTTCACGCTGCGTTCCGGCAAGGCGCTCGCGAAGCAGCGCCGCGAGATCGTCATCACGTTCAAGGACTCCCCGCAGGTGCCGGTCGGTCTGTCCGGCGCAGCGCAACCGGACCGGCTCCGGATCTGGATCGCCCCGGACGAGATGCAGCTCGAGCTGAACGTCAACGGCCCCGGCGACCCGTACACGATCGACCGCACCAGTCTCGAGACGACGTTCAACCCCGGACGGCTCAGCGCGTACGGCGAGGTCCTGGCCGGCGTGCTCGAGGGCGATGCGACCCTGTCCGTCCGTGGCGACAGCGCCGTGCAGGGCTGGAAGGTCGTCGGACCGTTCCTCGAGGCGTGGAAGGCCGGCACGACGCCGCTCGACGAGTACCCGGCCGGGTCGAACGGCCCCGAGGGCTGGGACAACATCGACGCCTGAGCCGGACGGCGGCGTAGCGTCGGACGACGTGACCACCATCGACGACGTCCTGCAGACCGTTCCCGAACCCGCTGGCGCCGACATCCGTGTCGAGCCCGTCCACTACGACCACGAGGGCACCGACCTGCTCGGCGTGCTCGCGAAGGACACGGCCATCGCCGGGCCCCGCCCCGCCGTCCTGGTCGTGCACGACTGGCACGGCGTGAACGAGCACGTCGAAGCACGCGTGACGATGCTCGCCCGTCTCGGCTACGTGGCCTTCGGCGCGGACGTCTACGGCGCCGGCGTCCGGCCCGGTGACGACACCGCCGGCCAGGTCGCCGGGTCGTACTACCAGGACCTGCCGCTGCTCCGGGCACGCGCCATCGCCGGACTCGAGCGGCTGCGGCAGGACCCCGACGTCGACCCCGCCCGCATCGTCGTCATCGGGTACTGCTTCGGTGGCTCCACCGCGATCGAGCTCGCGCGCACCGGCGCCGACCTCGTCGGTGCGGTGTCGTTCCACGGCGGCCTCATCACCCACGACCCCGCGGACGCCTCGGCGATCCGGGCGAAGCTGCTCGTGCTGACCGGGGGAGCGGACCCGGTCGTGCCCGACGACGCCGTGCACGCCTGGCAGGACGAGATGCGCACCGAGCCCGGCGTCGACTGGCAGGTCGTCACGTACGCCGGTGCCATGCACGCGTTCGCCGTGCCGGGGACCGACGCGCCCGACCACGGCGCCCAGTACCAGGAGCGCGCCGACCGCCGATCGTGGCAGGCGTTGCGGGTGTTCCTGGCCGAGGTGTTCGGCGAGGAGGCCGCGGTGCTGTGACGTCGGGGCTCGGCTGTCGCCTCGCGACACGCCGGGTGGAGCGGTCGGGCGGCCTCGATTGGCGCCCGGGCCGGAGCTGTTGTAGAGTCTTCCACGGCCGCAAGGCCACGCGCTCGTAGCTCAATGGATAGAGCATCTGACTACGGATCAGAAGGTTGGGGGTTCGAGTCCCTTCGAGCGCACAGTGCCGGTTGAACGGCATGACACCGAACAGACGAAGGGCCCCGGCGGATTCCGCCGGGGCCCTTCGTCGTTGGTGGTTCGTGTGTGAGTCGTGTTTCACCGAAGCTGACGCCCGAGCAGCGCGATCCCCAGAGCGACCAGCGCCACGACGACGAGCGCGACGACGATGAGCAGGGGCAGCAGGTCGACCGAAGCGGTGTCGTGGCACTCGACGGTTCCCACGGCACAGGATGCGAGGACGGTGGTCGAGGTCATGGTCCGAGTGAAGCACGGCGAGGTTGGATGGGGAACATGACGACGACGTCCGTGTTCGAACAGGTGCCACCAGCGCAGTGGGTCGCGGACGACGATTACGTCTTCGCGATCCTCGATGCACACCCGGTGTCACCTGGCCACACGCTCGTCATCCCGAAGCGGCGGATCACGAGCTGGTTCGACGCGACCGAGGGCGAGCTCTCCGCGATGACCCGGATGGTGGCGCTGCTGAAGGCCCGGCTCGACGAGCAGCACCTCGACCATTTCTGCTCACGAAGCGCTCTCGCTCAACGCCCGAGCGCCGTGAGCTGCTTCTGCAGCCCGCGCTCGAGGTACGGCTCCAACGACGTCGCCCACGTCGCCGTGATGTGCGTGGTGTCCCGGTAGACCAGCACGCCGCCGATCACCGCGGGGCACGTCGTCTCGGTGCAGTAGTAGTCGGTCAGGTCGATGACCCCGGCTCGTCCTCCGGCGGCCTTGAACGCCCGCACGGCCTCGATCGACGAGTCGGTCTGGGCGAGCGCCTCGGAGCGGGGCCGGTCGCACGACGCGTTCGTCGGCCCGGACATCTTGCTCACGCAGGCGATGACGTCGGGCCGGGGGACCGGGTTGTCGCGGATGGCGATGACGGGGAGCTGGTCGCCGGCGGCCTGCTCCCAGGCGTCGACGAGGCCGTTGCGGGTCGCGATGTCGCGCGAGGCTCCGGCCGGCAGGCTGACGGGCATCTGCGTTGCGGCGTGAGTGACGACCAGGGCGTCGGCGTCGCGGTGGGCGCGGACGTAGTCGATGGCCGCGTGCTTCCACGCGTTGCAGCCGCGCAGCGCACCGGCGTTCACCGAGTGCTGCTGCGCCGTGGTGAGGTAGTAGCCGCCGCTGCCGGCCATGTCGATGCGCCACCCGTTGTCGTCGGCGATCTTCTCGTAGGCGCCGAGCAGGGCGTTGCTGTGCGAGTCGCCGATGACGATCAGGTGCTTCGACCAGCCGGTCGCCTTGCCGAGCACGCAGGTGCGGAAGGTGCTGTTCCAGCACTCGGAGCGGTTCGCGTCGTCGTCCTCGGCTGCGGCGGGGGCCGGGATCCGGGTGTCGGCGAGGGCCGGGTCGACGCAGGGATCGGCGGAGCTGATCCGCGCGGCTGCTCCGATGCAGGACTCGTCGTCCTGTGCCCGTTCGGTCGCGAGCCGCTTCGTGAGCTGCTCGGTGGCGCCTTCGGCGTGGACCTCCTGCACGTGGACGGCGGTCAGGGTCGAGGCACCGAGGGTCACGACCGTGAAGGTGCAGATGACGCCGAGGGCGACGACCCCGCGGGGCCGAAGATCGCGCAGCCAGGTCGAGAACCGGACGGGTTCCTCGAACCAGATGGTCGTGACGGCTGCGAGTCCGACCGACACCAGGAGGACCGAGGTGCCGGTCGCCCAGTCGAGCGGGCGTCCGAGCATGATCGGCAGGATCACGACGAGCGGCCAGTGCCAGAGGTACAGCGCGTACGAGATCCGTCCGGTGAACGCGACCGGTCCGAGCGCGCCGATCGACTCGAACACGGTGCGTCCGCCGAACAGCACCACGAGGGTCGCGCCGGCGACGGGGAGCAGCGCGGCGATCCCGGGGAACGGCGTCTCCGCGCCGATGACGAACAGCGACAGGACGAGGGCCACGGCGCCGATGCTCGTCAGGATCATGCGCACCCGCCGGGCGACCTCGGTGCGGACCTCGGGCAGGTGCACGGTCGCGGCGAGGCCGCCGAGCGCGAACTCCCACGCTCGGGTGCCGGTGGAGAAGTACGCGACGCCGGGGTTCGTGCCGGTCTGCACGATGCTCCACACCAGGGACAGCACGATGACCACACCGAGCAGCAGCCGAGCGGTGGTCAGCGTCGAGCGGCGCCCGCGCACGGCGACGGCCAACCCGATCAACAGCAGCGGCAGGACGATGTAGAACTGCTCCTCGACCGACAGCGACCAGAAGTGCTGGAACGGTGAGGGGTCGTCGGTCGACGCCAGGTAGTCGACCGAGTTCGCCGCCAGCTCCCAGTTCTGCAGGTAGACGGTCGACGCGATGAGCTCGCGGCCGTACTGCCCCCACAGCGCGCTCGGCACAGCGACGAGCACCGCGGCGCCGGTGGTGGTGATGGTGAGGAACGCGGCCGGCAGCAGGCGTTCGGCCCGGCGTGACCAGAACCGGCCGAGGTGGATCGTGCCGGCGGCGAGTTGTTCGCGCAGCAGCAGCCCGGTGATGAGGAACCCGGAGATCACGAAGAAGACGTCGACCCCGACGAACCCGCCCCGCAGGGCGTGCGGCCACAGGTGGTACACGACGACGGCCGACACCGCGAATGCGCGGAGACCCTGGATGTCCCACCGCGTCGTGTCGCGCGCGCGGTGCGCGGGGCCCCGCTCGCCCGGCGTTGCAGTGTTCACCGCGACGATCCTACGAGAAGCGCGTCACGCCCTGGGGCGGTCCGCGAGAAGACGGGAGGCCCGTGGCGGTCTCGCCACGGGCCTCCCGTCCGTCGTTCGCTCGCCCCCACCCCGTGGGGTTCCGAGATCTCGGAACCTCGCGGGCACGCACCGTCCTGATCGGAACCTCGACGGAACGCGAGCGGGGTGTCGTGGAACCTCGACGCACAGCGCACAGCGCGCCGCGTGTCGTGGATCCGCGCGAAGCCCTAGACGGCCGCGCGCACCTCAGCCAGCGACGGGTAGTCGGTGTAGCCCTCGGCGGTCGCGCCGTAGAAGAGCTCGGGACGGGCCTCGTTGAGCTCCGCGTCCTGCTCCCAGCGGTGTACGAGGTCCGGGTTCGCGATGGCCGGGCGGCCGGCGGCGACGGCGTCGGCGTGGTCGCCGTCGACGAGTGCGATGGCCTCGTCGCGGGTGGTCAACGCCGAGAAGCCGGAGTTGACGACGAACGGCGCACCCGCGGTACGGCGGACGTGCTGCACGAGGTCGCCGGTCGGCTCGGCGTGCAGGACGTCGATGAAGGCGAGTCCGAGGGGCGCGAGGCCCTCGGCGATCGCGGTGTAGGTCGCGCGGACGTCGGCCGCGTCGTCCTCGATGACGCCCTGGATGCCGTGCTCGGGCGACAGGCGGATGCCGGTCCGGTCCGCGCCGACGGCCTCGGCGACGGCGGTCGTGACCTCGATCGCGAAGCGGGCGCGGTTCTCGGGGGAGCCGCCGTACTGGTCGGTACGGGTGTTCGACACCGGGGACATGAACTCGTGCACGAGGTAGCCGTTGGCGCCGTGGACCTCGACGCCGTCGAGTCCGGCGGCGATGGCGTTGCGGGCCGCCTGCGCGAAGCCCCGCACGGCGTCCTGCACCTCGGCGGTGGTCAGCTCGTGGGGGACGGGCATGTCCGCCTTGCCGGTCGCGGTGTGGGTCTGTCCGGGAGCGGCGATGGCGCTCGGGGCGACGATCCGCGGCGTCTGCGAGATGTCGGGGTGCGAGACACGGCCACCGTGCATGAGCTGCATCACGATGGTGCCGCCCTCGGCGTGCACGGCGTCGGCGACGCGGCGCCAGCCGGCGATCTGCTCGTCGGTCTCGATGCCGGGCTGCCCGGGGTAGGAGCGGCCTTCCTGCACGGGCCAAGTGCCCTCGGTGATGATCATGCCGAGGCCCGCACGCTGACGGTAGTGCTCGACGAGCAGGTCGTTCGGGATGCCGTGCTCACCGGCGCGGGTGCGCGTGAGCGGGGCCATGACGACGCGGTTCGACAGGCGCAGAGCGCCGAAGGAGGTGGGTTCGAAGAGCTTCACGAGGGAGGGGAACGTCGTGTTGCTCGGTGCAATTCCCGTCGTCAGTCGCGCGGGCAGACCAGGGTCGACGAGCGGACCTGGCCCTCGGGGCGGATCACCTGGTGCAGCGAGAGGGGCTTGCCGCAGATCGGGCAGCCGCGGTCCACCGACCGGTCGTCGACCCCCTCGGGGTGTCCGGCGCCGATCTGCGACGGACCCATCTTGTCGATGAGCGTCGTGTTCCACCGTTCGTACCACTTGCCGAAGCGACCCACGGTGCATCCTTTCGTTCGTGCACGAATCATTATGGCACCATCGGCCACGGATCACACCTGGTCGACGCGTTCCAGGAGTTCGGTCAGGTCGTCCTTGAGTGCTTCGAGGCGTTCCAACGGCCACCCGAGTCGGTCCGCGACCGCCAGGGGGACCGCTCGCGCTCGGTCGCGCAGCGCCCGCCCGGCCGTGGTGAGCGAGACCTCGAGCTGCCGTTCGTCGGCGGCACTGCGCGTCCGGCGGACGTAGCCGGAGGCCTCGAGCCGCTTCAGCAGTGGGCTGAGGGTCGCCGAGTCGAGCCGGAGTTCGTCGGCGATCTCGCGCACCGACCGTGGATCCTGCTCCCAGAGCGCGAGCATCACGAGGTACTGCGGATGCGTCAGGCCCATCGGCTCGAGCAGGTCGCGGTAGAGCCCGATGACGCTCCGGCTCGTGGCCGCGAGGGCGAAGCAGAGCTGCCGGTCGAGCGCGAGCGGGTCGGGTGCGGAGGTCATGCGCCCACGATACCGTTCGCCCACGAAGTGTTCCCGGCTGGCGCGACGGCCGCGTTCATGCGTGCACAGGATTCGACAGAACACCAGTCGATCGACGCGTGTTCTGTCGCACGTTGCGGACGCATCAGATGCGTGTGTATGTTCCGACGTTCCACGCGTCGATCAACGGGTGGATCGTCGGAAGGTGCGGACGCATGCGTCCGGCCGCCGGGCGCGGGGTGGGCGGATGCACGGGAGGCCCGGTGCCGGTCTCGTGGACCGGCCCCGGGCCTCCAGGCTGGGTGCGTCGACTACGCGCGGTGCGCGGGCGGGTGCCCCGACTCGTGCGCGTTGGCGTCCGGCGCCACGGGGAGGGCGTGCGACCCCGTGTGGGTGTCCTCGTGACCGGGCTGACCGGGCTGACCGGGCTGGCCGGGCTGACCGGAGGTCGGGTGCGACCGCTCGAGCTTCGCGCCCTCGACGTCGACGTCCGGCACGATCCGGTCGAGCCACTTCGGGAACCACCACGCGCTCTGGCCGAGCAGGTGCATCGCGGCCGGGATGAGCAGCATGCGGACGACGAACGCGTCGATGAGCACACCGAACGCCAGGCCGAACCCGATCGGCTTGATGGTGGAGGAGTCCGAGAAGATGAAGCCCGCGAACACCGAGATCATGATGATCGCCGCTGCCGTGACCACCGCGCGACCGGCGTGCAGCCCGCGCTGGACCGCGACCTTCGCCGAGGCGCCGTGGGCGTAGGCCTCGCGCATGCCGGACACCAGGAACAGCTGGTAGTCCATGGCCAGGCCGAACAGGATGCCGATCTCGATGATGGGCAGGAAGCTCAGGATCGGTGCCGGGTCGTGCACGCCGAACACGGAGCCGAGCCAGCCCCACTGGTAGATCGCGGTCAGGCCACCGAAGGACGCCATCACGGACAGGATGAAGCCCGCCGTCGCCGTGATCGGGACCAGGAAGGACCGGAACACGATGATCAGGATGATGAGCGACAGGCCGACGACCACCACGAGGTAAAGCGGCAGGACGTTCGACAGCTTCTCGGACACGTCGATGTTGGCGGACGCGTTGCCCGCGACACCGAGCGTGACCGTGCCGTCGTCGGTCGTGACGGTCTGGTCGCGCAGGTCCTTGACCAGGTTCTCGGTGGAGATGCTGTCGGGACCGCCGCCGGGCTTCACCTGGAACGCGATGATGTCGCGGTCCGACGAGGTGCCGATCGGCAGGACGGCCTTGACGTCGTCGTTCTTCGCCAGGGCCTCACCGATGGTGACCTCGGTCGCGGTGACGTCGGACTTGCTGATCGAGTCGGGCAGCGTCGCGACGACGAGCAGCGGGCCGTTCTGACCGGCACCGAACTCCTCGTCGAGGGCCTTGTACGCCTTGTACTGGCTCGAGTCGACGGACTCGGACGCACCGGTCGGCAGGCCGAGGCGCATCTGCGTCGCGGGGAGTGCGATGGTGCCGAGCACGGCGACGCCGGCGACGAGCGTGACGATCGCACGCCAGGTCTTCATCGGCTTGTTCGGCACCCGGGTCGAGCCGGTGTTGCCGATCTTGGTCCGCTCCTTCTTGCGCAGGATCCGCATCCCGATCAGGGACAGCAGCGCCGGGGTGAACGAGGTGGCGATGAGGATCGCGAAGAACACCGCGACCGCCCCCACCGTGCCCATGAGTCCGAGGAACGGGATGCCGGTGATGTTCAGCGCGAGCAGGGCGACGATGACGGTCGCGCCGGCGAACACCACGGCGTTGCCCGAGGTGCCGTTCGCGAGGCCGATGGACTCGTGCACCTGCATGCCCTGCTTCAGCTGGGTGCGGTGTCGGTTCAGGATGAAGAGCGAGTAGTCGATGCCGACCGCCAGGCCCAACATCACCCCCAGCACCGGCGTGACCGAGATGAACTCGACCAGGCCGGAGAACGACAGCGAGGCGAGTGACGCCACGCCGACACCGAGCACGGCGCTGACGAGCGGGATCGCCGCACCGATGACGGTGCGGAGCATCAGGAAGAGCACGAGCGCGGCGATGACGACGCCGACGATCTCGCCCGGGCCGAGGATCGACGGCACGCCCTGCGCGATGTCGTTCGACACGTAGACGTTCACGCCGCTGATGTCGGCCGAGTCGGCGTCGTCCGCGATGGCGGTCTTCGTGTCGGCGGGGACCTCGTAGGTCGACTTCGTGAACTGGACGGTGCCGATGACGGCGCTGCCGTTCGACGACACGAAGCGGACGTCCTTCGACAGGTCGAGGAGCTTCGAGCCCTGCTCCAGCTCCTCGGAGCTGTCGTCGAGCTTCTTCGTGTTGGCGTCGATCGTCTTCTGGGCTTCGGCGATCTGCTGCTCGCCGGCATCGATCTGCGCCTGCTGCGCGTCGATCTGTGCCTGGGCCTGCTGGAGCTGCGCGGCCGCGGCCTGCGCCTGCGCTGCGGGGAGCGCTGCACCGGCGGCCTCGGCCTGGGCCTTCTGGGCGTCGAGCTGGGCCTGGGCGTCCTTGATCTGCTGCTTGCCGGAGGTCAGCTGCGCCTTCTGGGCGTCGAGCTGGTCCTGGCCGGTCTCGAGCTTCGCGCGGCCGTCGGTGATCTCCTTGCGGCCGTCGACGATCTTCTGACGCTGCTCGTCGAGCTGGTCCTGGGTGTCGAAGCCGCTCGTCGCGCCCTTGACGCCGTCGAGCTTCTCGACCTTGGTCAGGAAGTTCGCGACCTCCGACTTCTGCGCGTCGGTGAACGCCTTGCCGTTCTTCGTCTCGAAGACGATCGTGCCGTTGCCGCCGTTCGCGGACGGGAACTTGTCGGCGAGCTCGTCCTGCACCTGACTGGTCTTGGTGTTCGGGATCGAGATCGCCGACGAGATCGTGCCCGAGAACAGGCTGTAGGTGACGCCGGCGACGGCCATGATCACGACCCAGGTGATGATCACGAGCCAGTGGCGTCGTGCGGAGAACCGTCCGAGACGGTAGAGGAGACCGGCCATGCGGTTGCCCCGTTCCTTTCGTTGCAGGTGCTGTGTGGAGCGGGGTGCGCCGGTGGACCCCTGGGGAGGGAAGTGTCAGTCGGTGGGCATGTAGCCGCTGCGGACGCTGTGCACGAGTCGTGCCAGCAGGGCGTCCCAGTCGGCGACGGACTGCTCGTCGACAGCGGGGCCGGAGGTGGCCAGCCAGTGTTCCGCGATCACGACGATGCCGCTCATGAGCGACTCGACGAGCAAGGCGGCGTCGAGGGGATCCGCCGCCGGGTAACGACGTGCGACCTCGTCGCGGAGTCGTTCGGTGACCCGTGAGAACGCCGTCTGGGTGAGGACCGCGGCCTTCGGGTCGTCCTTGCCCGGGTCGCCGAGGATCCGGTACATGCTCGAGATCGCGGCTGCCAGGTCGGCTCCGCGTGCGGCGGACTCGAGCTCGTCGAACATCGAGGCCCGGCTGCCGTCGCCGATCGGCGTCCGCGCCATGTCGGCGAGGAACCGGTCGATGATCACGGACAGCTCCTGCTCGCACACGGCCAGCAGGACCTCGTCGAGCGAGGCGAAGTGGTTGAACACCGTCCGCCGCGCGATGTCGGCGCGTGCTGCCAGGTCGTCGACGCCGAACTCGCGGCCGCCGCGTTCGTCGATCAGGTCGCGAGCCGCCTGCAGGATCGCCGCACGGTGCTTCGCCTTGAGGGTGGCGCGGCGGTCGGTCGTGAGGGTCACGAATGAGAACACTAGGTGCATCGATGCACTCGGTGCAACGACTACGAGTGCATCCTCAGGTTCGTACCCCGCGCTGGAAACTCTGTTCTGAACAGATGTGCGCGTGGTTGACTGCACCCAGCGCGACCGCCGGTGCGACCGGTGGCGCGTCCGCCAGAACGACCGCCGTACGAAGGAGTACCCGATGCCCGTCCGCCTGTCCCCGGAGACCCTCGACGAGATCGCCGCGAGCGGTGTCGCCGTCCCGACCTACGACCGCAGCGGGATCACCGCCGGCATCGTGCACTTCGGCGTCGGCGGTTTCCACCGCGCGCACCAGGCGATGGTGATCGACCGGCTGCTCCAGCAGGGCGAGGCGCGCGAGTACGGCATCTGCGGCGTCGGGGTCCTCGAGCAGGACCGCCGCATGGCCACGGCGATGGCGGAGCAGGGCGGGCTCTACACGCTCGTCCTCAAGCACCCGGACGGCACCCGCGAGTCCCGTGTCGTCGGCAGCATCGTCGACTACCTGCTCGCCGTCGACGACCCGGACGCCGTGGTCGAGAAGATGGCGCACCCGGACACCAGGATCGTCAGCCTGACCATCACCGAGGGCGGCTACAACTTCGACCACGTCACCGGCGAGTTCGTCGCGGACGAGCCCGGCGTCGCGGCGGACCTGCGCGGCGACGGACCGCCGCGCACGGTGTTCGGCCTCGTCGTCGAGGCCCTGCGTCGACGACGTGACCGCGGCGAGCAGCCGTTCACGGTGATGTCCTGCGACAACATCCAGGGCAACGGCCACGTCGCCCGCGACATGTTCACCGCCTACGCACGCCTGCAGGACCCGGCGTTCGCCGACTGGATGGACGAGCACGTGTCGTTCCCGAACTCGATGGTCGACCGCATCACCCCGGTCACCGCCGACGAGGACCGCGCCTGGGTCCGCGACGAGCTCGGCATCGAGGACGCCTGGCCCGTCGTCGCCGAACCGTTCTTCCAGTGGGTGCTCGAGGACGACCACCCCGCCGGACGTCCGCCGTACCAGGACGCCGAGGTGCAGATCGTCGAGGACGTCGAGCCGTACGAGCTGATGAAGCTCCGGTTGCTCAACGCCTCGCACCAGGGCCTGTGCTACTTCGGGTACCTGTCCGGGTACCGCTACGCGCACGAGGCCACGCAGGACCCGGCGATCGCCACGTTCCTGCGCCGCTACATGGACGAAGAGGGTTCGCCCACCCTGCACCCCGTGCCCGGCATCGACCTCGAGGACTACAAGTCCACCCTCATCGAGCGCTTCCAGAACCCCGAGGTCCGCGACACCCTCGCGCGCCTGTGTGCCGAGTCGAGCGACCGGATCCCGAAGTGGCTGCTGCCGGTGGTCCGCGACAACCTCGCCGCCGGCCGGCCCGTCACGCTGTCCGCCGGCATCGTCGCGTCGTGGGCGCGCTACGACGAGGGCACGGACGAGTCCGGCGAGCCGATCCAGATCGTCGACCGGCTGGCCGAACCGCTGCACCGCATCGCGCTCACCCAGCGCGACGACCGGCTCGCCTTCATCGCGAACCGGCAGGTCTTCGGCGACCTGATCGACGACGAACGGTTCGTCGCGGCGTACCGCGACGCCCTCGACGGGCTCATCGCCGACGGCGCCCACGCCACGGTCGAACGCTTGGCGCGTTCCTGACCCGAGTCGCGCCCTGCGCGTGACCGGACGGCGGACGGGAGGCCCGGTGCCGGCTGGCACTGCGCCTCCCGTCCGGTACCCGGTGGCGTCACGGGCTATGGTCGCGTCGTGAACCGGACCGACCGCCTGTACGCGCTCGTCGAGGAGCTGCGCGCCGCTGCGCCCGCGCTGCGGAGCGCGCGCCGACTCGCCGAGCGGTTCGGGGTCAGCGTGCGCACGGTGGAGCGGGATCTGCTGTCGCTGCAGCAGGCCGGGGTGCCGATCTGGGCCGAGCCGGGGCGGACCGGCGGGTACACGATCGACGCCCGTGCGACGCTCCCGCCGCTCGGGCTGACCGTCGACGAAGCGCTCGCGGTGGCGATCGGCCTCGGCACGCTCGCCTCCAGCCCGTTCCGCGACGCGGCGCGCAGCGCTGCCCGCAAGGTCACCGCGGTGCTCGCCGAAGACGACGCCCGACGGGCAGCGCGACTCGCGAGCCGCGTGCACCTGCTGGAGTCGGGGGAGCGCACGCCTGCTCCCACGGCGCTCGCCGGTGCACTGACCGGCGGGCGCGTCGTCCGGATGCGGTACCGCGACGCAGTGGGCGCGGAGACCGATCGCGTCGTCGAACCACTCGGGTACATCGGGAAGGGCGAGGACTGGTACCTCGTCGCGTGGTGCCGGTTGCGCGACGGCGTCCGGGCCTTCCGTGGTGACCGGGTGCTGGCGGTGGAGGAGACCGAAGAACAGGCACCGCCCCGAGTGGTCCGACTCGACGAGCTCGACATCCCGCACGGCGTCCTGCGCCCCGTGCTCGGGGACTGAGGTGCCCGATCTGCCGAAACACCGACAGGACGGTGTCGCGGTGGTCGCGCATGCTCGACGAGTCCGGTCACGGTGGCCGGCGAGGAGGGCTTCCCGTGCAGTTCGCATCCATCCGCATCATCACCGACGACCTCGACGGGATGGTGCGGTTCTACGAACGCGTCACCGGGACCGAGGCGCGGCGGCCCGCACCCGTCTTCGCCGAGATCATGACCGGCGGCGCCGTGCTCGCCCTCGCGACCCCGGCGACCGTGGCGATGCTCGGACCGGCCGCGCCGGAACCCCGCACGAACGGCGGCGTGTTCCTCGAGTTCGCGGTGGACGACGTCGACGCCGCGTTCGCGGGGTTGCGTGGTGACCTCGACGACGTGGTGCTGCCGCCGACGACGATGCCCTGGGGAAATCGATCGGCGCTGTTCCGTGACCCTGACGGCAACCTCGTGAACCTCTTCAGCCGCCCCGTTTGACCGTGTATTCTGTCAGTCACTGACAGAATCGAGTGCACATGCAGCTCCACGTCGAGACCCACGGTCACGGCCCGGTCCGGGTCGGACTCGTGCACGGCATCCTCGGCTCGGCGCTGGTGTGGCGCGACCTCGTGTCCCACGCCGACCCCGACCGGTACACGTTCCTCGTGCCGGACCTGCGGGGTCACGGCGAGAGCGACCGCGCGGCGTCGTACACGCTCGCCGCGTTCGCCGACGATCTCGCCGAGACGCTGCCGCAGGGGCTCGACGCAGTCGTCGGACACTCGCTCGGCGGACGGGTGCTGTTCGACGCCGTCGACCGGTTGCGTCCGGCCCGCGCCGTGTACCTCGACCCCGGCTTCCACCTGCGAGCGCCGGGGCGGAGCGTGCTCGGTCGGGCGTTCTGGGCGCTGCCGGGTCTGCAGCCCCTGCTCGTGAAGGCGTACGACCGCACCGATCCGCGGTGGAATCCGGCGAACGTCGCCCGTGCCGAGGAGAGTCACCGGCACTGGGACCGCACGATGCTGCGCGACGTCCTGCGAGCGGTCGCGACGACCCCGGTGGCGCCGACCGTGCCGTTCGTGCCGTCGACGCTCGTGCTCACCGACGACGGTCGACACGTCGTGCCGGCGGCCGAGGTACCGGTCTACGAGCGCCTCGGGTGGGACGTCGAACGGGTGCACGGGGTGCACCACGACCTCGCGATGGAGGACGCCGCGCGCACGATGCGGCTCCTCGACGACGTCCTCGGCGGGGCGCACGCATGAGCGTCACGACGGTGTTCGGCGGGGTGTCCAACGTCCTCGTCTCCGACGGCACGACGTCGCTGCTCGTGGACGGCTTCTTCAGTCGTCCCTCGTTCCCGCGGCTGATGCTCGGCCGGCTCCGACCGGACGTCACCCGGATCGAGGACGCACTCGCACGGTTCGACGTCGACCACCTCGATGCAGTGCTCGTCTCGCACTCGCACGCGGACCACGCCCTCGACGCGCCCGTGGTCGCGGACCGGACCGGGGCGGAACTCGGCGGCTCGGCGTCCACCCGGATGATCGCCACCGGGTACGGGCTCGACCGCGTGCCCTTCCGGGAGCTCCACGACCGCGAGTCGTTCGCGGTGGGGGCCTTTACGGTCACGCCGCTGCACGCCCTGCACAGTGACGGCGACGCGGTGCCGGGCGAGATCACCGAGCCGGTCACCCTGCCGGCCCGGATGCGTGACTTCCGTACCGGCGGGTGCTCCTCGTTCCTGTTCGAGCACCCGGACGGATCGGTGCTGGGCCACCCGACGGCGAACTTCATCCCGGGATCCTTCGCGGGACTCCACGCCGACACCGTCTACCTGGGTGCGGGTGCCGCCGGCGCGAAGCCGACGGCCTGGATCGAGCAGTACTGGCAGGAGACCGTCGGCGCCCTGCGGCCGAGTGTCGTCCGACCGGTGCACTGGGACGCGTTCTGGCGTCCGTTGACCCGTCCGCTCAGGCCGCTGCCGAAGAAGCTCGACCGCCTCGACGTCACGATGCGCGCGTTCTCACGCCTGGCGGACGCCGATGGTGTCGACCTCCGGCTGCCGGAGCTCTGGCAGCGCGAGACCGTCTCCGCGCGGTCGGCGTCGTGACCGGGGTCCGGGCGGAGAACCGCCGGGCGACGGAGCGTGCCGTCGAGGACGCCGCGGTCGCGCTGGTCGGCGCGCGCGGGTTCGACGTCGTCACCGGGGCCGAGATCGCCACCGCGGCCGGCATCACCGAGCGCACGTTCTTCCGGTACTGCGCCTCGAAGGTCGACGCGTTCCTGTTCGTCTCGCGCGACGTCCACGACGCCGTCACCGCAGCGGTGACCGCCCCGATGACGTTCGGTGCGTTGACCGAGGTGATCGCCGAGGTGCTCGCGACGTTCGAACGCGATCGCCACGACGACATCGACCGCCTGGTCCGGGTGCGCGCGCTGCTCGTCGCCGACCCGGCACTGCTGTCCGCCGTGCTCGAGCGGGACGCCGCACGGACGCTCGAGCTGCAGCCGGCGTGGCAGGGCGCCGACCGGTTCGCGGTGCCGTTGGCGCTGCTCGCGCTGCGCGCCGCGTTCGACGCGTGGGCGGAGAACCCCGCGGGGGAGTCGCTCGGCGCGGCGTTCCGTCGGACGTGCGCCGCGCTGCGGACGGCCACCGGCGGCTGATCGCACGTGACGCCCTGGATGCCTCCACCTGGCTGGCGCGAGGATGCGTGGCGGGCGTGACCCGCGCCTCCCGTCCGCTCAGCTGTCGGGGAGCACGTCGTCGTCCCACGGCACCGGCGTCGTCTCGCCCGTCTCCCAGTCGTGGCGCAGGATCCCGTACCCGACCGACGCGACCGCGCGGCCGCCCTCGACCGGCCACCCCTCGCGGTAGTGCGCCTCCTTGACCCACCCGGCACGCACGAAGACCCGGCGCATCGCCGTGTTGTCCTCGCGGGTCTGACCCTCGAAGCGGGTCACCGACGGCAGGGTGCCGAAGACGTGATCGGTGACCGCGCGCAGCGTCGGGACGCCGAGTCCGCGACCGCGGAACGCGCCGGCGATGCGCAGGTCGAACAGCGGGACCGGGTCCTCCAGGTCCTCCAGCCGGACGAACCCGATGCGGCCGTGCTCCGTGTGGTCGACCCAGTACGAGTCGTGCTCCTCGTCGCGGTAGGAGCCGGACCCCACGACCTGGACGGCCTCCGACCGGTTCCACGTCCGCCGCACGTGGAACGGGAAGTCCTCGGTCGACAGGAAGTCGACGAGGGCGTCGTGGTCGACCCCGGTCGGGTCGATCCGGGTCAGCCGGACGGAGCGGTCGGTCATCCCGCCACGCTAGCGGGGGCGCAGCGTGGTGGCCCAGCGTCCGATCGCGTCGTACGCCTGCTCCCGCACGTCGGGCGCGGACAGCACCACGTCGTGTACGGCTCCGGGCAACCGCCGGACCGTCACCTCGTTGCCGAGCGACAGGGCTCGGTGGGCCACCGTGTCGACGTTCAGCGCGACGTCCGCGTGTGCCATCCCGGGGTCCCACCGGGGCTGCAACATGCTCTTGTCGCTGAGCATGACCAGGACGGGGACCTGGATGTCGAGCCCGTGCTCGACCGTCTCCTGCCCCGCGAAGACCGCCGCGAGCCATCCCGGGTGCAGGGGGAACCCGCGTTCCGGCCGCCACTGCTGGTCGTACGTCCACGAGCCCTCGCCCGCGGCCGACACGGTGCGCGTGTAGAAGCCCGGGTCGACGGCGGGCATCGGGGCGAGGGGGTTCCGCTTCGCGCCGAGCTTGATGACGGGCGCGACGATCGCCCGGCCCACGGCGGTCGCCTGGAACTCGAGCCAGGGACTGTTCAGGATGATCCCGTTGACGAGTTCCGGGTGCCGCGCAGCCCACAGCGACAGCGTCAGACCGCCGGTGGAGTGCCCCATCAGCACGAGCCGCCGCTCGCCAGGGCCGGGGTGCTCGGCGGACACCGCGTCGAGCGCTGCGGCGATGTCCTCGTCGTACACCGCCAGGTCGTCGACGTTGCCCGGGGTCTGGTGGGGGCGGAGGCTCCGGCCGTACTTCCGCAGGTCCAACGCGTGGAAGCGCGCCCCGAGCCGTTCGATCCGCTCCGCCAACTCGGTCTGGAAGAAGTAGTCCGACCACCCGTGCACGTACAGCACGTCGGCACCGTGCAGCGGCCCGCGCCCGTGCAGCAGCAGGTCCGTCGGGGTGTGCCGCCGACGGACGAGGGTGGCGACGACCGGACCCTCGGAGTCGGTGCCGAGCGGCAGCTCGAGTCGCTCGTAGGGCGCTCCGAGGACGTCCTCGTGCCACCGCTGGACGACCATGACCCCACCGTATCCGGCACCGCTGCGGGTGGTACCGGGGTACCACGGTCGCTCCGCGGAGATCGTCGGCGACGGCGATGTGGCGGACCCGGTCGTCTCCGTACCGTTGCCGCATGATCGAGATCCAGAACCTCACCAAGCGCTACGGCGAGAAGGTCGCCGTCGACGACGTGTCCTTCACGGTGCGTCCCGGCGTCGTCACCGGCTTCCTCGGTCCGAACGGCGCAGGCAAGTCCACCACGATGCGCGCCGTCGTCGGACTGGACCGGCCGACCTCGGGCACCGCCCACGTCGACGGACGCCCCTACCGCGAGCTGCGCGACCCGCTCCGCCGCGTCGGGGCGCTGCTCGAGGCGAAGGCGGTCCACAAGGGACGCAGCGCGTTCGACCACCTGTCGGCGCTCGCCGCGACGCACCGGATCCCGACGGCCCGTGTGCACGAGGTCATCGGGATGACCGGTCTCGAGAACGTCGCGAAGAAGCGCGTCGGCGGGTTCTCGCTCGGCATGGGACAGCGGCTCGGGATCGCGGCGGCACTGCTCGGCGATCCGCAGACGCTGATCCTCGACGAGCCCGTCAACGGCCTCGACCCCGAGGGCGTCGTGTGGGTGCGTCGGCTCGCCCGCAGCCTGGCTGCCGAGGGACGTGCAGTGTTCATCTCGAGCCACCTGATGAGCGAGATGGCGCTGACCGCCGACCGCATCGTCGTGATGGGTCGCGGCCGGGTGCTCGCGGACACGGACATCGCGGACCTGGTCGCCGCCGCCACGGAGCGGTCGGTCACCGTGCGGACGCCGGAGCCCGAGCGGCTCCTCGACGCGATCGCCGGACCGGACGTCACCATCGGGTACGAGGGAGACGGGGCGCTGCAGGTCCGTGGCCTCAGTGCCGAGCAGATCGGCGAGGCAGCGGGTGCTGCCGGCATCGTCCTGCACCAGCTCGCCACCACCGAGGCGAGCCTGGAGCAGGCCTACCTCGAACTCACGCACGACCAGGTCGAGTACCGATCGGAGGTGGCCCGGTGAGCGCGGTCACGAGCACCACCCTGCCGCGGCACGACGGAGCCGGTATCCACTTCTCCGGCGTCCTGCGCTCGGAGTGGATCAAGCTCCGCTCGCTGCGGTCGACGGCGTGGAGCTTCCTGCTGCTGTTCGTCCTGCCGATCGGCATCGGCGTGCTCCTGGCGGCCTTCGCGGACACCGGCGGGCAGGGGCTCACCGGCGACGCGGCGCGGAACGCCCTGGTGCAGTACAGCACGAGCGGAACGATGCTCTCGGTCCTCGTCGTCGCGGTGATCGGCGCCCTCGTCGTCACCGGCGAGTACGGCACCGGCATGATCCGCTCGTCGTTCGCAGCGGTCCCACGGCGGTCGGTCGCGCTGGCGGCGAAGGCGATCGTCCTCGCCGTGGCCGTCTTCGTCACGAGTGCCGTGAGCGTCTGGGCCACTGCGTTCATCACGCTGCCCATCGCCGCGGGGCGGAACGTCGAGGCGTCGCTGGACGCGAGCGTCGCGATGCCGTTGCTCGGCGCCTCCGTCTACCTGACGCTCATCGCCCTGCTCGCCTTCGCGGTCGGTGCGGTCCTGCGTTCCACCGCCGGGGCGATCGCGGGTGTGCTCGGGCTGATGCTCGTCGCCCCGGTCGTGGTGCAGCTGGTGCAGTCGTTCACGGGAGCGGAGTGGCTCGGCACGCTGACCAACCTGCTGCCGCAGAACGCCGGGCAGCCGCTCATGCAGTTCGGCACCGAGGTGACGTCGGGGTGGCACGACGGCGTCCTAGCCTTGGGGGGATGGAGCGGATTCGCGGTGCTGCTGGCCTGGGTGGTCGTCGCCTCGGTGACGGCGCTCGCCCTGGTCGAGAAGCGGGACGCGTGACCCCTGCCGACCTCGACCCCGGCGCCGTCCAGGACGGTGCCGGGGGCATCGCCCTGCCCGATGCACCCGGCCGGCTCCGGCGGTTCTGGGCGCGCCACCCGGTCATGACCGACGCGTTGCTCATCGTCTTCTGGGGTGCGATCGAGGTGGCCGTCGCGCTGCGGAGCACGTGGCAGGTCGACGGCAGCACCGCTGCGCGGGTCACCGTCGTCGTCCTCGTGCTGATCGCCGTCTCCGGCATCCCGCTCCGGCGCACGCACCCCGCGGCGACGGCGGTGCTCGGGCTCGCGTCCGTCGTCGCCATGACCTGGACGGAAGCGGGCTACTCCCCGGCGCTGTTCACGGTATACGCCGCGACCGTGTGGTGGTCGCGTGCCGCCGGGTGGTGGACGGCCGCGGTCGCCGTCGTGCTGGCCGCGGGGGCGACGGCGCTGCGCGTCTGGGTGGTCGCGCCGGGGTCCGGAGGACTCGCGGACATCCTGTACCCGCAGCCCACGACGTTCCTGCTGGCAGCGGTCCTGATCGGGGTCAACGTGTCGAACCGCCGTCGCTACACGCAGGCGCTGATCGACCGCGCGCACCAGCTGGCCCGGGAGCGCGACCAGCAGGCGCAGCTCGTCACCGCCGCGGAACGGGCCAGGATCGCGCGCGAGATGCACGACATCGTGTCCCACTCGCTCACGGTGATGGTGCGGCTGGCCGAGGGTGCGGCGGCCGGGGCGTCCGCTGGGTCTCCCGCCGGGGCGTCGTCCGGTGGGGGCGAGTCCGCAGCCACCGCGGCCATGCGCGGAGTCGCCGACGTCGGCCGTGGCGCGATGGGCGACATGCGCCGCATGCTCGGGGTGCTCGGCGGCGACGGTGAACCCGCGCTCGCGCCGCAGCCGGGCGTCCACGACGTCCCGCAGCTCGTCGACCGGTTCCGTGCGCTGGGCACGCCCGTCGCCCTCGAACGCGTCGGCGTCGTCCCCGAGGACGACGCCCTGCAGCTCGCCGTGTACCGGGTCGTGCAGGAGGGCCTCACCAACACCGCCCGGCACGCGCAGCACGTCCGATCGGTGGACGTACAGGTGGCCGCGTCCGCCACCGAGGTCACCGTGGTCGTCACCGACGACGGACGGACAGGAGGCCCGACTCGGCCCGACGGGTCGGCGCACGCCACGACGGGGTCGGGTCGAGGGCTCATCGGGATCGAGGAGCGCATCCGCGCGCTGGGTGGGCAGGTGCGCGCGGGCTCCCGCGACGGCACCGACGGTTGGCAGATCCGGGCGACGATCCCGGTCAGGACGGAGGACCGGTGATCCGCGTCGCGATCGTCGACGACCAGCAACTCATCCGGACCGGGTTCCGGCTGCTGCTCGAGGCACAACCCGACATCGAGGTCGTCGGTGAGGCCGGCGACGGCGGTGCGGGCGTGCGCCTCGTTCGTGCCCTGCGTCCGGACGTCGTGTTGATGGACGTCCGGATGCCCCACGTCGACGGCGTCACGGCGACGGCAGCGATCGTCGAACAGGTCCCCGAGACCCGGGTGCTCGTGCTGACGACCTTCGACCTGGACGAGTACGCGTTCGGCGGCCTGCGTGCCGGGGCGAGCGGGTTCCTGCTCAAGGACGTCAGCGCCGCGCAGCTCCTCGACGCCGTCCGGTCCGTGGCAGCGGGCGAGGCCGCGGTCTCACCGCGGGTGACGCGGCGGATGCTCGAGCTGTTCGGTTCCGTGCTCCCCAACGATCGGCCGGTGGGTCCGGACCCGCTGGAGCCCCTGACCCCGCGGGAGCGCGACGTGTTGCTCGCGATGGCCCGCGGGCTGTCGAACCCCGAGATCGCCGCACACCTGGTGACGAGCGAGTCCACGGTCAAGACGCACGTCGGGCGGGTGTTCGGCAAGCTCGGGCTGCGTGACCGGGTGCACGCGGTGATCTTCGCCTACGAGCACGGTCTCGTGCCGCGGTCCTGACGGGGTGCCTGTCGCGTGGCGGCGCGCTCAGCTGCGGGGTGCGCGTGAGAAGAACAGGGTGATCGCGCCGAGGGCGATGGACGCCACGATCAGCACCCAGGCGAGCACGGGGACCAGCCCGTCCCACGGGGTGAACAGGAGCACGACGCCGATCACCAGCACGCCGGCGGCGGCGATCAGCACGAGGCGGTGCGGTCTTGCCGGGTGGGTTCTGGTCACATGTGCACCGTACGCGTCGGGACTGCGGACGGGCGGAACGCCGATGCGCCCGGCGATCAGGCTCGGGCGTCGACTCCGCGGCGGTGCCGTGCCGCAGGGTGGCGGCTCGGCAGTCGTGACGGCCCGCCGCCCTGAACGCGCTGGCGAAGCGTCTCGCCGTCGGTGTACCGCTCGGGCAGTCGGCCGCGTTCCCGCAGCAATGGGGTGACGTGGGTCGCGAAGTCGCGCACGGTGTCGAACGAGTGGTACTGCCGCAGGTTGATGCCGTCGATCCCGTCGTCGTCCAGCCAGCCTTCGATCTGTTCGGTGACGGCCTCGGGGACACCGGCGGCCCAGAAGGCGCCGTGCCATGCCTCGTTCACCCGGTCCAGGAGCTCTCCCACGGTCTGGTCCAGGGCAACGCGGCCGACCAGCCGCTCGCCGCCCTCCACCCCTTCGGCCTCGAGTGCGTCCCGGACGGTGCGGCCACGCGGGTGCGCGAGGGCATCGAAGGGCACGCTCCCGTGGATGAGGGGGCCTTCCTCGCTCTGGAACGCGCGGTACTGGGCGACCTTGTCGTCCACGTCGCGCTGCGTCGGCGCGGTGATCACGGCGGCCTGCGTCACGAACTTGACGTCGTCACGCTCACGGCCCGCTGACTCGGCGGCGGCCCGGACGGCGTCAGCGGTGCGCTCGACGCCGTGCCCGCCGGTGAAGACGACCTCGGCGTGCCGGCCCGCGCGGGCGATGCCGGCCGGCGAACCGGTCGCCAGGAACAGGGTCGGGGTGCGCTGCGGCGACGGCTCGGACAGGTGCGGCCCGGCGACCCGGAAGTGCGTACCGACGTGGTCGATCGGGTGGACCTTCGCGGGGTCGGTGTACATCCCGCGTTCGGCGTCCCGCAGGACGGCGCCGTCCTCCCAGGAGCCCTCCCACAGCTGGTACAGCACCTCGAGGTACTCGTCAGCGATCTCGTACCGGGTGTCGTGCGGGATCTCGGTCGCCAGGCCGAAGTTGCGGGCCGCGTTCGGGAGGTAGCTCGTGACGACGTTCCAGCCGACGCGGCCGTTGGTCAGGTGATCGAGTGTCGACATCCGTCGCGCGAACGCGAACGGTGGCTCGTAGCTGGTCGAGAAGGTGATGCCGAAGCCGAGGTGCTCCGTCACGGCCGCCATCGCCGGGACCACGAGCATCGGGTCGTTGTTCGGGATCTGCAAGCCCTCGCGCAGCGCCGGTGCCGCGGAGCCGCCGTACACGTCGTAGGCCCCGAGGACGTCGGCGATGAACACCGCGTCGAACTGCCCGGCCTCGGCGGTGCGCGCCAGCTCGGTCCAGTAGCGGATGTCCGTGTAGCGGTGCCGGTTGTTGGCGGGCAGGCGCCACAGCCCGTGGGTGATGTGGCCGACGCAGTTCATCTCGAACACGTTGAGGAGCAGACGTTTCGGCATCCCCCGAGCGTAGGAACCGACGCCGGATCCCCGGTGTTCGTGACGGAGTGCTACGTGCGCGGCGACGTCATCCGACGGCACAGAGCGGACCAGGTGTGACGCCGGATGTCCGTCCGTTGCGGAGTGTTGCCCGGCGCTCGCGGCCGACGGAACGCCAGCCGTACCGTCCTTCCCCATGGTTCGTCTCTCACTCCGACCGTTCGTGGTCGCGGCCTCGGTCGTCGCCGTCGTGACGCTGCTCGCCGGCTGCGCCGACGGGTCGACCGGCGCGGGCCGCGACCGGGGCCCGGTCCGCGGCGGCACGCTCGTGTACGCCACGGACCGCGAACCGACCTGCCTCGACCCGCACAACTCCGGGGACATGCCGCAGACCTACATCGCCAGGCAGTACCTGGACTCGCTCGTGTCGCTGCAGGAGGACGGCAGCGTGCAGCCGTGGCTCGCGTCCAGCTGGACGATCTCGGACAACGGCAAGCAGTACGACTTCACCCTGAAGCAGGGCGTGGAGTTCACCGACGGCACCCCGTTCGACGCCCAGGCCGTGGTGGACAACTTCACCCAGATCCTCGACCCGGCGACCCAGTCCTCGACCGATCTGCTGTACCTGACGGGGTACTTCGACAAGGCCACCGCGATCAGCGACCACGTCGTCCGGGTGTCCTTGAAGCGGCCGTACTCCCCGCTCCTCGCCGCGTTGTCGCAGGCGTTCTTCGGCATGGAGTCACCGAAGGCCATGGCACGGGGGCTCGCCGCGAACTGCGAGTCGCCGGTCGGGACGGGGCCGTTCAAGGTGGCGGAGTGGAACCACGAGCGGGACGTCGAACTCGTCCGGAACGGCGCGTACAACAGTGCTCCGGCGGACGCGAAGCACCAGGGACCCGCGTACCTGGACGGCATCACGTGGAAGTTCCTCAAGGACAACACCACCCGGTACGGCGCGCTCAGTTCGGGCGAGGCGGACGTGATCTTCAACGTGCCGCCGGAGAGCGAGGGCCTGGCGAAGTCGGACCCCTCGATCGAGCTGCAGTCGTTCGTGCACTCAGGGGCACCGTTCAGCCTCGACATCAACACGAAGAGCACGGTGTTCAGCGACGTCCGGGTGCGGAAGGCGTTCGTGCACGCGTCGGACGCGAAGGAAGCCGTGGAGAGCGCCTACAACGGCGTGTTCCCCTACGAGGGCAACAACGTCTCCTCGGGGACGCCGCACTACGACGCGGCGTACCACGAGCCCTTCCCCTACGACCCGGCCGAGGCGAAGCGGCTCCTCGACAAGGCCGGCTGGACCGGACGCGACGCGGACGGCTACCGGACGAAGGACGGCGAGACGCTTACGGTGAAGCTGCCGTACAACGCGGACTCCGCGGAGACCCCGCCGGCCGACGTCACGATCCTGCAGGACATCCAGGCGATGGAGAAGCGCGTCGGGGTCAAGGTCGTGCTGCAGGCGCTCGACTCGTCGTCGATGAACGCGGTGTGGGGCAACCCGAAGGCGTACGACCTGCTCGGGAACTACTGGAACAGCCCGACCCCGCACGTCATGTACATCAAGTACTCGAAGGCGACCTACGACGTCGACAACGGGCAGAACTCGGCGTTCGCGTACGACGACGAGCTCGACCGGCTGCTCGTCGCGGGCACGGCGACCACCGAACCGGCTGCGCAAGCGAAGTACTACGCCGCGGCCCAGGAGCGGCTGTCGTCGAAGGCCTGGACGCTGCCGCTCTACCCGATCCAGACCCGCCTCGGCATCTCCGAACGCGTCGGCGGCGTGTGGATCGAACCCAGCGAGGGCGAACCCGTCCTCTCCGACGCCTACCTGATCGACGGAGGCAAGTGATGGTCATCCGAGTCACACGGCGCATCGTGGAGGGGGTGGTCCTGCTCCTCGCCGTCGGCACCATCGTGTTCTTCCTCGAGCACGCCGTGCCGGGCGACCCCGCCGTCGCGATCCTCGGTGGCGCTGCGGCCCACCCGACGAAGGAAGCGGTCGCCGCGGTCACCGAGCAGTACGGCTTCGACCGGCCCCTCATCGCGCAGTACGGCGACTTCCTCGGCGGGCTGTTCCGGCTCGACTTCGGGGAGTCCTACACGCTGAAGCAGTCCGTCACGAGCGTCATCGCGGGGCAGATCGGCCCGACCCTGGCGCTGACGGTGTCCGCGCTCGTCATCGCCTGGCTGCTCTCGATCACCTCGACGCTCCTGACCGCCGGACGCCCGGGCATCGTCGGACGTCTTGGCTCCGCCGTCGAGACCGTCGCTGCTGGCCTCCCGCAGTTCTGGCTCGGTCTCGTGCTGCTGCTCGTGTTCGCCGTGCAGCTGCACTGGTTCCCGGTCATCGGCTCCGGTCCGCTCGGCATCGTCCTGCCCGCCCTGACGCTGGCGATCCCGCTCGCTGGGTTCCTCGGCCAGGTCACCCGCGACGAGTTCGAGGACAAGCAGCAGCAGCCGTTCGTCCTCTCCGCCCGCAGTCGTGGTCTGTCCGAGCGCGCCATCCGTGGGAAGTACGTGCTCCGGCACGCGGCGCTCCCCGGGGTGACGCTGTCCGGCTGGGGCCTCGGCTCGCTCGTCTCCGGCGCCGTCATCGCCGAGGTCGTCTTCGCCCGCCAGGGCATCGGGCAGGTCCTGGTCACGGCCGTGAGCGCGCAGGACTTGCCGCTCGTCATCGGCATCACCTTCGTCGTCGCGCTCGTCTACGTCGTGGCGAACATCCTCACCGACATCGCGTACGTCGTCATCGACCCACGACTGCGCCGCACGACGGGAGCCGCAGCATGACCACCGCAACGATCGCACCCAGCGAACCCCGCGCCCTGCAACCCGACCCGGTACCGGCTGAGGCCGGCGTCCGCAAGGTGCGCCGAGCCTCCCACCCGTTGCGCCGCGTCTCGTTCTGGGCGGCCGCCGCCTTCATCGCGCTCGTCGCGGTGGCAGCCCTCTGGCCGTCCCTGCTCGCACCACAGGACCCGCTCGCCATCGACCTGGGCAAGAGCTTCGACGCACCCAGTGCGCAGCACGTCTTCGGGACCGACCAGTCCGGGCGGGACGTCTACTCGCGCGTCGTGCACGGGGCCGGTCAGTCGGTCCTGATCGGGGTCGGCGCGACCGCGCTCGGCCTCGCCGGTGCCGTCCTCCTCGGCGTCCTCGGCGGACTCGGCGGCCGAGCGGTCGACGCCGTGGTGACGCGTGTCATCGAGGTGCTCTACGCGTTCCCGGGCATCCTGCTCGCGCTCATCCTCATCGCCGTCTTCGGGTCGAGCGCCGGGACACAGATCCTGGCCGTCGGCATCGCGACGATCCCGGGGTACGCCCGGATGGTGCGGGGGCAGGTGCTCGCGGTCCGCGGGGCCGCGTACGTGCAGGCAGAACGCGCGCTCGGGCACTCCTCGGCGCACGTGCTGTTCCGGACGCTGCTGCCCAACGCCTTCCGGCCGCTCACCGTGCTCGTCACGCTTGGTATCGGGCAGGCGATCGTCTGGGCGTCCGCGCTCGGGTTCCTCGGCATGGGCGTGCAGCCGCCCGCCCCGGAGTGGGGCGCGATGCTCAACGCCGGCCGGAACTACCTGCAGCAGGCGTGGTGGCTCGACTTCTGGCCGGGCGTCGTGATCGTCCTGCTCGCGCTGTCGTTGACCGCCGTCGGTCGCGCCCTGCAGACCCTGACCCAGCCTGGAGGCCCCCGGTGACCACCGCATCGCAGCTCACGTCCGCCACGGCGTCCGTCCCGTTCCGTGGTGGCGACGATCCCGTCGTCGACGTCCGAGGTCTCTCCGTCGCCTTCGGCGGCCGCACTGTCGTGCAGGACGTCTCCTTCACGCTCGAGGCCGGACGCTGCGTCGCGATCGTCGGTGAGTCCGGCTCCGGCAAGAGCGTCACGGCCCGGTCGCTGCTCGGGCTGAACGGTCCGACGTCGACGACCACGGCCTCGACGCTGTCGCTCGGCGGACGCGACCTGCGCGACCTGTCCGACGGCTCGTGGCGGAAGGTGCGCGGGAAGGAGGCCGGGTACGTGCTGCAGGACGCCCTCGTCTCGCTCGATCCACTCCGGAAGGTCGGGGCGTCCGTCGCCGACGCGCTCCGGGTGCACGGCGTCGGACCGCGGGCGGAGCGCGAACGGCAGGTGCTCTCGCTGCTCGAGCGCGTCGGGATCCCGTCGCCGTCGTTGCGTGCGCGGCAGCTGCCGTCGGAACTGTCCGGCGGGCTCCGGCAGCGCGCGCTCATCGCCGCGGCGATCGCCCTCGACCCCGCGGTGCTCATCGCCGACGAGCCGACGACGGCGCTCGACACCACCGTGCAGGCGCAGATCCTCGCGCTCCTCGACGAGCTCCGTGCAGGCGGGACCGGGCTCGTGCTCATCAGCCACGACCTCGGCGTCGTCGAACGGCTCGCGGACGACGTCGTGGTGATGCAGCACGGTGTCGTCGTCGAGCAGGGGTCGGTCGGCGCAGTCCTCGGCGACCCGCAGGACCCGTACACGAAGCGGCTGCTCTCGGCGATCCCCGCAGCGCACGCGCCGGGCACACGGTTGTCCGACGCTCCCCGTGCAACCCTCGCGCCACGGCCGGCCTCGCGGCCGGTGCCCGTCGTCGGATCGGTGGTGCTCTCCGTCTCGCACGTCAGCAAGCGCTACCGCGGCCCCGACCGGGTCGTCCGGACCGTGGTCGACGACGTGTCGTTCGACCTGCGCGCAGGGGAGACGCTCGGGATCGTGGGGGAGTCCGGCTCCGGGAAGTCCACGACGGCTGCCATCGCCCTCGCGCTGACCCCGCCGTCCTCGGGCTCCGTCACGTTGGAGGGACGGCCCTGGTCGGCACTGTCGGAGCGTGCTCGTCGCGGTGATCGACCGCGGATCGCAACGGTGTCGCAGGACCCCCTGTCGTCGTTCGACCCTCGCCGCAGCGTGGGTGAGCTGATCCGTTCGGCGCTCACCGGGGCGCGAGCCGCCCGTGGCACACCCGAGGACGGTCGTTCCGACACCGCTCGCACGGAGGAGCTGCTCACCGGCGTTGGACTCGACCCGTCCATCGCACGCCGGCACCCATCGACGCTGTCCGGCGGCCAGCGACAGCGCGTCGCCATCGCCCGCGCGCTCGCCACCGATCCAGACGTGCTCGTCCTCGACGAGGCCGTCAGCGCGCTCGACGTGTCCGTCCAGGCGCAGGTGCTCGACCTGCTCGCCGACATCCGACAGGAGTACGGAACCGCTGCGCTCTTCATCTCGCACGACCTCGGTGTGATCCACCACGTCAGCGATCGCGTGCTCGTGCTGCGCGACGGTCGTGTCGTCGAGGAGGGAACGGCCGACCAGGTGTTCCGCTCGCCGCGCGACCCGTACACGCAGGGGTTGCTCGACGCGATCCCGGGCGTCAGCGCCCACCGGAACCTCCAGGAGGAGTCATGACCACCACGACACTGCCCACCCCCACCTCCCTGCTGGAGCGCTTCGCGCCGGTGTTCGAGCGGATCGCGGCCGGGGCGGTGGAGCGCGAGCAGAGCCGTTCCCTGCCGCACGAACCGGTCAGGTGGCTGGCGGATTCGGGCTTCACTGCCGTGACGGTGCCGACGTCCTCCGGCGGCGCGGGTGCGTCGGCGACCGACCTCTTCGCGCTGCTCATCCGTCTCGCAGAGGCCGACTCGAACATCCCGCAGCTGCTCCGCGCGCACTTCGCGTTCGTCGAGGAACTGCTGCTCGAACCCGACGTCGTCCGCCGTGACGAGTGGTTCACCCGCATCGCCGCGGGCGAGGTCTTCGGCAACGCCAGCCACGAGCGCTCGACTGCCGCGGTCGGATCCCTGTCGACGCACATCGTGCCCGACGGCGACGGCTGGCGCCTGCACGGTGAGAAGCACTACAGCACCGGCACGATCTTCGCCGACTGGACGACCGTCTCCGCGCGCACACCGGACGGGCACACCGTCGGGGTCACCGTGCGGGTCGACGACCCCGATGTGGAGGTCCGCGACGATTGGAACGGCTTCGGGCAGCGGCTGACCGGCAGTGGCACGACGAAGTTCGACGGCGTCCGTGTGGAGCTCTGGCAGCTCCGACCCGAGCGTACGGAGCGGCGAACCGTGTTGCCGGCGTTCCTGCAGACCGTGCTGCTGGCGTCGCTCGCCGGGGTCGGCGCCGCGGCCGCCCGCGACGCCGCATCGTTCGTACGGTCACGGACCCGGCACTACCAGCACGGAGTCGGGGCGACCGCGGCCACGGACCCGCTCGTGCAGTCCGTCGTCGGCCGCATCGCATCGGACGCGATCGCCGCCGAGGCCCTCGTCCTGGACGCCGCCGGGGCCATCGACGCTGCGCACGGCGCGATCGAGTCCGGTGATGACGGAGCCGACGCGCTGATCGATGCGGCCGAACTCCGGACGATCGCCCTCCAGGCAGTGGTGGTCGAGATCGTGCTCCGGGCGGCGACCACGCTCTTCGAGGTCGGCGGGGCCAGCGCCACCGACCGGGACAAATCCCTCGATCGGCACTGGCGGAACGCGCGGACCCTGTCGTCGCACAACCCGGTGGTGTTCCAGCAACGGGTGATCGGCGACCACCTGGTCAACGGTTCCCCGCTGACCTACTTCTGGGCCACGGGTGAGACCGGGTGATCACGTCGACCGGCGACCGCTCGGTGCTCCGCGCTGCCTGCGGTGACTGCTCCGTCCTGTGCTGCACCGCCTCCGCGGGGGCACCACCACCGATTGCTTCGACGGCACGAGTTCGGTCGACCGGCCGGACTCGAAGCCGCAGGTGTTCCGGGCCTTCGCGGTCGCCCGGCAGCTCCACGAGATGCTCTGGTACCTGGCCGAGGCGGGGTCCCGCTCGACCGCTCTGGGAAGCGCGGACGCACCGACCGGGCTCCGGCTCCGCATCCAGCAGATCCTCGACGGCGAGTTGGCCGGCGTCCTCGCGGTGAACGTCGAGTCGCTCCGGTCCGGGGTCCGTTCCGTCCTGATCGACGTCAGCGCGGAGGCTCGAGGTGGGTACCCCACCGCCGGCGACGCGGCCGGTGACCTGCACCCATCGACCGACCTGGCCGGCCGCGACCTGCGATCTCGCGTCCTGGTCGGCGCCGATCTGCGCGGTGCGGTCCTGATCGCCGCGGACCTGCGGGGATGCGACCTGTCGGGTGTCGACCTGCTCGGGGCGGACCTGCGCGACACCCGGCTCGGGGGAGCGGACCTGTCGAACGCGCTGTTCTTGACCCAACCCCAGGTGAACGCTGCCCAGGGCGATGCGTCCACGGTGCTGCCCGGCGACCTGGACCGCCCGTCGCACTGGCCGCTCCGGTGATCCGGGTCAGGTCAGGGCAGGACGATGACCTTGCCGGCGATCCTCCCGGCTGCGCCCTCGGCGTGCAGTGCGGGGAGCTCGGCGAGCGGGATGCGCCGCGTGACCTCGACCGTCAGGGCCCCGGCGTCCACCAGCGCGACGAGCTCCATCAGGCGTTCGCGGTTCGGCAGGACGAACACGGTCGCTGCACGAACGCCTCGGGACTCGTCACCCGGCGTGGCCATGAACGCCGTCGTGCTCACGACGACTCCGCCGTCACGGACCGCTGCGACGTCCGCCGCGAACTGCTCGGGCTCGATCGGCGCCAGGTTGAGCAGGACGTCGACCTGACCGTCGAGGGCATCGAGCAGGTCGGTGTCGGTGTGGTCGATGACGTGGTCGGCACCGGCCGTGCGCACGGCGTCGGCACTGCGTGGGCTGGCGGTCGCGATGACGTGTGCTCCGGCGCGCTTGGCGAGCTGGACGGCGTACTTGCCGACGACCCCGCCGGCACCCACGACGAGCAGCCGCTGTCCGGCGGTGAGCCGGCCGTCGTCGAACAGGGCCTGCCAGGCGGTCAGCGCGACGGACGGCAGCGCGGCCGCGTCGGCCAGTGGGATGCTCGTCGGCGCTGCGACCACGGCGTCCGCCGGTGCGATGACGTACTCGGCTGCCCCGCCGTCGCGGTCCATCGGCAGGAACGCGATGACCGCGTCGCCCGCGGTCAGACCAGTCACGCCCTCGCCGATCGCGTCGACCGTGCCGGAGACGTCGTAGCCGGGGACATGCGGCAGCTGGATCGGGATCGGCAGGAAGCCGGCCCGCATGCCGTTGTCCGCAGCGTTGTACGCGGACGCCGCGACGCGCAGTCGCACCTGTCCTGCTGCCGGGGTCGGCTGCTCGACCTCGCCGTACTGGAGGACCTCGGGTCCGCCGACTTCGTGGAACTGCACTGCCTTCATGATGATGCCCTCTCCTGTTTGCTTCGAATTCGAAGCGCTTGTCGGAGACGCTAGCACTGCTTCGAACTCGAAGCAACAGGTAGGATGCTCGTATGAGCGAAACCCCCACCGCACTGACCCCGACACAGCTCGGCGCCTACTTCGCGCTGACCGAGGTGAGTGCGCTCCTGCGCCCCGCGGTCGAGAAGCAGCTCCGCGACGTCGGTGGGTTGAGTTACGTCCAGTTCCAGCTCCTCGCGCGCCTCGGTGACACCGCCGACGGCCGCCAGCGGATGACGGACCTCGCCGACGGCGTCGTCTACAGCCGCAGCGGGCTGACCTACCAAGCGCAACTGCTCGAACAGCGCGGCCTCGTCACGAGGTCCCCGTCGCCGGACGACGAACGCAGCACCGTCGTCACGATCACCGACGTCGGGCGCGAGGTCCTCGCCGACGTGTTCCCCGGCCACATCGGCACCGTGCACGGACTCCTGTTCGCGCCGATCACGGACGGGGACGCGAGTGACCTCGCCCGGATCCTCGGGCGCATCAGCGAGCACCTCCGTGCGAACCCGCCACGGTCGGCGTCACGGCGTCCCGGCAAGGCGGCGACCGCATGAGCCTCGAGCGGTCCACCGCGCGGTGGATCATCGTCGGCTCGCTCGTCGTCGGGCTGGGGCTGACCGTCTACGCGACGTCCTACTGGCTGTTCCCGACGTCGTTCCAACTCCAGGAGCGGCTGCCCGACGGATCGATCAACCCGCGCGCATGGGCCGACCTGCTCGTCTCGTACGTCCTCGCGCTCGGCTGCTTCGCGGTCGCCGGATGGGTGGGCGTGCAGCGGCTCCGCACCCGCCGCCGCTGAGGCGTCAGCTGCGCGTGCGTGACCGTCGCCGCGACACGGTGGCGACGACGAGCGTGGCGACGCCGAGCGCGATCCCGATCAGACCGAGCAGGTAGCCGAACAGCATCAGGATGCCGCCGCCGATGTTCGCACCGCCCCCGGTGTCGTTCGCGAGCGACCACCCACCGATCCCGACCGACAGGAAGGCGCCCAACAGGAACACCGTGCACATCACGTGCAGGACCCGAGTGCTCTGGGAGGTCATGGCGACTCGCTTCCGTGCGTGGACCGGTACCGGATGGTAGCGCGACCTGCGAGGGTGGGCTGATGACACTCGAGCTGCTGTGGGAACGGGGCGACGCAGCCCGTGTCCTGCGCGACCGCTTCGGCTTCACGGACGCCGCCGCTGCGGACGCCTGGGTCGTCCGGACGCTCGAGCGGCGGTGGGGTGTGCGCGCCGATACCTGCGAGCGCATCGTGATGAGCGACCACAACGCGCTCGCCTGGGTCTCGACCGCTGGCGGCCGGATGCTCCTGAAGTGGTCGATCGCGCCGGAGGGGTTCGAGCGCTTGGCGTTCGCGGCGGACCTCACGACGTGGCTCGCGGAGCGCGGCCTGCCTGTTTCCGCCCCGGTGCCGACGCCCGACGGACGGGTGCAGGTCGAGGACGACGGAGTCTCGATGGGGCTCCAGCACGTCATCAGCGGAACACTGCTGGACGTCCGTGAACCGGCACAGGTCCGCGCGGCCGGTGCGACGCTGGCCCACTTCCACGACGCCCTGCGCGACAGCCCCGATCGGGCGCGCGCAGCCGGTGTGCGCCCGCCGCCGGCCCCGCTCCTGCAGCAGGTCGAGGACTGGCTCGAGGGTGCGACGACGAACGTGCCGGACCGTGCCCGGGTGGCGCTGCGACGGTTGCTGACGGCCGCGCCGTCCGACGACCTGCCGGTCCAGATCGTGCACGGGGACTACCGGGCGGCGAACGTCCTGTGCGCCGACGCGGACGTCGTCGCCGTCATCGACTTCGAGGACCTGCGCCGCGACCACCGCATCGTCGAACTGGCGCGGTCGGCCGTCCTGCTCGGGACGCTCTTCCACGACTGGGGGCCGGTCCCCGAGGCCGTCCATCGGCAGCTGCTCGACGGCTACCGCTCGGTGAGCGCGCTCACTGCCGACGAGCTCGCGTGGTGGGACGTCCTGGTGCTCTGGAACACGATGCTGTTCATCCCGCCGGGGGACGACCCCACCGGGTGGGGTGCTGCTGCCGAGGCGCTCGCCGGTTAGCGGCCGAAGCGCTTCGCCGCCCGGGCGACGGCCACGAGCGCGGCGACCCCGAGTGCGATCCCGGCGGTACCGACGACCATGCCGCCCATGTACATGAACCCCGCGGCGAAGTTCACGCCGGTGCCGTCCGGGGTGAGGATCGTCCAGACCGAACCACCGGCGGTGAGCAGGAAGCCCAGACCGAGGAAGATGATCGCGAGGGTGACGATCGAGCGGAAGTCGCGCATGGTCCGAACCTACCGACCCCGCACCGGTGGCAGAGTGGCGTGATGGGGAGCATCAGGAACATCGCGGTCGGGCTGCCGACCAAGGACGGCCACGTGCTGCTGTCCGAGTCGTTCGACCAGAGGCGCGGCCTGCGCTTCCACCGCGCGGTCGGCGGCGGCATCGAGTTCGGGGAGACCGCCGTCCAGGCGCTCCGTCGCGAGTTCCGCGAGGAGCTCGACGTCGCACTTGACGAGGTCCGGCTGCTCGGCGTCCTCGAGAACCTGTTCGAGTACGAGGGGCAGCCCGGGCACGAGTACGTCCACGTGTTCGCCGTCCGGTCGGCCGATCTGGACGAAGTGCCGCTCGACGCCGAACTCGTGGTGCTGGACGAGGGCAGCCCGGTGCGCTGGGTGCCCGTCGACACGGACGTCCCGGTGTTCCCGGACGGCGTGCTCGATCTGCTCGCGGGTACCGTCCCGATGGAGTCCTCGGCCAGCTGATGTCACGAGCCCGTCGGCCCCTCGGTTGGCGGCGGTGCACCTCTCACTTGTGGCCGTGACCGCCACAAACAGGCAGCGAAAAAGTCCAAACTCGAAAAAGCCGACTAGAACTGTACTTAAAGTATTGATACTTGTCGGTGTCATCGGATTGATCATTTTCGCGATCTTCTCGTTCGTGACCAGGTGAACCCTGAGAAGTGCCTCGCCCTTCCTGGGCGAGGCACTTCTGCGTTCATCGGCGGCGCGCCAGCATGTGAGCAGCTTCGCTCTGTGTCGTCGTCCCCGCGGTGCTTCGTGTCGTGATCGAGTCCTGTGCGGAGACCGGTACTGACTCCGCACCATGACTGATCAATAAGCTGTCTCGGCGAGTACCCGTCCGTGGTGTTGCGGGCGCCGATCAGGCGGCGCCCCGTCGCCGCGACCGCAGATCATCGAAGATCACGTCGGCGTAACTCTTACCTGAGCATTCATTAAGCCCGAGGTGAAACTACCCATTCTGACCGGGGCTTTTGGTTCTGCCCCCGTACGGGGGTCGGGTACAGATACTCAGCTTCCTCATATGCTGCGCAGGCTGACAGCAACCCGTGCTGTCGATCATCTAGGGGGTTTTGTGCGCACATTGCTGCACGCTCCGCGCTCGAGGAGGCGCAGCATCGCTGCTGCCACACTCGGCGCGCTCGCACTTGTCGGATCACTGCTCGTCGCCACACCGGCGCAGGCCATCAACGACACCGGTACCGGTGGCGTGTTCGTGCCCGCGTCCGGCCGTGTCCTGGACACCAAGGTTGGTACCGGCGGGTTCAGTACGCCAATGGAGGCGGGCAAGTACCGGACGATCAAGATCGCTGGCGTCGCCGGGATCCCCGACGACGGCACCGTGGGTGCCGTGTCATTGAACGCGACGGTCAGCGGCACCCCGTCCGCAGGCACGCTGTTCGGTCGTCCGGATGCGGACACGTCGCGCACGACGATGCTGATCTACAACGCCAACACCGGCGAGTACGTCTCCAACACCGCGATCGTCGCCGTGAGCGCCGCTGGCACCATCCAGGTGTCGACCGAGACGGCCGCACGGCTGATCCTCGACGTGCAGGGCTACTACACCGCGAACACCGACGGCACCGCCGCCGGCGGGTTTGTCCCCGTCGCGGGCAAGCGCATCGTCGACACCCGTTCCGGGCTCGGCGCTCCGAAGGCGCTCCTGGCACCGGGGAAGAGCGTCGACATTCAGGTCACCGGCGCCAACGGCGTCCCGGCCGGAGCGTCCGGCGCGGTCGTGAACCTCCTGCCGATCAACTCCACCGCTTCTGACGGCTACCTCACGCCGTACGCGACCGGAACCACCCGTCCGGACAACGCGTTGCACTACGCGCCGTCGGTGAACACCTCGATCCAGGCGCAGGTACGGCTGTCCTCGAGCGGGAAGATGACGATCTACAACGGCTCGTCGACCATCAACCTCGTCATCGACTTGCAGGGATACTTCACCGCTTCCGCCACCACTGGCGCGACTTTCACCCCCGGAGTCGGGCGGGCCTACGACTCCCGTGCGACGGGGAACACGATCCTCGCGAAGAACGAGACACGCGCGGTCCAGGTCGCGGGGAAGGCCGGGGTGCCCGTGATGGGCTCCGGCCTCACTGCGGTCGTCTTGACGCTGACCGCTGTACACGGCGGTAGCGATGGCCGCGCGTCTGTGTGGGCAAGTGGGACCACGCAGCCGGAGACGACGTCGATCAACTTCCAGGCCGGCGAGATCCGCACCAACACCGTCACTGTCGCCCTCGGCGCGAATGGCAAGATCAACCTCAACAACGTCGCCGACGCGACTGACTACGTCATCGACGTTCAGGGCTGGTATGCAAATCCTCAGGCGCCAACCATCTCGTGCCCCGCGCCCTACTCGGCGGGCGCGGTGACGGTGACTATCCCGACGGCTCCCGTGCAGTGCACGGTCACCGTGCCGGCAGCAACCGAAACCGGAGCAGAGGTCGACGTCGATGTGGACGGCACGCCTGAAACCGCTACTGCACTGAGCGAAACGCAGGCCACGAAGGTATCCGTGGCATTGCCTGCAACTGGCGGAGTGCATCAGATCGACGCCACCATCGTAACCAACACGTACGAGTCCTATGGCAGCGCGAGCTTCCAGACTGAATTTGGTGGCAACTGGCCGGCTGAGACGCTCCAGTACTTCCCTGGAGACGGCTTGTTTGGTGACATGTCGGACACGCTCGCTGTCGTGCCGGTGAATGATCAGCTTCGCGACTACGTCCAGCGTCATTTCACCGTCTCGCTCGATGCGGACGGCGTCACGAATCCGGTCCTTGACTCGGGCTGGATCGCTACGGACTACCAGCTTGACCCCGCGAAGCTAATTGAGGGAAGCCGGTACTACTGGCGTGCAGAATTGTCCGGTCCGACCAGTACTTCTTCGACTACCCAGTATCTCGCTACGCCGGTTCGCTCGTTTGTAGCGGACGCGCAGCCGGTCGCAGCCGAATGTGTCATCGCCCTTGACGCTGCTGCCCGAGCGAACAACGGAACTGTCACGAAATCTGACGTCGATAGCACCTGCGCCACCACGACTACTATCGAAACCGGCGCAGAGGAGGTTGTCGACGGGCTCGATGTACGAGCGGACCCCGGCTTGTCGAACTCTCAAAAGATGGAGATCATGGCGGCTGCGAAGTCGAGTAAGGTCAAGTCCAAGAAGTGGCAACAGCACGATGATCAGCTCGGATACTCAGAGTGGCAGTCTGGGAAGTTCTACTATAACGGCTCAAAGTCTTGGACCAACAAGTACAGGGGATACGCTGGTTACCACGACTGCCATGTTTATGGCTCTAAAAGTAATGGGGTCACGGTAACTCCAGTCAATTGTAAGGAGCACCGCGCGGGCGGCGGCAAGACAAAGTCGATTGAGGATTATCAGATTGACGCGAATGTGAAGGGCTGGCCCGTTTCATACGTGAAGAATATGACGACGACTTGCGGACTTACCGGCAAGCTTACGAAGGATGTGAATAAGCGATGACGAACTCATCACCCACAGTTTCCCCGCCGGTTAATCAGCCAGAGCGCACCAGCACCCTCGCTATTGTAGCGATAGTTCTCGCCATTGTTGTACCGGTCGCGGGTGTCATTGTTGGCATCATTGCTCGACGGCAGGTAATCCGAACTGGAGAGCAAGGACGCGGGCTGAGCACTGCTGCAATCATCGTCGGCATTGCGCTTACGGTATTCAGCTTCCTTCCGCTACTCATCGTACTTCCGGACCTGGTGCAGATTTACGGCTAATTCCTGCCCCCTATTTGATGCCCAAGCCGGATGCCACCCTTTTCATGAGAAGGGTGGCATCCGGCTTGCGGGGAGTCCAGCCCGAACGCGATTGCATCACGTCACTCCGCGGAAGGGTGACCACATGGGTTCCTGGGGATCGTGCGCTCCTGCTGATCTCATCAACGGTCTCGGATCCTTACGGTTGCGAAACGTCTCGTCCGTAGCACCGCCGAGGCGTTCCGTCCCGCGGGATCCGGGGTGCGGGGTGCGGCGGTTCTCACAACCATGTCTCGCAAGCGTCTTCGGTGAAGGTGTCATTGACAGTTGCTTGCGAGACAAGGGTGGCGACGCAGATCGGGTCCGGCTCGCCTGTGCGTCCGGCAGGGGGACGCGGCTCGGCGCGAGGACCCCTCGTTGCCGCGGGCGTGCGCCGCGACGACCGACGTGTTGTCGATGGAGGTGCATCGGGAGCTCGTGTCTCACGTGCTGCACGCTCGTACTGAGATGACCGCCGGCGGCGAGACGCGCAGAGGCGGGCACTCTCGGAGCCGCCCGTCATCGTCCGGCGGGACGAGATCGCCCCCGCTGACGTCACGATCCCGTCACGGCGGGCACTTTCCCAGCGGACACGGCGGTCTTCCGCGGCGAAGTCCCGGCGACCGCCCGAGATCGGCTGGGACGCTCCCGAATTACCGCACCAGATCGGTGCGGTGATGCACCACGGGGGATCCAGAGCGATGACGATGAGACGTGCAGGGGGAGCCGCGCTCGGCTTCGTGGGCGGCAGTGTGCTCGCCGGGTTGATGGTCGGGGTCGGCGTGACGCCGATGATCGCGGTCGCCGGAGTGAGCACGACGTCGGCGATCGGGGTGTTCGAGTCGCTGCCGGAGCACATCGAGATCGGGGACCTGCCGCAGCGCAACCAGGTCTGGGCGTACCGCGGTGGCGAACCGGTGCACCTGGCGAACGTGTGGGCGCAGGACCGGCAGGAGCTGTCGTTCGACCAGATCAGCGACCAGCTGAAGCACGCTGCGGTCGACGGCGAGGACAAGCGGTTCTACGAGACCGGTGGTGTGGACGCGACGTCGATGGTCCGCTCCCTGGTGAGCGTCGCCGCGTCGCAAGGCGAGGGCGGCTCGGGTGGCTCGACGCTCACGATGCAGCTCGTGCGCAACATCAAGATCCAGCGGGCGAGCGAGCTGCCGACGCTCGCGGAGCAGAAGGCCGGCTACAAGGAGGCGACGAAGCGGTCGCCCCAGCGGAAGCTCGCCGAGATGAAGCTCGCGATCGGCCTGGCGAAGAAGTACACCAAGGAGCAGATCCTGACGGCGTACCTGAACATCGCCTACTTCGGCGACCAGACGTACGGCGTGCAGTCGGCCGCGCAGCACTACTACGGCAAGTCCGCCACCGACCTGACCCCGGCCGAGGCCGCGTCGCTCATCGCGATCGTGCAGTGGCCGGAGCGCCGCGACCTGTCCACGCCGGACCACTACCGCGACAACGCCGCGCGGCGGAACGTGATCCTCCGTTCGATGCACGAGCAGGGGCACCTGACGACCGACGAGTACCGCACGGCACGGCTGTCGCGGCTGGCCGATTACGTCCGGATCACCGCGCCGAAGCAGGGGTGCGAGGCCGTCGAGACCGGGGCGGAGTTCTTCTGCGACTACGCCGAGCGAGTCGCCGCACGGCTGCCGCAGCTCGGCGCGACGAAGCAGCAGCGCGCCGATGCCTGGCGGACGGGTGGGTACCGCATCCAGACGACGCTCGACCTCGACCTGAACGCGAAGCAGAAGGAACTGCTCGACCGGTACGACCCGAAGACCGAGACTCGTCTCGCGTTGGGCGCGACGCTGAACACCGTCGAGGCGGGCACCGGCCGGGTGCTCACGATGGCGCAGAACACCGACTACGACCGGTCGGAGCAGGCGCCACCGACGGCGACGTCGCTGAACTACGCCGTCGACCAGGCCGACGGAGATTCGACGGGCTTCCAGACCGGCTCGACGTACAAGATGTTCACGCTGCTGGCGTGGCTCGAGGCCGGCCGCAGCCCGGACACGGTCGTGAACGGCACCCCGCACCCGCAGAGCACGTGGACGGCGTGCGGCGAGCAGACGACGGCCTTCTGGCAGCCGAAGAACGACTCGCCCGGCCAGAAGGGGCCGTACTCGGTCCGCTCGGCCACGGCCCAGTCCGTGAACGCCGCCTACCAGTCGATGGCCGCGCAGCTCGACCTGTGCGACATCCGCGACGTCGCGAAGCGCCTCGGTGTGCACCTGGCCGCCGGCGGTGAGCTGCCGTGGAACCCAGCGTCGCTGCTCGGCACCGAGAGCATCGCGCCGCTGACGATGGCGGCGGCGTACGCGGGCGTCGCGAACGGCGGCCGGTACTGCGCGCCGGTCGTGATCGACCAGGTGATCGCACCGGACGGCACGGAGCTCGGCGGGCAGCCGCGCACCTGCTCGCAGGCCGTCTCGCCGCAGACCGCGGCGACCGCGTTCGAGGTCATGCAGGGCGCCTTCCGGGGCGGTACGGCGAGCGGCGGCCAGACCCCGGACGGCACCACGCTGTTCGGCAAGACCGGAACGGCCGACGCCGCCGACCAGGTGTGGTTGGTCGGCGGGAGCTCGCGCGCGGTGACCGCGTACTGGCAGGGCAACACCGACGGCGGGAAGCACAACCTGCGGTACTACTCGAACGGTCAGGGCGGCACCTACGCGGGGTCCCGCGCAGCGGTCTGGCGCGATGCGCAGACCGCTGTGAACGCCGCCTTGCCGGCGGGCTGACGACAGCAGCGGGTCACGTGCACGAGACGCGACACCGAACAGACGGGAGGCCCGTTGCCAGCTGGCAACGGGCCTCCCGTCCGATCGTTGGTTGCGTCCTAGGACAGCTTCTTGCTGTCCTCGAGCCAGCCCGCGAGCTGCTTCATGTAGTCGGCCTGCGAGGCGTAGTCGAGCGCCGGGAAGGTGAAGCTGTGCACCTGGCCGGCCTCGAGCGCCGCGTTGTCGGCGAAGGTCGGCTGCTTCTCGAGGTCCGCGACCTGGTAGCCCTGCTGCGACAGCAGCAGGACGTCGGCCTTGATCTGGCCCGCGTTCTCCCACGAGTAGATGCCCCAGTAGAAGCCCTTCGGCTTCGGGTTCACGAAGTCGACACCGAACGACGAGTACATCTGCAGCAGCGGCTCGTCGGTCGGGCGCGTGACGTAGGCGCCGTCACCGTCGGCGTACATGGAGACGACCGACAGGTCCTGCTCCTTCGCGACCTTCTCGAGCTCGTCGCCTGCGGTGTCGAAGCGCTTCTCGGCGGCCTCGATCGTCGACTCCTTGGCGCCGAGGGACTCGCTCAGGTCGGCGATCTTCTCGATGACGTCCTCGCCCTTGCCGCCCCACTTGACCTGGACGACCGGCGCGATGGCCTCGATCTGCTTCTCCTGCTCGTTGTCTTTGAAGCCGTAGCCGGGCTGCGTGTCGTCGAGCGTGCCCTTCTCGTCGGTCGGGTAGACCGAGGTCACGACCAGGTCGGGCTTCAGCGCGGCGAGCTTCTCGAGGTCGATGTCGCCGTACCCGGTGCCGAGCTGCGTGATGCCGTCGGTGTCCAGGTCGTCGAACCGGGCGTCCTTCGCCATGGTCAGCTGGCCGAAGGTGCCGACCGGCTTCAGGCCGTACTCGATGAACGAGATCGCGATGTCGTTCAGCACGACGACGCGCTTCGGCGTGTGGTCGACCTTCACGGTCGTGCCGGTGGCGTCCTCGTAGGACCAGGCCTTCGACGCCGCGGTGTCACCGTCGGAGTCGTTCGAGTCGGTGCTCGAGCAGCCGGCGAGGAGGAGGGCCGAGACGGCCACGGAGGTCAGGAGGGTGGCTCGGAGGGAGCCGCGTCGGGAGAGCTTCACGTTAGGAGAGGCTAACCTAAGTCTGCTGCCGTCGCCAGCACGGTGTCGCGTTCGCGGTGCAGCGACGTGTCGTGCTCGTCGGCCTCGGGCACGATCATCGGGGCGCCGGTCACGGGGTCCGGGAACACGCGCGCGTGCAGCCCGAAGGCGTGCTCGAGCAACGCGGGGGTCAGTACCTCGTGCGGTGCGCCGTCGGCAGCGACCCCGCCGTCGTGCAGCACGACGAGCCGGTCGGAGAACCGGGCCGCGAGCGACAGGTCGTGCAGGACCATCACGATGGTGGAACCCTGCTCGCGGTTGAGTCGGCGCACCAGGCGCAGGACCTCGAGCTGGTGTGCGAGGTCCAGGTAGGTCGTCGGTTCGTCGAGCAGCAACGTGTCGGCCTGCTGCGCCACCACCAGGGCGATCCACGCACGCTGTCGCTGGCCACCCGACAGGCTCGCGACGTCGCGGTGGGCGACGTCGGTCAGGCCGGTCGCCGCGATGGCCTGCTCGGCGACGTCGGCGTCGTCCGCGGTCCACGGCTTCGCCCACGACTGGTGCGGGTTGCGGCCGCGCATCACCAGGTCGAGCACGCTCGTGCCGGCGGGGGCGACGGGGGACTGCGGCAGGATCGCGAGCTTCCGCGCGACCTGGCGGTTCGGTTCCTTGCGGATCGGGGAACCGTCGAGCAGGACCTCGCCGGACTGCGGCTTCAGCACTCGCCCGAAGGCCTTGAGCAGGGTCGACTTGCCGCAGCCGTTCGCGCCGAGGAACGTCGTCACGGTGCCGCGCTCGACGCGCAGGTCGAGATCGGTCAGCACGGGGTGCCGGTCGTAGCCGACGGACAGGCCGCGGGCTTCGAGGACCGGGGTGGACGGGGGTGTCGTCATCGGGACATCTCCTTGCGGTGACGGATGAGGAGCCAGATCAGGTACGGGGCACCGATCACGGTCGTGATGATGCCGACGGGCACCTGCCACGGGAACGCCGATCGGGACAGCAGGTCCGCCGCGAGGACCAGCGCGGCGCCGAGCAGACCGGCGAGCAGCAGCGGTGGCCGGTTCGTCCCGGCCAGCCGGAGTCCGACCTGCGGCACCACGAACGCGACGAAGCCGACCGGTCCAGCAGCGGCGACGGCGGCGGCGGTGAGCACGACGGCCAGGGCGATCACGAGCAGGCGGTGTCGCTGGACGGCGAGCCCCACCCCGGTCGCGACCTCGTCACCGAGCTGTCCGATGCCGAGCGCCGCACTCGTCGCCAGGGCGATCGGCACCGCGACCGCGGCGACGATGAGCAGCGGCCAGACGCTCGACCACGAGGTGCTCGACAGGCTGCCGACGAGCCACTGCGACGCGGCGGTCGCGATGGTGATCTTGGCGCGGACGAGCAGGTAGCTCGTCACGGCGTCGAGGGTCGCGCTCACACCGATGCCGACCAGGATGAGCCGGTAGCTCTGCACCCCGCCGCGCCAACCGAGCCCGTACACGACGGCGGCGGCGACGAGCGCACCGATCGTCGCGGCCACGGGGATCCCGCCGCTGAGCACGATCGAGGACACCGAGTACGTGCCCCCGCCGAGCACGATGGCCGCCACGGCGCCGACGCTCGCGCCCGACGTCACGCCGATGATGTCCGGGGTACCCAGGGGGTTCCGCGTGAAGGTCTGGGTCAGTGCGCCGGCGATGCCGAGGGTCAGCCCGACGAGCGCGCCGGTGAGGACACGGGGCAGTCGGAGCGTGGTGATGATGAAGCCGTCCGGGCCGGTCTCGAGCCCGACCAGGGAGCGGAGCACGATGCCCGGGGCGATCCAGGTCGAGCCGATCGCGACACCGAGGACGACGAGCACCAGGACCAGACCGAGCGAGGCGGCCGTGTACCAGAACACCCGCGGGCGCCAGGCGAGGCCGATCGGACCGAAGCGGACACCGGCCCGGCCGGGCGCTCGGACGGCTGCGCCGGACATGGACGCGGATGCTCGTTCGGTCGTGCCGGTCACAGGGACACCAGCGATCGGCGGCGGGCGACGGCGACGAAGACGGGGCCGCCGATGACGGCCAGGACGATGCCGACCTCGACCTCCGAGAACCCGCCGATCAGGCGTCCGACGACGTCGGCGAGCAGCACGAGCGCCGCTCCGACGAGCCCGGAGACCGGCAGGGTCCACCGGTGCCCGGTGCCGACGAGGGCCCGGGCGACGTGCGGCACGGTCAGGCCGACGAACCCGATCGGGCCGGCGGCGGCGGTCGCTCCGGCTGCGAGCAACGTGATGGCCCCGAGCCCGACGAGCCGCGCGACGAGCACGTTCTCGCCCAGGCCCTTGGCCAGGTCCGAGCCGAGCCCGAGCGCGTCGAGGGCCCGGACGTTCAGGATCGCGAGCACGAGCCCGGCGACGAGGAACGGCCACACCGCGCCGAGGACGTCGAGCTGCCGTGCTGCGAGGGAACCGACGACCCACAGCCGGTACGCGTCGAGCGAGTCCTGGTCGGTCAGGACGACGAACGAGGTCAGCGCGCCCAACAGGGCCGAGACGGCAGCGCCGGCGAGGGCGAGGGGGACCGGGCTGGCCGTACCGCTGCCCGCGATGGTCACCGAGAACACCACGACGCTCGCCACCAGCGCGCCGCCGAGTGCGAACCACACCGTCGCGCCGGTGTTCGTGACCCCGAACACGTAGACGCCGAGGACGACGGCGAGCCCGGCACCCGACGAGACCCCGAACAGTCCGGGGTCGGCGAGCGGATTGCGCGTGTGCCCCTGCATCAGGAGCCCCGCGATCCCCAGGGCCGCACCGACCGCGGCACCGATGAGCGTGCGCGGGACCCGGGAGCCCCAGACGATCGCCTCATCGGTGGTCGACCCGGTCCGGAACAGGCCGTCGAGCACCCGGTCGACGCCGATCCGGTTGCTGCCGAGGAGCATGCTCGCGACCGCCACCAGGACCAGCACGACGACCAGTCCGGCGATCACCAGGACGCGGCGACGGACGGCGGCGCGGTGGACACCGAGGGCTGCTGACGCATCGGCGGTGCGGGCCTCCGAGACGGAAGCCAGGGCAGGGGAGGGGGCTGGCACGGAGAACATCTTAGGTTAGCCTTGCCTCATGGCGAAGACTCCGCGGCTCCTGCCCGAGAATCCCCGGCTCTTCCGTGCCCGGGTCCTGCGCACCGAGCGCACGACGCCGTCGATGCAGCGCGTGACCGTCACCGGCGACGACCTGCACGAGTTCCCGTTCCTCGGCTTCGACCACTGGTTCCGCCTGTTCACCGGGCGTCCGGACCAGGACGCGTTCCGGATGCCGGACCTCGACGGCAAGAAGTGGTGGCCGACGTTCCTGGCCATCCCCGAGGACGTCCGTCCGCACTGCGCGAACTACACCGTCGCCGCGTTCCGCCCGATGCCCGACGGCACCGCCGAGATGGACATCGACTTCGTCGTGCACACCGACGCTGACGGCGAGCCCGAGGGCCGTGCCGCGATCTGGGCCTGCGGCGCCCGCCCCGGCGACCAGCTGGCGATGCTCGACCAGGGCTGCATCTTCGACTGCCCGGACGACACCAGCGAGATCGTGATCGCGGCCGAGGAGACCGGACTGCCCGGCGTGCTCGGCATCGCCGCCTCGCTGCCCCGGAACGCGGTCGGCCGCATCATCCAAGAGGTCCCCACCGCCGGCGACGTCCGCGAGATCGACGCACCGGCCGGGGTCGCGGTCACGTGGATCGTCCGCGACGAGGTCGACCACCACGCCGTCCCGGGCCGCGCCGCGCTCGCCGAACTGCAGCGGCACGTGCCCGTCGACGACCGCGGGTACGCCTTCGTGGTCGGCGAGTCGACCCTCGCCACGGAGGGCCGCCGGCACCTGCACCGTGCGGGTCTGCCGAAGGCGCGCATCACGTTCTCCGGCTTCTGGAAGCACGAGGCCAAGGAGTCCGTCTCCGCCTGAGCGGTGCCCGTTCCTTCCCATGGCGCGTGCGATGCCTGGCGTTATCGGGCGTACCGTCACGGAACTTCTCACCAGGTACGCCCGTTTCCGCCAGGTGCGCCCGGAACGCGACCAACACGACGGACGGGAGGCCCGGTGCCAGCTGGCACCGGGCCTCCCGTCCGCCGTGGGGTGGCGTCAGCCCTTGAGGCCGGAACCCGTCACGCCCTCCACGATCTGCCGCTGGAAGATCAGGTAGAGGATGATCAGCGGCAACGCCGCCAGGATCGCTCCGGCCTGGATGTCCGCGTAGCGCTGACCGAAGCTGCCCTGGACCGTGGCGAGCCCGACCGGGATCGTCATGAGGTCCGGGTTCGACAGCACGAACAGCGGCAGCAGCAGGTTGTTCCAGACACCGACGAAGGTCAGGATCGTGACCGCGGCGATCACCGGACGCGACAGCGGCAGGATGACCGACCAGTAGATCTTCCAGATGTTGGCACCGTCGATGCGTGCCGCTTCCTCCAGCTCCTTCGGGATCCCGTCGAAGAACTGCTTGAAGATGAACACCGCGATCACGGCGGGCACCTGCGGGAAGATGACCGACCAGTAGGTGTTCAGCAGGCCGACGGCGTTGAGCTCCTGGAAGATCGGGATGATCAGGACCTGCGTCGGGATCATGATGCCGAGGATGATGAGCAGGAACACGATGTTCCGACCGCGGAACACCAGGCGGGACAGCGCGAACGCCGCCATCGAGGCGAACATGACCGTCAGGACGGCCGTGATGACGCTCGTGATGGCGCTGGCGAGGTACCAGTTCCAGATGTCGCCGGCCTGGAACAGCGACGCGTAGGAGTGCAGCGTCGGGTTCCAGTTCGACAGGATCGAGTTCGCGCCGAGGGCGGCGACGCCGTTGTCGGACAGCGACGTCTTCAGGGCGAACAGGCTGGGGATGAGCCAGATGATCGCGAAGACGATCAGGATGATCCCGGCGACCAGGTTGAAGCCCTTGCCGGAGACGCCGATCTTGGCGGCGTTCGCGGGGGCGGCGGCCGAGACGCCGGTGCGGAGCTTGGCGCGGCCGGTGGTGATGCTCTCGGTGGCGGTCATGTCAGGCCCCGATCTCTCGCTTGGCGGCAGCGCGCTCGACGAGCTGCCGGATGACCGCGATCGCGACGATCACGATGAACAGGAGCACCGACGCTGCCGAGGCGGCACCGAGTCGGTTGTCGGTGAAGCCGACGCCCGTGATGAGCTGCAGCGAGACCTGGGTGGAGATGCCCGGTCCGCCGTTCGTCATCAGGTACACCTGGTCGAAGATCTTCAGGCTCGCGATGATCTGCAACAGGATGACCAGCGTCGTGGTGCGGCCGAGCAGCGGCAGCGTGATCGACTTGATCTGCTGCCAGTTCGACGCACCGTCGACGGCGGCCGCTTCGTACAGTTCGCGCGGGATCTCCTGCAGACCGGCCAGGTAGAGCACGAAGTTGAAGCCGAGGGTCCACCAGACGGTGGCGATCGCGACACCGATCATCGCGGTGTTCGGGCTGGACAGCATGCCGGAGCCCGGGGTGAGGCCGATGGCCGACTGCATGCTCGCCCACAGGCCGGTCGCCGGCGTGAAGATGAACACCCAGATGAGCGAGATCGTCGCCGACGGCAGGATGAACGGCAGGAAGAACGCCAGTCGGAAGAACCACTGGCCGCGGTTCATCCGGTTCGTCAGGACGGCGAAGACGAACGCCAGGATGACGAGCGGCGGCGTCGTGTAGAGCGTGAACTGCAGCGTGTGCCAGAGCGACGACCAGAAGTCGGAACGTCCGAGCATCTCGGCGTAGTTCGCGAACCCGGCGAAGCTGCCGAGGCCTGTGCGGACGGTCGAGGTGTTGAAGAAGCTCGAGACGATCATCCAGACCGTCGGGCCGAGCAGGAACGCCGCGTAGAACAGGCCGAACGGGGCGAGGAAGAGCCAGCCGCTGCGGCCCTGGCCACGGGTGAGGCTGGTGCCGTAGGTGCGGTTCCGGCGCGGACGCGACGCGGTGGCCGCGTCCGTGGGCCGGTCGAGGACAGGTGCTGTGGTCACGTCATCGTGCCTTTCGCGCGGTGTTCACGGCGTTCACGTGCCGGGCAGGTGCATGCCCGGTGGTCGCGTGCCCGGTCACAGGGGGCTCGGGGTGTTCAGGTAGGTCGCGAGCTGCGACTTGATGGCACTGAGCGCCTGTGCGGGCGACGAGCTGCCCTGCTGCACGAGTGCCAGCTGGGCGCCGACGGTGCCCTCGAAGGTCGAACCGGAGCCGCCGTACCAGGCGGCGTCGTCGAACACGGCGGTCTCGGCTGCGGCCGCGTAGTTCGACTGGGGCTTGAGCTCCTTGTAGGCGCTGCTGTCGAAGGTCGGGATGTAGGCGGGGACGTGCCCGCCCTCGGCCCAGGTCAGGCTCTGCTCGAGCATCTGCTTGATGAAGAGCATGTGCTGCTTGCGCTGCTCGGGCGTGCGGTCCTTCTTCGGCAGCACGAAGGTGTGCGAGTCCGCCTGCGTCGCGGGCTTGTCGTACAGCTGCGGGATCGGGGCCATGCCGAACTTCAGTCCCTTGATGGACTGCGCCGTGCTGATCTCCCACTCGCCCTGCATGAAGAAGCCGGCCTTGCCGTCGAACATCAGGGACTGCGCCGTGGCGTAGTCGAGCGCCTTGTTCATCCAGCCCTGCTTGACCCACTTCTGGGTGCGGCTGGTGACCTCGTTGTAGGCGTCCTCGTTGACCGTGAGCTTCGCGCCGCCGTCGCTGATGAAGGGGGTCGCGTCGTTGATCTGGTTGTACATCGTCCAGAAGAAGCGCCACGGGGTGGCGGTCTCCGGCACGACGTTGGCGACGTTGAGCGCGGTGCCGCCGGTGACCTTCGAGACCGCCGCCAGGGCACTCTCGAACGTGTCCATGCCGGACAGGTCCTTGAGGCTGCCGTCGCTGTCGAGCAGGCCTGCCTTCTTGCACACGTCAACGTTGTAGAAGAGCACGAAGGGGTGGGTGTCGAGCGGGACGGCGATGTTGTTGCCGTCGGTCTTCTGCGCCGTCCAGGCCTTCTGGTTGAAGTCGGCGGCGCTGAGGCCGACGCTCGCCAGGTCCTCGGATGTGATCGGGTCGAGCAGGTCGCCGTCCCACAGCGGCTTCGCCCGGGTCAGGTGGGCGACCGCGACGTCCGGCGGCTTGTTCCCGACGGTGGCCAGTGTCAGCTTCGAGTAGTACGGGTTGCCCCACGCGAACGTGGTGGCCTGCAGCGAGCTCGATCCGCCGTGCTGCTTCGCGTAGCCGTCCTCCATCGCCTGCATGCGGAGGCCGTCACCGCCGCCGAAGAGGTTCCAGAAGACGAGCGTCTCGGGGTTGAGGGCACTGCCGGCCAGGCCGGCTGCGATCGGGCTCGAGCACGCGGCGAGCGGCAGGACCGTCGCGGCCGCCGCTCCTGCGGCGAGGAAGCCGCGGCGCGAGAGGCGCGACGCGGGTGTTGCTGGGCGGTTCGGCATGGCATCACTCCATCGGGATGGGCCGGGCTCGGGAGCAGGGTCGGTGCTCCCGCCGGAGCATCGCTGCTCCATTCGCGGAACACTGCTGCTCCGTGCACGAGAGCCGTGGGTCGGTGCTCCGTGAGCGCTCACATTAGCGCTCGCGAAGATCATCCGCCACCCCTTTCGCGTCGCCGTGGAACCCGGTAGCGTTTCGGTCAGGTGAGCGCTCACTTTCGTGACGGTCCGCTTCGCTACCCCTGGCGCCGGACCCAGTACGCGCACCGCACGACCCGCAGTACCCGCTCTCGCACGATCGAAGGAGATCCATGCCCCGCACACACCTCGTCCTCGACGCCGCGTTCACCGTGGGGCCGGTGCGACGTCGCCTGTTCGGCGGGTTCGTCGAGCACCTCGGCCGCCACGTCTACGACGGCATCCACGAGCCCGCGCACGAGACCGCCGACGAGCACGGCTTCCGGAAGGACGTCGTCGAGCTCGTCAAGGAACTCGGCGTCTCCGCCATCCGCTACCCCGGCGGCAACTTCGTCTCCGGCTACAAGTGGGAGGACGGCGTCGGCCCCGTCGAGCAGCGCCCGAAGCGCCTCGACCTGGCCTGGCACTCGACCGAGACCAACGAGGTCGGCCTGCACGAGTTCCAGCACTGGCTTGACCAGGTCGGTTCGGAGCTCATGCTCGCGGTGAACCTCGGTACCCGCGGCACCGCCGAGGCCATCGAGCTCCTCGAGTACGCGAACATCGACGCCGGAACCGCGCTGTCCGAGTACCGCCGGTCGAACGGCCGCCAGGAGCCGTTCGCGATCAAGATGTGGTGCCTCGGCAACGAGATGGACGGCCCGTGGCAGCTCGGCCACAAGAACGCCGAGGACTACGGCAAGCTCGCCGCGATGACCGCCAAGGCCATGCGCCAGATCCAGCCCGACCTCGAGCTCGTCGCCTGCGGTTCGTCCGGCGCCTCGATGCCGACGTTCGGCGAGTGGGAGCGCACCGTGCTCGAGCACACCTACGACGACGTCGACTACATCTCCGCGCACGCCTACTACGAGGAGGACGGCGACCTCGCCTCGTTCCTCGCCTCCGGCGTCAACATGGACCACTTCATCAAGACGGTCACCACCGCCGCCGACCACGTGCAGGCGCAGAAGAAGTCCGACAAGCGCATCGACATCTCGTTCGACGAGTGGAACGTCTGGTCCATCACCAAGTGGAACGAGATGCAGAAGGAGTTCACGCTCCAGGACTGGCCCGTCGCTCCGCGTCTGCTCGAGGACGTCTACACCGTCGCCGACGCCGTCGTCGTGGGTGGGCTGCTCATCTCGCTGCTCCGCCACGCGGACCGTGTCGCCTCGGCCTCGCTCGCGCAGCTCGTCAACGTCATCGGCCCGATCATGACCGAGCCCGGCGGCCCGGCCTGGCGCCAGACGACGTTCTTCCCGTTCTCGGTGACGTCGCGCCTGGCGAACGGCACGTCGCTGCAGGTCAAGTCCTCGGGTGACACCGTCGACGGCGGCAAGTACGGCGAGGTGCCGGTCGTGGACTCGGCCGCCACCGTGACCGAGGACGGCAAGGCGGCGGTCTTCCTCATCAACCGCCACCCGTCCGAGTCGACCACCGTCACGATCGACCTCGCGGGCCTGGCGGCCTCGGGTGACGTCCGCGCCGAGGGCGTCTGGGACGACGACATCCACGCCGTGAACGACCTGTCGTCCACCGAGCGCGTCGGGCTCCGCACGAACGAGACGGTCAGCCGCGACGGCGACACCATCACGATCGAGCTGCCGCCCGTGTCCTGGACCGCCGTGTCGATCGGCTGAGACGCCTCGGCGTGCGTTGCGGCGGGCGTCGAGTGAGCACAGAGGACGTCGGGCGCTCGCGCCCGACGTCCTCTGCTCGTTCGTGCGCTGGCGTGCGGCGGGGCCGAGTCTCGGCCTGGGCGACACTTCTCGCGCCCGCGGCCGCGAGATCGGTCGCTCACCCCGAGTCTCGGCGTGGCGTGCCCGAGACCCGGCCGTCCGCCGGACGGGAGGCCCGTGGCGGGCTGGCACCGTGCCTCCCGTCCGGTGGGTCCAGGGATTGCGGGCCGAGTCTCGGCCTGGGCGACACTTCTCGCGCCCGCGGTCGCAAGGTCGGTCGCTCACCGCGAGTCTCGGGGCGCGGCCAGCGACCCGCGGCCGGGCCGCGTCAGCGCGCGGGCGCGCGCGCGGGCGGGCGCGCGGTGCTCGCTCGCTCCACCAGGCGCACGGGCACCAGGTCGGGGGCGGAGGACACGGACTCGCCGTCGATCTGGGCGAGCAGGTTCGCGACGGCTCGGCGCCCGACCTCGTCGAAGGATTGGTGCACGGTGGTGAGCGGCGGCCAGAAGGAGTCGGACTCGGGGGAGTCGTCGAACCCCACCACGCTGAGCGACGACGGTACGGACCGCCCGAACTCGTGCGCGGCGCGGAGCACCCCGAGCGCGGTCTGGTCGTTGGCGGCGAACACGGCGGTGATCTCCGGGCGCGCGGCGATCTCGAGCCCGGCCGAGTATCCGTGCTCGGTCGTCCACCCGCCGTGGAACACCGGCGGGACGTGCCGCCCGGCGCGCGACAGGGTGTCCTGCCACGCGGCCAACCGGCGTGCGGCGGAGTACGACGAGGTCGGTCCGGCGACGTGCCAGACGGTCTCGTGGCCGAGGTCGAGCAGGTGCTGGGTGGCCTGGCGCGCGCCGTCGGTCTGGTCGGTGTCGATCGCGGGGTGGTCGGTGCTGCCGGTGGAGTCGATGATGACCATGGGCACGCCGTCGGGCAGCACGACCTCGGCCGTGTCGATGATGTGCGACTCGATGATGATCACGACGCCGTCGACGGCCTGTTCGTGCAGGCGGGAGAACGCGGAGCGCACGCCCTCTTCGGTGCGCGAGGCCATCGGCAGCAGGGTGATCGTGAAGTCGGCGGCACCGGCGGCGTCGGCGATCGCCTCGAGTGTGCGCATGTTGCCGAAGGACGCGAGCGTGAACATGATCACGCCGATGGTGCGGAAGCGGCCCGATCGCAGGGCCCGTGCGGCACGGTTCGGCCGGTAACCCAGGGTGTCCATCGCGCGCTGGACCCGGTCGCGGGTGTCCGGGCTGACGTTGTCGAACCCGCGGGCGACGCGCGAGACGGTCTGCATCGAGACCCCGGCGGCGTCGGCGACGGCGGCCATCGAGGGGGAGCGGCGGGTGCCGGCGGGGGACTCGGTCGTCATCGGCTCGAGCTCCTTCCGTTGCGGGATCACGCAGTCTGCGTTCCCGGACGCTAGCGCATGTTGACGTTGCCATGCTATCGTCCTGACGTTCGATGTTGACGTCAACATCTGCGATCGCCAGAGCGCCCGACACCGGGCCCGGGCCGCGACCGAGACACCGGACACCCGAACGCAGCAGACGAAGGAGTCACATGAGCACGCTCGCAGCGCGGCCCGGCGAGGCAGCCGCAGCGCAGCCGGCAGCCCCCCGCCCGGCAGGTCGCCGGACCAAGGCGCGGGGTCGCTACACCGGCTGGCTGTTCGTCGGACCCTTCGTGGTCGTCCTGATCGCCATGCTCATCGTCCCGATCGGCTACGCCCTGTGGCTCAGCCTGTTCCGCGACCAGCTCATCGGCGGCAACCAGTTCGTCTGGTTCGCCAACTACGTCCAGCTCTTCCAGGACGCCAAGTTCTGGTCCGGCTTCGGTCGGGTCGCGATCTTCCTGGTCGTCCAGGTCCCGATCATGCTCGGGCTCGCACTCGTCGCCGCCCTCGCACTCGACAGCGCACGGCTCTGGGGCACGAGCTTCTTCCGCATCGCGGTGTTCCTGCCCTACGCCGTCCCCGGTGTCGTCGCGGCCCTGATCTGGGGCTTCATCTACGGCAACCAGTTCGGCCTGACCGGTGCGGCGAACGACGCGCTCGGCATCGACCTGCTGCAGCCGTTCAGCCCCAGCTGGGTGCTGACCTCCATCGGCAACGTGGTCACGTGGGAGTTCCTCGGCTACAACATGCTGATCTTCTACGCCGCACTCCGCACGGTCCCCGGTGAGCTGTACGAGGCCGCCGAGCTCGACGGCGCCGGCCCCCTGCGCACGGTCTTCTCGATCAAGCTCCCGGCCCTGCGCGGCCCGATGGTCATCGCCACGATCTTCTCGATCATCGGCAGCTTCCAGCTCTTCAACGAGCCGAACCTGCTGAAGACCCTGGCCCCCAACGTCATCGGCAGCGCCTTCACCCCGAACATGTACGCCTACTCGCTGTCCTTCAGCGGCCAGCAGTTCAACTACTCCGCCACCGTCGCGATCGTGATGGGCGTGATCACCGCGGTGATCGCCTACGTCGTCCAGGTCCGCGGAACCCGCCAGGAGAACCGATGAGCACCATGCAGCACCCCGCGACCGGCGCCGCCGGGCCGGCCACGGTCACCGAGGCGACCACGACGCAGCGCGACCCGCGCACCCGCTCGACCCGCGCCTCCCGGAAGGCCGAGCGGAAGGCCGAGCAGCACGTCGACGGACGCAAGCCGAAGCGTTCCGGCCTGCTGACCGCGGTCATGGTCGTCTTCGTCGTCTACTCGTTCGCGCCGCTGTTCTACCTGCTCGTGAACAGCACGAAGACGCAGGCGTCGCTGCTCTCCACGTTCGGGCTCTGGTTCGGCGGGGACTTCAACCTCTGGCAGAACATCGTCGACACCGTCACCTACAACGACGGCATCTTCCTGCAGTGGTTCGGCAACACACTGCTCTACGTGGTCGTCGGTGCCGGTGGCGCCACCCTGCTCGCGACCGTCGCGGGCTACGGCATGGCGAAGTTCCAGTTCCCCGGCCGTCGCGCGGTGTTCGCCATCGTGCTCGGTGCCATCGCGGTCCCCGGTACGGCCCTGGCAGTCCCGACCTTCCTGCTCTTCTCGCAGGTCGGCCTGACCAACACCCCGTGGTCGATCATCCTGCCGTCGCTCATCAGCCCGTTCGGCATGTACCTGATCTGGACCTACGCGGTCGACGCGATCCCCGCCGAACTCCTCGAGGCCGCCCGCATGGACGGCGCCGGCGAGTTCCGGATCTTCTTCACCATCGCGCTCCGCCTCCTCGCTCCCGGTGTCGTCACCGTCCTGCTCTTCGCGGTCGTCGCCACCTGGAACAACTACTTCCTGCCGCTCATCATGCTGAGCGACCCGAAGTGGTACCCCCTGACGGTCGGCCTGAACCAGTGGAACGCCCAGGCCACCGGCTCCGGTGCGCAGCCGATCTACAACCTCGTCGTCACGGGATCGCTCCTCACGATCATCCCGATCGTGGTCGCGTTCCTCTTCCTCCAGCGCTTCTGGCAGTCCGGCCTCGCGGCCGGGTCCGTCAAGGCCTGATCCGTCGGACGGGAGGCCCGTGGCGACCCCGCCCCGCGACCTCCGGTCCGGCACACAGCAGCACGACCCCCTCTCCACGAAGAAGTGAAAGGCACCCCCATGAACAAGCGTCTCCGGCGCGGGCTCAGCGCCCTCGCCATCGGCGTCACCGCCACGATCGCCCTCGCCGCCTGCGCGTCCGGCGGCTCGTCCTCCGGTGGCTCGTCCGACGACATCACCAAGGCGCTGAAGGACGGTGGCACTCTGACCTACTGGTCGTGGACCCCCTCCGCCAAGGCCCAGGTCGCCGCGTTCGAGAAGCAGTACCCCAAGGTGAAGGTCAAGCTCGTCAACGCCGGCACCGGCGCCGACCAGTACACCAAGCTGCAGAACACCGTGAAGGCCGGCTCGGGCGCCCCCGACGTCGCGCAGGTCGAGTACTTCGCCCTGCCGCAGTTCGCCCTGTCCGACTCGCTGCTCGACCTGTCCGGCTACGGCTTCGACTCGCTCGAGGACAAGTTCGCGAAGAGCACCTGGAGCTCGGTGTCGATCGACGACAAGGTCTACGGCCTGCCGCAGGACTCCGGCCCCATGGCGCTGTTCTACAACAAGACGGTCTTCGACAAGCACGACATCGCCGTGCCGAAGACGTGGGACGAGTACGTCGCCGCCGCGAAGAAGCTGCACGAGGCCGACCCGAACGCCTACATCGCGGCCGACTCCGGCGACGCCGGCTTCACCACGAGCATGATCGCCCAGGCCGGTGGCACCCCGTTCACCACCGACGGCGACAAGGTCACGATCAACCTGCAGGACGCCGGCAGCAAGAAGTGGACGAGCACCTGGAACGAGCTCGTCGAGCAGGGCCTGCTGTCGAAGACGGTCGGCTGGACCGACGACTGGTACAAGCAGCTCGGCAACGGTGAGATCGCCACGATGATCACCGGCGCCTGGATGCCCGGCAACCTGGAGTCCGGCGTCGCCCAGGCCTCGGGTGACTGGCGTGTCGCTCCGATGCCGACCTACGACGGTGGCACCGCCCAGACCGCGAACAACGGCGGCAGTGCCGAGGTCGTCATGAAGCAGTCGAAGAACCCGGCCCTCGCCGCGGGCTTCCTGAAGTGGCTGAACTCGTCCAAGGAGTCGACCGACGTCTTCATGAAGTCCGGTGGGTTCCCCTCGACGACCGCTGACCTCGACTCGTCGGCCTTCCTCGACGAGAAGCCGTCCTACTTCGGTGGGCAGCAGATCAACAAGGTGCTCGTCGACGCGTCGAAGTCCTCGGACAACGACTTCACCTACCTGCCGTACCAGGTGTACGCGAACAGCGTCTACGCCGACACCGTCGGTCAGGCGTACGAGAACGGCACCTCGCTCGACGCGGGCCTCGAGGCCTGGCAGAAGGCCCTCGCCAAGTACGGCAAGGACCAGGGCTTCACGGTCTCGACCAAGTAGCACCGGCACCAACTCCCCGGGGTCGTGCGGACGTCGTCCGCACGACCCCGCTGTCTGAAAGAGTCATCTCATGCGATTCGCCATCGGCGACACCGACTTCCTGCTCGACGGCGAGCCGCACCGCGTGCTGTCCGGTGCGATCCACTACTTCCGCGTGCACCCCGACCTGTGGGCCGACCGGATCCGCAAGGCGAAGCTGATGGGCCTCAACACCATCGAGACCTACGTCGCCTGGAACGCGCACGCTCCGTCGCCCGACGTCTTCGACCTGACCGGCGGCCTCGACCTCGGCCGGTTCCTCGACCTGGTCGCAGCCGAGGGCATGCACGCCATCGTCCGTCCCGGCCCCTACATCTGCGCCGAGTGGACCAACGGCGGCCTGCCGTACTGGCTCTTCGCCGACGGCACCGTGGGTGTCCGGCGCGACGAGCCCGGGTTCCTGGCAGCGGTCTCGCAGTACCTGGAGCAGCTCGCACCGGTCCTCGTACCCCGGCAGATCGACAACGGTGGCCCGATCGTGCTCGTGCAGGTCGAGAACGAGTACGGCGCGTACGGCTCCGACTCCGTGTACCTGCAGAAGCTCGAGAGGATGCACCGCGCGATCGGCCTGACGGTTCCGTTCACGAGCGTCGACCAGCCGATGGGCACGATGCTCGAGGACGGCTCGCTGCCGTCGCTGCACAAGACCGGCTCGTTCGGCTCGCGGTCCGCCGCCCGCCTCGAACGCCTGCGGCAGGCCCAGCCCACCGGCCCCCTGATGTGCTCCGAGTTCTGGGACGGCTGGTTCGACAGCTGGGGCGAGCACCACCACACCACGCCGGCGTCCGCCAGTGCCGAGGACCTCGACGTCCTGCTCGCCGCCGGCGGCTCGGTCAACATCTACATGTTCCACGGCGGCACGAACTTCGGCTTCACGAACGGCGCGAACGACAAGGGCGTGTACCGGCCGATCGCGACGTCGTACGACTACGACGCCCCACTCGACGAGGCGGGTCGGCCGACGTCGAAGTTCCACGCCTTCCGCGCGGTCATCGAGCGCTACGCGCCCGTGCCGCCGTTGCCGGCATCCATGGAGCCGGGTGGGTCGGGTCGCCTCGGATCCCACGACCGTTCGGGCGACCGGGAGGCCCGGGTCGCCCCCGCCACGGACCTCGCCGTCCGTCTCGACCGCGTCGCGTCACTCCGCTCCCTGCTGCCCACGCTCACGACGTGGTCAGCGCACGACGAGCCGCCGACGTTCGACGCCCTCGGTGCAGCCAGCGGCTTCGTCCTGTACCGGGCCGAGGTCGACCTGCCCACCGGCGGTGTGCTGACCATCGGGGAAGAGGTCCGCGACCGCGCGATCGTGTCCGTCGACGGCGTCGTCGTCGGCGTCCTGGAGCGCGAGCACCACGACCGTGCCATCGTCCTGCCGCCGGTGACCCGTACCCTCGAACTGCTCGTCGAGGACCAGGGCCGGGTCGACTACGGCCTGCGCATCGGCGAACCGAAGGGCCTGATCGGCGGGGTCGCCGTCGACGGTGTCCCGCTGTCCCGCTGGACCGCGGCACCGTTGGCGCTCGACCCGATCGCACCGTCCGCCCTCGATGCGCTGTCCGCCGCGGAGCCGACCGACGGCGAGGTGCTCGCGGGGCCGACCTTCGCCGCCGGGTCGTTCGACCTCGACGCGGCGGACGACCGCTACCTGGCGCTCGACGGCTTCCGCAAGGGTGTCGCCTGGGTGAACGGGTTCTGCCTCGGTCGGTACTGGTCGCGCGGCCCGCAGCAGACCCTGGCGATCCCCGGCCCGGTCCTGCGCCAGGGCCGGAACGAGCTCGTCGTCCTCGAGCTGCACGCGGCGGCGTCCCGTACGGCGCACCTGCTCCTCGAGCCGTCGCTGGGTCACACCGAGGGCTGACGCGGCTCGCGGCGGACCTGGTCGAATCGGGCGTACCAGGTCGGAACTTCCGACCAGGTACGCCCGATTCCGCTTTCCACCGCGGGCGTCATGGGACGTTTCGGACTTCGTGAGTCGCTGCCCACGCCCGCACCTCGAGGAGCGCCTCGTGTCGCCAGCGCCAAAGCGGGGCGAACCTCGTACCGTCGTCCTCCCATGCTCGGGTCAGCAGCCAGATCTGCCGTCGGTGGCCGACACCGCGATCGTCGCGCCACTCGACGGACGCGTCGTCGAGCACCGCGGTGATGCCCGCACGCGGTGCGCTCCACGACGACAGGAAGCCGGAGTACCGGAGGGTTTCGTCGGATAGGTGCACGGCGACGCGGCGGAGCCTGGCCGTGGCCCAGGTTCCGCCGGCGATGAAGGCGACACCGAGGACGAAGACGAACACCCGCGCCGACGCTCCGGGTACGAAGGCCACGCTCGCGAGTGCGACTCCTGTCCCGATCATCACCGGGCCGAACGCGATGAGGTTCAGGATGCGGTCCAGGCGCGGCGGACGGATCGTCGTCACGGCAGAGCGTCCAGGTCGGCCAGGGCCTGCTCGGCGTCGGCGATCCGATCGGCTTCGGGGCGCGTCCACCACTCCGGGCCGCGTTCGCCCAGACCGTGCTTCGCGAGCCCGTTCCGGTGCCGTGCCGCGGCCAGCGCAGCGTCGTCGCCCGCGCGTTTCGCGGTCTTCACCGCGTTGCGCCCGCGCCCCAGGTGGGAGCGGAGCGCGGCCGCGAGTTCCTCGGGCAGGGCCGGGTCGGTGCGGCGCCAGCGTCGGCCGTCCACGACGAAGAAGTGGTCGTCGGGTTCGGCGGTCATGCCCCGAGTCTGCACCGTCAGTGGTCCCCGGTAGACAGGAGTCGATGAGCAACGACCGCGCCCGCCCGATGCTCGACGTCCGCCGGATCTACGCCGAGCCCGCCGCACTCGAACTGCAGCGCGGGCAAGAGGTGATCGGGCGCTGGCCGGACGCCGAGATCGTGCCGGTGGAGTCCCACTGGAACATCCCCGAGGTGCACGGCGATGAGCGCAACGTGCAGCGGTGGGTCCGGATCAAGACCGAGGCGCTGGTGCTCGGCGTGAAGAAGTCGTTGATCACGCGACCGAACGGCCGCTCCGCCGACTTCATCGCGCCGTCCACCGCGAACGGCTGCGCGATGGCGTGCGCCTACTGCTACGTGCCGCGGCGCAAGGGCTACAGCAACCCCGTGACGGTGTTCGCCAACATCGACCAGATCACGAAGCACGTCGCTCGCAACATCGCGAAGCAGGGGCCGAAGACCGAGCCGAACCAGTGCGATCCCGAGTCGTGGGTGTACGACATCGGCGAGAACAGCGACTGCTCGGTCGACGCGATGATCAGCGACAACGTCCGCGACCTGTGCGACCTGTTCCGGATGACCCCGACCGCGAAGGCGTCCTTCGCGACGAAGTACGTCAACCGCGAGTTGCTCGACTGGGACCCGATGGGCCGCACGCGCATCCGGTTCTCGCTCATGCCGCACGACACCGCGAAGGTCACCGACATCCGGACGAGTCCCGTCGCCGAGCGGATCGCTGCGGTGAACGAGTTCGTCGACGCCGGCTACGAGGTCCACCTGAACTTCTCGCCCGTCATCGTCACCCCGACGTGGGAGTCCGACTGGACCGAGCTGCTGCGGCAGGTCGACGACGTACTGTCACCGGCCGCCAAGGCACAGATCGCGGCCGAGGTGATCTTCCTCACGCACAACCAACCCCTGCACGAGGTCAACCTCGGCTGGCACCCGAAGGCCGAGGACCTGCTCTGGCGCCCCGACCTGCAGGAGCAGAAGGTGTCGCAGAACGGCGCGGTGAACGTCCGCTACCGGTCCGGGATGAAGGGGCAGCTCGTCGAGCGCTTCCGCGAGCTCGTCGCCGAGCACCTGCCGTCCTGTCCAATCCGCTACGCCTTCTGACGGCCGGCGGGCTGGTGGCGCTCCGCCAGTGCCCGACGGACCTGGTCGCCGCGCAGGGGGCGTCCGGCCAGCGTGCCGCGCGGGACGTCTGCCGCCCGGAACCCGTCGAGCACCAGGTCCACCCAGCGTCGGTACGCCTCGGGCGCGACCCGGCCGAAGGTGCGGATCGTCTCCGCGATCGACAGCTGCAGGAGTGCGACGTCGGCCAGGGTGGCGTCGGGGCGGATGACCGCGGCCGCCCGTCCGGCTGTGAAGAGGGCGTCGATCCCGTCCTGCACGGCGATGCGGAGCCGGAGCAGTTCCGGAGCGTCGCGGTAGTCGGTGGTCATGAGTTCGCTGAACCCGGTGCGGCGCGCCTCGATCGCCGCCGTCTCGCGGACGAAGGTCGCGAAGCCCTCCCACGGGTCCGAGGCGGACAGCTCGCGGCAGTGCTCGACGAGGTCGAGCACCTCGTGCATCGGCTCGACCAGGACGGCTTCCCACAGCGCCGCGCGGGTCGGGAAGTGCCGGTACAGGGTCGCGTTGCCGAGTCCCGCTGCGACCGCGATCGGTTCCAGTGCAGCCTGGAGGCCGTGGTCGGTGAACGCGGACCGGGCCGCGTCGACGAGCGCCTGACGGTTCCGGGCGACGTCTCGGCGGGTCATGCCCCGAGCCTAGATCGCGTGGCCGGGAATACGGAGAGCAGTCTCCGGTTTGAAACGGGGGCAACCATCCGTTTCACCACCTGGAGTTCCCCGTGCACATCGCTGCCGTCGTCCTGTCCCTTGTCCTCGCCGTGGCCCTGCTCGGCTCGGGCGTCATGAAACTCGTCCGCAACCCGAAGATCGTCGCCTCGATGCAGGCCGTGCACGTCACGCCCGCGCAGATGACCGTGCTCGGGGTGCTCGAGGTCGCCGCTGCCGCCGGGCTCGTCATCGGCATCTGGTGGGTGCCGCTCGCCATCGCTGCAGCCATCGGCGCGGTGGTCTACTTCGTCGGTGCCGTGGTGGCGCACCTCCGAGCGCACGACCGCGACCTGCAGGGCGCCGTCGTCCTGCTGGTGCTGTCGGTCGCGACGCTCGTGGTGCTCCTGCTCGCGCTGTAGCCCGCTGTTCCGGGCCGACGACTCAGGGGATGAGTCGGTCGGCCCGGTAGCGCGCGAACAGGTCGGCGAACGCGCGTTCGGTCCGGCGGAAGGCCGTGAACCCGGCCTCGCGGCTCTTCCCCATGTCGGTGACGACCTCCATCGCGCGACCGAGGTCGGCGTCGGTGTGCCACCACGAGGCGAGCCGTGTGATGTCCGCCTCGGCCAGACCGTGTCGCTCGGCGATGCCGGCCCACTCCGACTCGTACGGCGCCATCTGCTGCTCGAGCGGTCGCGGCTCGTCCTGGTACCCGACCACACGGGCCGGGTCGACGCCGAGGTGTGCAGCCAGGCGCGGCCACATCCAGCGCCACCGGAAGACGTCGCCGTTCACGATGTTGAACGCCTCGTCGGCGCCCTCGGGTGCGGTCGCCGCCCACACCATCTGCTCGGCGAGGATCCCCGCCTCGGTCATGTCGGTCAGGCCGTTCCACTGCGCCTCGCTGCCCGGGAACACGAAGTCCAGGTCGAGCTCCTTCGCGAGGGTCGCCTGCACCGCGATCGTCAGGCCCATGTTCATCGCGTTGCCGACGGCGTGCCCGATCACGGTGTGCGAGCGGTGCACCGACCACGTGAAGCCCTGACGCTCGGCGGCGGCGAAGAGCTCGTCCTCCTGCGCGTAGTAGAAGTTCGGGGTGTCCAGGCGGGGCTCTTCCTCGTGGAAGGGCGTGTCCGGCATCTCACCCGCGGCGTAGGCCTCGAACGGGCCGAGGTAGTGCTTCAGCCCGGTCACGAGCGCGACGTGCGCCAGCGGGGCGTGCGCGAGTGCGGCGAGCAGGTCGCGGACCATGCCCCCGTTCACGCGGATGTTCTCGGCTTCGGTCTCCTGGCGCTGCCACGCGGTGAAGAACACGTGCGTGGGGCGTTCGTCTGCCAGCGCGGCGCCGAGGCTGTCAGGATCGCGGAGGTCCGCGGCGACGGTCCGGACGTCCTGCTGGGGGAGCGGTCGGCGGGACAGCGCGGTCACGTCCCAGCCGAGGTCGAGCAGGTGGCTCACCAGGGCGGACCCGGTGATGCCGCTCGCTCCCACGACGAGGGCTCGGGGCTGGACGGGGGTCGCTTCGGTCGATCCGGTTGCAGTCATCCCCGTCCCCAACCGACGGTGCACGACAGGTGTTCCCTCACCGCGGGCGACGGATACGGATCGGGCCCTTCGCCGTCGACGGGTCCACGACGGACCCGCCCTGGGTGATCTCGACCTCGCCGCGCGCCATCATGCGCTGGGCTGCCCGACGGGCGGGTTCCATGAGCGGGCGCCAGTCGTCCGGTTCGAGCGACCGCGCGACCTCGGACGGGCAGATGCTCGAGGTGCGTGCCCGTGCGGCGAGCAGCTCGTCGATGCGCTGTTCGAGAGCCAGGTCCGTCTGGTCCACTCCGTGGCGACGGCAGGCGCGGGAACACCACTTGGCGTCCGGCGCTGCCGACGACGGCATCCGACGGCCGCACGACGCACAGGTCCGATCAGCCTGTGCCGACTCCGACGCCGCAGCGTCCGCTTCCGTCCTGATCGCACGTCCCATGCCCACATCCTCGTCCTGCTGTCCCTGTCCGTTCCCAGCACGGGAGCGCCCAGCACAGGCGCGGCTGGCAGCATCGGAGCGGTGAGCACCGACACCGCACCGATCCGTCCGCCCAAGCCCGCGTGGGTCCCGCACGTCATGTGGTGGCACGTGTACCCGCTCGGGTTCGTCGGGGCGGACGTCCGCCCGGGGGTGCCGGTCGAGGAGCGCGCCGTCGAGCACCGTCTCGGTCGCATCGAGCCCTGGCTCGACCACGTGGTGGACCTCGGCCTGAACGGCCTGGTACTCGGGCCGGTGTTCGCGAGCTCCACCCATGGCTACGACACGGTGGACCACTTCCGGATCGACCCCCGGCTCGGCGACGACGCCGACTTCGACCGTCTGGTGTCCGCGGCACACGAGCGGGGGATCCGGGTCCTGCTCGACGGTGTCTTCAACCACGTCGGCCGTGAACACCCGGCGTTCCGGGCCCTCGAGGAAGCAGGACCGGACGCGGCGACCGCCGACCTGTTCGCGATCGACTGGTCGGGGTGGACGCCGGGGCGGCCGGTGCCCGTCGGGCTGTTCGAGGGGCACGACATCCTCGTGGCGCTGCACCACGACAGCCGGGCGACCGAGGACCTCGTCGTCCAGGTGATGACGCACTGGCTGGAGCGCGGGATCGACGGCTGGCGCCTCGATGCTGCCTACGCGGTGCCACCGGCGTTCTGGGCCAGGGTGCTGCCGCGGGTGCGCGAGCGGTTCCCGGACGCGTGGTTCAGCGGCGAGGTGATCCACGGCGACGCAGCGGCGATCGCGCGGGCGTCGACCATGGACTCGTTGACGCAGTACGAACTGTGGCAGGGCATCTGGCACGGCATCGCGGACGGCAACGGCCACGAACTGGCGCACGCGATCGAGCGGCACGACGCCCTGCTCGAGACGTTCGCCCCGACGACCTTCATCGGCAACCACGACGTCACCCGCATCGCGAGCGCCGTGGGGGAGCAGTTCGCCGGGCACGCGGCCGCGGTGCTGTTCACCGTCGCCGGCACCCCGATCGTCTACGCGGGCGACGAGTACGGCTGGACCGGGGTGAAGGAGGAACGCGAGGGCGGTGACGACGCGGTCCGACCGGAGTTCCCGGACACGCCACCCGCGGCGGGCGACCTGACGCACGCGTACGAGGCCCTCATCGCCCTGCGCCGCCGCAACCCGTGGCTGCACCGGGCGCACACCGACGTCGTGCACCTGACGAACACGGCGGTCGTCCTGCGGACCGCGACGTCGGACGCGGCCGTGGTGACCGCCCTGAACCTGTCGGCCGATCCCGTCGAGGTGCCCGCGGCGGATGCGACGCAGGTGGAGGCGGGCGGCGCGGACCTGCGTGACGGAACCCTGCGCCTCCCGGCCAGGGGGTGGGCGGTTCTGTCCCGCTGACGCAACGAGACTCGGGCTGGGCGACAGTCCTCGCGCCTGGTGACGCGAGTCGTGTCGCTCAGCCCGAGTCTCGGGGGAGCGGCGGAGGCGCTACTTGCGCGCGGCGGCCGCCCGACGCTTGTTGAACACGTCGAACGCGACGGCGGCGAGCAGGACCAAGCCCTTGATGAGCGACTGGTACTCGGTGCCGACGCCGAGGATCGACATGCCGTTGTTGAGCAGACCGATGATGAGACCACCGACGATTGCGCCGGGGACCGTGCCGATGCCGCCGGTGACCGCTGCGCCACCGATGAACACCGCGGCGATGGCGTCGAGCTCGAAGCCGTTGCCCGCACCGGGTGCCGCCAGGTTGAGCTGGCCGGTGAAGACCACGCCGGCCAGCGCCGAGATGACACCCATGTTGACGAACAGCATGAACGTGACGCGCTTGGTCTTCACGCCGGACAGCTGCGCGGCCAGGGCGTTGCCGCCGATGGCGTAGACGTGGCGGCCGAACACCGCGCTCCGCATGATGACCGAGTAGATCACCACGAGCGCGCCGAGGATGACGAGCACGATCGGGGTGCCGTTGTAGCTCGCGAGCAGCAGGGCCACGTAGACGACCAGCACGACGCCGAAGACGAGCTTCACGATGAACCAGGCGAACGGTTCGCTCTCGAGCTGGTACTTGCGGCGGGTGGCTCGGCCGCGGAACGCCGTGACGGCCATGACGGCCGCGGCGGCGAATCCGAGGACCATCGTGAGCGGCTCGTACCCGGTGGTGCCGAACGACGGCAGGAAGCCGGAGCCGAGGGCACGGAACCCGTCCGGGAACGGTGAGATCTGCTGGTTGTGCAGCACGATCTGCGCCGCACCGCGGAAGGCGAGCATGCCGGCCAAGGTGACGATGAACGCCGGGATCCCGAAGTAGGCGATCCAGAACCCCTGCCAGGCGCCGACGAGCGCACCGACGACCAGGCACAGCACGACGGCGATCGGCCAGGGGACGTGCCACTGCGTGATCATCACACCGGCCATCGCGCCGGTGAAGGCGACGACCGACCCGACGGACAGGTCGATGTGCCCGGCGATGATGACCATCACCATGCCGATGGCGAGGATGAGGATGTAGCTGTTCTGGACGATCAGGTTCGAGACGTTGATCGGGGCCAGGGTGATCCCGTTGGTCGTCACCTGGAAGAAGACGACGATGACGATCAGCGCGATGAACAGGCCGATCTGTCGGAGCTGCCCGGTGAGGTAGCCGGCGGCGGACTTAAGCGCGTTCATTGACAGGGGTCTCCCGTTCCTGGGTCATGTACTGCATGAGGACCTCTGGGGTGGCCTCGGAGCGGGGCACATCGGCGGTGATGGTGCCCTCGGAGAGTGTGTAGATGCGGTCGCAGATGCCGAGGAGCTCCGGGAGCTCCGAGGAGATCACGATGACCCCCTTGCCCTGGTCCGCGAGGCTGTTGATGATCGTGTAGATCTCGTACTTCGCACCGACGTCGATGCCGCGGGTCGGCTCGTCGAGGATGAGCACGTCCGGGTCGGTGTACATCCACTTCGACAGGACGACCTTCTGCTGGTTGCCGCCGGAGAGCTTCCCGGTGACGACGTCCACGTTCGGTGCCTTGATGTTGAGGCTCTTCAGGAACTGCCCGGCGACCGTGGTCTCCTCGGACGCGTTCACGAAGCCCCAGCTGGCGAGCTTGCCGAGCGCCGATCCGGAGATGTTCCGTTTGATGTCGTCGATCAGGTTCAGGCCGTAGCGCTTGCGGTCCTCGGTGACGTACGCGATGCCGTGGTCGATCGCCTGCGACACCGTGTGGGTCTTGATCGGCTCGCCGCGCTTGTAGACCGTGCCGCTGATGCCGGATCCGTAGGACCGGCCGAACACGCTCATCGCGAGTTCGGTCCGCCCGGCGCCCATGAGTCCGGCGATGCCGACGATCTCACCGGCGCGCACGTTCAGGTCGACCTGGTGGATGATCTCGCGCGACCCGTCGAGCGGGTGGTGGACCGTCCAGTCCTCGATCCGCAGGAGCTCCTCGCCGATCTTCGGCTCGTGCTCCGGGTACCGGTTCGACAGGTCGCGGCCGACCATCCCGCGGATGATGCGGTCCTCGGATACGTCGTCGGCGTGCATGTCGAGCGTCTCGATGGTCTTGCCGTCGCGGATGATCGTGACCTTGTCGGCGATCGCCTTGATCTCGTTGAGCTTGTGGCTGATGATGATCGCCGTCATGCCCTCGGCCTGCAGCGAGCGGATCAGCTCGAGCAGGTGCGCGGAGTCGTCGTCGTTCAGGGCGGCGGTGGGTTCGTCGAGGATGAGGAGCTTGACCTGCTTCGACAGCGCCTTCGCGATCTCGACGAGCTGCTGCTTGCCGACACCGATGTCCACGATCTTCGTGACCGGGTTGTCCTTGAGGCCGACGCGCTGCAGGAGCTCGGCGGCTGCCAGGTTCGTCTTGTTCCAGTCGATGAAGCCGCCCTTGGACCGCTCGTTGCCGAGGAAGATGTTCTCGGCGATCGACAGGAACGGGCTCAGGGCGAGCTCCTGGTGGATGATGACGACACCGGCTGCTTCGGAGCCGTTGATGTCGTGGAACTCGACGGGCGATCCGTCGAGCAGGATCTCTCCCTCGAAGGAGCCGTGCGGGTAGACGCCCGACAACACCTTCATGAGGGTCGACTTGCCGGCGCCGTTCTCGCCGCAGATGGCGTGGACCTGTCCACGCTCGACCTCGATCGAGACGCCCTGCAGGGCCTTCACGCCGGGGAACGTCTTGGTGATGTCACGCATCTCGAGGATCGTGTCCGTCACGTCGACCGCCTTCCGTGGTGCGCGCCGTGGCGCGCAGATGGGGCGGACGGGAGGCACGGGGCGGGGTCGACCCGTGCCTCCTGTCCGACAGGTGGGTTGCGACTACTTCAGGTCGGCTTCGGTGTAGTAGCCGGAGTCGACGAGGACTTCCTTGTAGTTGTCCTTCGTGACGACCGTCGGCTGGAACAGGAAGGTCGGGACGACCTTGACCTTGTTGTCGTAGCTCTTCGTGTCGTTGACCTCGGGCTTGTCACCGGTGAGCAGGTCCTCGGCCATGGTGACCGACTGCTTGGCGAGCTTGCGGGTGTCCTTGTAGATGGTCGAGTACTGCTGACCGGCGATGATCGACTTGACCGAGGCCGCCTCGGCGTCCTGGCCCGTCACGATCGGCAGCGGACGGTCGCTGGTGCCGTAGCCGGCACCCTGCAGCGCCGAGATGATGCCGATCGAGATGCCGTCGTACGGCGAGAGCACGCCGTCGAGCGTGGTGCCGCCCGAGTACGACTTCGCGACCAGGTTCTGCATGCGGGCCTTGGCGGTCGCCGGGTCCCACTGCTGCGTGGCGGCCTGCGAGAGCTGGTCCTGACCGGACTGGATCTTCAGCGTGCCGTCCTCGAGGTAGGGCTTGAGGGTCTTCATGGCGCCGTTGAAGAAGAAGCTGGCGTTGTTGTCGTCGAGCGAGCCGGCGAAGACCTCGATGTTGAACGGGCCCTTCTCGCCGGTCTTCTCGCCCTTGTCGTCGAGGACGCCGAGGCCGGTGAGCAGGCTCGTCGCCTGGTCGACGCCGACCTTCTCGTTGTCGAACGACACGTAGTAGTCGACGTTCTTGTTGCCCGTCAGCAGACGGTCGTAAGAGATCACCTTGATGCCGGCCTTCGCGGCGGCGTCGAGCTGGTCGGAGAGGGCTCCGCCGTCGATCGACGCGATGATGAGGACCTTCGCGCCCTTCGTGATCATGTTGCTGACCTGCTGTGCCTGCTGCTGGACCTTGTTGTCGCCGTACTCGAGGTCGACCTTGTAGCCGGCCTTCTCGAGGTCGCTCTTGACGGCGTCGCCGTCCTTGATCCAGCGTTCCGAGACCTTGGTCGGCATGGCGACGCCGACGAGGGCGCCCTTGTTGTCGCTGCTGCTGCCGCCGCCGTCGGTGGACGCGCGGCCACCGGCCGAGCAGCCGGCGAGTGCGATCGCGATGCCGAGGGCTGCAACGCCCGCGATGATCCTGCGCTTCGTCATCGAAGTACCTCTGTTCCTCTCGCGTCGTCCTCGACGCGCTCAGGTGCCGGGGCTGCTGTGCCCCGAGGGATGTGCTCGTGTGAGCGCTCACATACTGGGGCTTTCGTACCGGGGTGTCAACTCGGCGTGACCGTTTCGCGATCTTGCCGCGCGGGCCGGACTGCGCGGTACGGTTGGCCTCGTGACGACCACGACCGCCCCAGGGGGCACGGGCGGCAAACGCCGGAAGGCTCCGACGATCTTCGACGTCGCCGAGCGCGCGGGCGTCTCCCACCAGACCGTCTCGCGCGTGATCAACGGCGACCCGACGGTCCGCGACGCCTTCCGCACGCAGGTCACCGACGCCGTCCACGACCTCGGCTACCGGCCCCGCGCCGCTGCCCGCGCACTCGCCGGGGGGCGGAGCCGCGCGCTCGGCATCATCACCGCCGGTGACGCGCTGTACGGTCCGTCGAGCACCGCGATCGGCTTCGAACGGGCGGCCCGGTCGGCCGGCTACCACGTCCTGCTCTCCACCCTGCCCGAGGACCCGACGCCGACCGACCTGTCCGGTGCACTCACGACGCTGCTCGCGCAGGACGTCGCCGCGATCGTGCTCGTCGCCGCGGACAACCGGGTGCTCGACGCCCTCGGGTCGCTCACCGTGCCGGTCACCGTGCCGGTCGTCGTGTCGAACGCCGTGCAGCGCGACGCCGTCCGGACCCCGGCGGCGTCGACCGTCGCCGCGGTCGCGATCGACCAGGCCGCCGGGACGTCGCTCGTGATGGAGCACCTGTTCGGGCGCGGCCACCGGCGGATCGTGCACATCGCCGGCCCGCCCGTCTCGCAGGAGTCCGAAGTGCGTCGCGAGACCTACATGCGGATCATGCGCGAGGCCGGACTCGACCCCGTCGTCCTCGACGGGGACTGGACGCCCGCGAGCGGCTTCGCGGCCGCACGGCACATCGACGTGACGGCCGTCGACGCGGTGTTCGCCGGCAACGACCAGATGGCGCTCGGGGTGCTCCACGCCTTCGCCGACGAGGGCCTGCGCGTGCCCGACGACATCGCGGTGGTCGGGTTCGACGACGTCCCCGAGGCCGCGCACTTCACGCCGCCGCTGACCACCGTGCGCCAGGACTTCCGGGCGATGGGGGAGCGGGTGCTCGACACCGTGCGGGCCCTGGTCGAGGGCGAGCCGCGCGACGAGACGCTGCTGGCCCCGGAGCTCGTGGTGCGCCGGAGCGCGTAGCGCGGCCGCGCTCGCGCGGATCGCGGCGTCGCTCGCGCGGGTGGTGCGAGGTTGACCACTCGGTGCGAGCAAAGAGCGCCGCACCGAGTGATCAACCTCGCACCGAGCGGGGCTGACCCGACCGTCAGCCCTTCAGCGCACCCGACGACAGGCCCGCGACGTAGAACCGCTGCAGCCCGACGTAGAGCGCGATGCACGGGATCATCGCCACCACCGACCCGGCGACGAGGTTGCCGTACGACACCTGCCCGTACGCTCCGGTCTGCAGGTTGAGCAGCGCCACCGGCAGCGTGTAGAGCGAGTCCTTCGTCAGGAACGTCAGCGCCCCGAGGAACTCGGTCCACGACGCCAGGAACGCGTACAGCGCAGCGGTGGCCGCGCCGGGCAGCAGGAGCGGGCGGAGCACCGACACGACGACCCGGAAGCGGGACGCCCCGTCGACGAACGCCGAGTCCTCGAGCTCGGTCGGGATCGACTCGAACGCGTTCCGCATCACGAACACCCCGAACGGCAGGTTCACCGTCGTGTAGAACAGCACGAGCCCGAGCAGCGAGTTCGTGAGCTTCATGGCGTTCATCTCGAGGTACAGCGGGGTGAGGATCGCCTGGAACGGCACCATCATCGTCAGTAGCACCAGGCCGAACACGATGCCCGACCCGCGGAACCGGAAGCGGGCGAACCCGTACCCGGCCATGGTCGCGATCACGGCGGTCAGCACCGCCGTGGCGATCGACACGATCAACGAGTTGAACACGCCGGTCAGCAGGTGCGACGACGAGCTGAAGACGGCCGCGAAGTTCTGCCAGCCGAGCTGGAAGAAGGTCGCGGGGTCGGCGGCCTGCGTGATGACGGCCTCGGACTGGAACGCCCGCAGGATCGACCACAGCAGCGGGACGCCGAAGACGAGCACCGACCCGACCGCGGCGATCACGTACAGGGTGCGCTTGACGGCGGTGTCGCGGGGGTGCCGGACGCTGCCCTGGTGGTGGCGTCGACGGCGTCCGTCGCCGGTGGTGGTCAGCGTGCGGGTGGACAGGTCCGGCGCCGCGAGGCCGGCACGGGAGGTCGTGGTGCTCATGGCTCAGTCCTTCTCTCGCAGTGCCCAGAACTGGAACACCGTGACGGCGGCGATGACGACGACCAGGGCGATCGACTCGGCGGTTGCTGCGCCGAGCTGCAGGTTGACGAAGCCACGGTTGTAGATCGCGTTGACGATCGTCGTGGTCTCGGTGCCCGGCCCGCCCTGGGTCAGGATGTAGAACTGGTTGAACGCGAGCAGCGAGCCGATCACCGAGATGATGGCGCTGAGGGCGATGGTCGAGCGGATCATCGGCAGGGTGATGAGCCGTTCGGTCTGCCACCAGGACGCGCCCTCGAGCTGGGCCGACTCGTACACCTCGTCGGGGATGCCCTGCATGGCCGACATCAGGAGCACCATCGTCAGGCCGGACACCGCCCAGACCACGAGCACGCAGATGAGCAGCGTGGCGAGTGGGCCGTTGACGAGCCAGGCGGTGCTGCCGTCGGTGATGCCGAGCCAGCGGAGCACCATGTTGACGGCTCCGGAGTTCGGCTGCGCCTCGAGCACGAGCATGAACGACAGCGTGGTCAGGCCGACGACGTACGGCAGGAAGAACACCGTCCGCAGCAGGGTGCTGCCCCGTCGCCGTGCCCGGATGAGCACCGCCAGGAAGTAGCCGAGCACCAGGATCGGCACCGTCACGATCGCGGTGTACAGCAGCGTGTACCCGATGGCGTGCACGAACGTCGGGTCCTGGAACAGCGTCAGGTAGTTCTGCAGCCCGATGAACCGGTACGGGCCGATCAGGGGCCAGTTCGTGAACGAGATGTAGAGCGCGAACACGAGCGGGGCGAGGACGAACACCGCGACGAAGACGATCGCCGGGGTGACGAGCACGGCGCCGGCGCGCGGCGGGTGCGTGAGCGACCCGCGGGACGGACCGGGGCGGCCCGAGCGAACCGGGCGGCCGGCGCCGCGGCCGACGGTGGGGCGGCCGGCGCCGGTCCGTCGGTTGGAGATGGTGGTCATGTCTGCACCTCTCTGTGCAACGAGCGACTGTGCAACGAGCGACTGTGCAACGAGCGACTGTGCAACGAGCGACTGTGCAACGAGCGACTGTGCAACGGACGAACGACGGTCAGGCCTGGACCTGGTCGAGGATGCGGGTGTAGTCCGCCTGCGCCGTCTTCATCGCGGCAGCGGTGCCCGAGCCGAACACGGCCTCGCGGAACATCGCGAAGTACGGGGATGACGGCTGGTTGTTGAGCAGGTTGTACGCCAGGGTCTGCGGCGCGTAGCCCTTGTCGATGGCGTCGAGCGGACCGAACGCCAACGGGAACCGCTTCCGGTACTCGGGCGTCGCGGCGTCGGAGCGGGTGGGGAAGTACCCGCCGTCGGGCAGTGCCTGCTGTTGCTGCAGGCCGTTCGCGTACTGCATGAACGCCCAGCCGCCGGACGGGTTCGCCGCCCCGTTCGGGATGCACATGTTGTCGCCGCCGTCGAAGAAGGACCGCTGGCCGTCCCACGACGGGATGAGCACCGTCTGCATCTTCGCCCGCATGGCCTTGGTGGCCGCGGGCACGGTGGCGCCGTACGAGGTCGGGAAGATCCCCACCTTGCCGGCCCGGAAGTCCGCGCCCCAGGTGGTGCCGGCGTCCGAGTACGTCGCCTTCGACAGCGCGCCGTCCTTCCAGAGCTGCCGGTAGAACTCGAGCATCCGTTCCAGCGCCTCGTTGCCGGTGATGTTCGCCTTCTGGGAGCCGACCTCGCCGGACATCATGTCGACACCGGTCGCCCAGACGTGCGGCTGGGTGACGAAGCCGATGATGCCCGCGGCGTTGCCGGAGATCGACCACCCGTAGACGTCGTCGCCGGTCTTCCGGATGGCCTTCGCCGCCGCCAGCAGGGAGTCGAGGTCCTTCGTGGAGTCCTCGACGTCGAGCCCGGCCCGGTCGAACAGTTCGGTGTTGACGAACAGCTGCGAGTTGTCCGCCAGGTAGGGCAGCCCGTAGTACCGGTCGCGGTACTCGAGCAGCCGCAGGTGCCCCGGCGAGATCGCGTCGAAGTAGTCGAGGCCTTTGACGACGTCGGTCAGGTCGGCGAACGCCTCGCGGAAGATGAACAGCTGCGAGTTGATGTCGTCGATGTCCACGACGTCCGGCGGCTCACCACCGCGGATGGCCGTCGCGAGCTTCGTCACGTACTGCCCGTCCGGCACCGGGGTCAGTTCGACCTGCAGCTTCGGGTTCGCCTTGTTGAACCCGGCCACGGCCGAGGTCAGTCCGGCCTGGGTCGCGGACCGGCACCAGACGTGCACGGTGCCGGTCGCGTCCTTCCCCAAGCTCGCCACCTTCGCGTCGACCTTCGGCAGGGTGCCGGAACACCCCGCCAGGGCGAGTGCTGCGCCGCCGGCGACACCACCGACCAGGAACGCTCTGCGGTCCATCACGTCACCGCGCCAGCGGGAGCCACACGCGCATCGGCGCAGCCCCGCGGTTCGCCCAGGTGTAGTAGGGAACCGCTGTCGCGGTGACGGCCGGGAGGCCCGTGGTGGCGCCCTGCGAGCCGGCCGCGTCGTCGACGCTGGTCGCGTCCACGGCGTGATCCGTCCCTCCCCCCACGTGCTCGGCCGCCACGTCGCTCCGCAGGCTCCGCGACGCGTCGGAACCGGCACGCGTGGGCCCAGACCGGTTTGCGTCCAGCCGCTGGTACGGCCACGCTGCCTGCTCGTGTCCGGCAGGGGCGTGTCCGGGCACGCGCAGCGTGACGATGCCGTCGAGCAGGTCGTCGCGACGTTCCTCGGCGATCGGGGCGACCGCGTCGACCGTCAGGTCGTCGACCGTGAAGCCCTGCTGGTCCGCCTGCTCCACGGCGTACACGAGGGGGCCACGCTCGATGGCGACCTGACCGCGGGCGGCGTCGATGCGGGTGTCGGCCACGTACCGGTGCGGCGTCGTGTCGAAGACGAGCTCCACCGTGTCGCCGACGGTCCAGTGCCGGTCGACGACGTGCAGCGTGCCCGGCTCCGGGTGTGCGGCACCGTCCGGTCCCTGCACCGTCGTCGTGTCCGACCACGCCGGGATCCGCAGGCCGAGGGCGAGCGGGCCGTCCTCGGTCACCGTGACGACCACGCGGCCGTCGTGCGGGTAGCCGGTCTCGACCGACACCGGCCCGAGTTCTGCCGTCGCGTACTGGTGGATCTGCAGGCCGCCGTCGGTCGCGGTCGCCAGGTAGCCGTCCAGGCTCGCGAACGTGCGCATGATGTTCGGCGGGCAGCAGGCGCAGTCGAACCAGCCGCGACGCCCGTGGGCGGGGGAGCGGTTCTCGTCCTGGTGCGCGTGGTCCCGCTGCTGCAGGGGGTTCACGTAGAAGTACTCGGTGCCCGCCAGGCTCACGCCGGCCAGGAACGCGTTGTACAGCAGGCGCTCGATCGCGTCGGCGTAGACCGGCTTGCCGGTGGCGAGCAGCAGGCGCCACGCCCACTGGACACCGCCGATGGCCGCGCAGGTCTCGGCGTAGCCGCGGTCGGTCGGGAGCTCGTACGGGTCGCCGAACGCCTCCCAGTCCCAGCGCGCGCCGAGGCCGCCGGTGATGAACGCCTTCGTCGCCATCATGTCGGCGAACTGCCGCTCGCTCGCGGCCAGCAGCTCGGTGTCGCCGGTCTCGATCGCGACGTCGACGGCGCCGGCTGCCAGGTACACGGCGCGGACCGCGTGGCCCTCGACGGTCGTGGCCTGCCGGCTCGGCACCCGGTCGGAGAAGTACGTCGGCTCGCCGCCGGCGCGCTCGATGATGCCCGTGCCGCGGGCGTCGACGAACCAGTGCGCCAGGTCGAGGTAGTCGCGGTTGCCGGTCTCGCGGTACAGCTCGACGAGGCCCATCTCGACGACGGGGTGGCCGTCGACGTCACGGGTCTTCGGCGTGCCGTCCGGTGCGGTGCCGTCGCCGAACGTGCGGACGAGGTGGTCGGCGTTCTTGACCGCGACCTCGAGCAGGCCGGTGTCGCCCGTCGCGCGGTGCTGCGCCACGGCCGCCTGGTACAGGTGCCCGGCGCAGTACATCTCGTGGCTCCACTTGAGGTCCGTGTACCGCTCGCCCTTCCCACGGATCTGCTGCACGGAGTCGAGGTAGCCGTCGTCGGCCTGCGCCTGGGCGTACAGGGCGGTGACCTCGCGCTGCAGTTCGAGCAGGTCCTCGGACGGGGCGCGGCCGTACTCCCACGCCACCGCCTCGAGCCACTTCGTCACGTCGGAGTCCATGAAGATCGGGCCGGTGGCCTCGCCCTCCTCGAGCCCGGCGGCGATCCGCAGGTTCCGGAAGTTGCCGGCGGTCTCGAGCAGGGCGTACCCGCCGCGGACCGCGTCACGGCCGTTGCGCTCCTGCCGGAGTGCCCAGAAGCCGCCGGTGATCCGGGCATCGCCCGTCGGCAGGGGCCGGAGCGTGAGGTGCGCGTCGGCGGTCGGGAGGACCGGGGTCGCGGTGTGCGCACGGCTGTCGGTCGCGAGTGTGGTGGTCATGTCGCCTCCTTGCGATGTGACGTGATCCGTTTCGGAAAACGGTTTCTGGCGGGGACGCTACGACATCGATCCGGCGTGCGCAAGTGTTGGGATCGCTTTTCTGCGTATGCTCATCGTCACGTCCCGCGATCCGGAAAGGAACTTGCCGTGACCCTCGAGCGCACCGGTGTCGACCGCGGCACGCAGCCCGTCCGGATCACCGACGTCGCCGCGCTCGCCGGGGTGTCGATCGGGACGGCGTCGAAGGCGCTCAACGGCACCGGACAGCTCCGCGACTCCACGCGGGCACGGGTCAAGGACGCCGCCGAGAAGCTGGGGTTCGTCGGTGACGCCCGGGCCCGCGCGCTGTCCTCCGGCCGGACCTACACGGTCGGCATGATCACCACCGACTCCTTCGGTCGGTTCTCGATCCCGGTGCTCCTCGGCGCCGAGGACGCCCTGTCCGCCGGGCAGATGGCGGTGCTGCTCTGCGACACCCGCGACGACCACGTCCGCGAGGCCCACTACCTCCGCTCCCTCGCGGCCCGCGGGGTCGACGGCATCATCGTGACCGGGCGGTCCGCCGACGCACGACCCCCGATCGACGTGGCGATCCCGGTCGTGTACGCGTTCACGCCGTCGACCTCGGCCGACGACGTGTCGATCACCCTCGACGACTCCGCCGGGTCCGCACTCGTCGCCTCGCACGTGTTGGCGCTCGGGCGGCAGCGGGTCGCCGTCGTCACCGGGCCCGCGCGGCACCGTTCCGCCGAACGTCGGGTGGTGGGGGCGGCATCCGTGCTCGGGCCACGACTGGTCACGCCGCCGCTGTTCGGCGAGTGGTCGGAGCGGTGGGGGCGCCAGGCCGTCGACGTGCTCGCGCGGCAGTCACCCGACGTCGACGCGATCGTGTGCGGCAGTGACCAGATCGCCCGCGGCGTGTGCGATCGGCTGCGGGAGCTCGGACGATCGGTCCCCGAGGACGTCGCCGTCACCGGGTACGACGACTGGGACGTGATGGCGCTCGCCTCGAGGCCGCCGCTGACGACGGTGGACCTGCGGCTCGAGGAGCTCGGGCGCGTTGCCGGGCAGGCGTTGCTCGGTCTGATCGACGGCGGCGCGGCGGCCTCGGCGACGGTCACCCCGGCCCTCGTCGTCCGCGAGAGCACCGCCGGCGCGTAGCCCGCGGGCCCCGTGCCCCGTGCCCCGTGCCCGGTGCCGGTATCTGGTTCGCGTCGCGGTCGGCCCTGGGTGGTCACGACACCCCGCCGCCCGTCGCCGAGTGGTCACGACTCGTCGCTCGGCGTGCCTCCAGCTGACAGTTCGTGACCGCGCGGTGGAAGGCAACGAGATGTCGTGACCGTACCCGGTGCCGTCGTTCGGAGTGGCACGATTCGGCGAGCCCCGCATGCGCGGGCGCGGGGCGGCGGGTGGTCGAGACGTGCGCGAGTGTGGGCGCCAGTGCGTCGCACGTCGTCGTCGGCCTCGTCCGTCGCGCGGTCACGACCTGCCGTGCGTCGGACGCCGACCGGTCAGGAACGGTCGACTGCAGTTGCTCCGGACGACGGTTCGTGACCGGCCGGGGGAACTGAGCGGGGTGTCTCGACCGGTGGGGCAGCCGAGACCAGCGGCGCGCCCGGACGTTGCGAGAGTGAGCGCTCACGTGCCAGGATGTGAGCGCTCACGGAGGACGACGGAGTTCTGGAGGAACGCATGGGCGACGACCCCACCCAGCAGGTCGCGAACGGCCGCACGACACTCGGGATCGAGCTCGGCTCCACCCGCATCAAGGCATGCCTGGTGGACGAGGACCTCGTCCCCATCGCCGCCGGCTCCCACGAATGGGAGAACGAGTTCGTCGACGGCCGCTGGACCTACTCGCTCGACGCCGTCGAGACCGGCCTCCGAGCCGCGTACGCCGCGCTCGTCGCCGACGTCGAAGCGCAGTTCGGCGTGCGTCCGACCACCTTCCGCGCGGTCGGCGTGAGCGCGATGATGCACGGCTACCTGGCGTTCGACGCAGCGGGCGACCTGCTCGTGCCGTTCCGGACCTGGCGGAACACCTCGACCGGGCCCGCGGCCGAACAGCTCAGCGAGGCACTCTCGTTCAACATCCCGCTCCGCTGGTCGATCGCACACCTGTACCAGGCGGTCCTCGACGAGGAGCCGCACGTGGCCGAGGTCGCGGGCATCACGACGCTCGCGGGCTACGTGCACCGACGACTCACCGGACGGAACGTGCTCGGTGTCGGGGATGCCTCCGGCGTGTTCCCGATCGAGGGCGGACCCGTCGACAGCGGTCCCGGCGAACCCGGCTCCCGCGACTGGGACGGGCACATGCTCGCCACGACGCAGGGCCTGCTCGGCGAGCACGTCCCCGACCTCCGCGCGGTCCTGCCCGAGGTGCTCGTCGCGGGCGAGGAAGCCGGATCGCTCACCCCCGACGGCGCCGCGTGGCTCGACCCCACCGGCACGCTCGAACCCGGCGCGCCCCTCTGCCCGCCCGAGGGTGACGCCGGCACCGGCATGGTCGCGACGAACGCCGTCGCACCCCGCACCGGCAACGTCAGCGTCGGCACGAGCATCTTCGCGATGGTGGTCCTCGAACACCCGCTCAGCACCCCGCACGAGGAACTCGACGTCGTCACCACCCCGGCGGGCGACGCCGTCGCGATGGTGCACTGCAACAACGGCGCGAGCGAGATCGCGAGTTGGGCGAAGGTCTTCGGACGGTTCGCCGAAGCGGCCGGGCAGCCCCTCGACGTCGACACCGTCTACGCGACACTGCTCACCGAATCGATCGCGGACAGCACCGACCCCGACGCCGGCGGCCTGCTCTCGTTCAACTACCTGGCCGGTGAACCCGTCACCCACGTCGAGGACGGCCGGCCCCTGCTGCTCCGCACCCCCGAAGCCCGCTTCACCCTGGGCAACCTGGTCCGCTCCGAGGTGCACGGCGCGTTCGCCACCCTGGCGATCGGCATGGACGTGCTGCACGGCGAGCAGGTGCAGGTCGACCGGATGACCGCGCACGGGGGGCTCTTCCGCACGCCCGGTGCTCCGCAGCGACTGCTCGCCGCGGCACTGCGGGTGCCGATCGCCCTCGAGGAGACAGCGGGCGAGGGCGGGGCCTGGGGCATCGCCGTCCTGGCCGCGTACCTCGAGCACACCGACCAGCAGCTCGCCGACTTCCTGTCGGAGACCGTGTTCGGCGGGGACGCCGTGCACGTGGCCGAGCCCGAGCCGCGCGACGTCGCGGGCTTCCAGACGTACCTCGGCCGGTACCGCGCTGCCCTGCCCGTCCAGGCCGTGGCGGCAGCGGCGACCCGACCAGACGCGACCGGAACCGGTGCGGCAGCCGCCCCCGGCGCCGACGCGACCACCGACCGAGGCGAGGGGACGGCGGGAGCCGAGCCGCGCCTCCCGGCAGAGCAGGAAGTGACCCGATGACCGACGCGACCCAGCAGGACGCGGCCGAGACCGACGCGACCCGGACCGACGCGACCGCGGCCGCCGTCGCGGCCACCCGTGAACGCGTCGCCCGACTGCACGGCGAACTCGTCCGCTACGGCCTGGTCATCTGGACCGGCGGCAACGTCTCCGAGCGCGTGCCCGGCACCGACCTGTTCGTCATCAAGCCGAGCGGCGTGTCGAGCGACGACCTGACCCCCGAGAACCAGGTCGTCTGCACCCTCGACGGCGAGCCGGCCGACGGTTGGGAGAACAGCCACGGGCCGAGCTCCGACACCGCCGCGCACGCCCACGTGTACCGGAACATGCCCGAGGTCGGCGGTGTCGTGCACACCCACTCGACGTACGCGACGGCGTGGGCCGCACGAGCGGAGCCCATCCCGTGCGTGATCACCGCGATGGCGGACGAGTTCGGCGGGCCGATCCCGGTCGGGCCGTTCGCGATCATCGGCGACGACTCCATCGGCCACGGCATCGTCGAGACGCTGACCGGCCACCGATCCCGCGCGGTCCTCATGCAGAACCACGGCGTCTTCACCATCGGCCGCGACGCGAAGGACGCCGTCAAGGCCGCCGTGATGTGCGAGGACGTCGCCCGGACGGTGCACATCGCGAAGCAGGGCGGGGACGTGGTCCCGATCGCACAACCAGACATCGATCGACTCTTCGATCGCTACCAGAACGTCTACGGACAGAACCCCGAAGGAGCGCTCTCATGACGCACGTCGTCGACCCCGCCGAAACGCTGGCGGGCTACGAGGTCTGGTTCCTCACCGGCTCCCAGGGGCTGTACGGCGAGGAGACGCTCCGCCAGGTCGAGGAGCAGAGCAAGGCCGTGCACGCCGAGCTGGCCGCCGCCCTGCCGGTGAAGCTCGTCTGGAAGCCGGTCCTGAAGGACGCCGACGGCATCCGCCGCGCCCTGATCGAGGCCAGCGCCGACGATCGGGTCATCGGCGTCACCACGTGGATGCACACCTTCAGCCCCGCGAAGATGTGGATCGGTGGTCTGCAGGCGCTGACGAAGCCGCTGCTGCACCTCCACACGCAGGCGAACGTCACCCTGCCGTGGGCGGACATCGACTTCGACTTCATGAACCTCAACCAGGCCGCGCACGGCGACCGCGAGTTCGGTTACGCCCTCGCGCGCCTCGGCGTCCGGCACGCCACCGCGGTCGGGCACGTCTCGGACCCCCGCGTGCAGCAGCGAGTGTCGAACTGGACCCGTGCCGCGGCCGGTGCCGCCGCCGTCCGCGAGCTGAAGCTCACCCGCTTCGGCGACAACATGCGCTACGTCGCCGTCACCGAGGGCGACAAGACCGAGGCCGAGATCGAGCTCGGCGTGCAGGTCAACACCTGGGCGGTGAACGAGCTCGCGGCGGCGGTGGACGCCGCCGCGGCGGACACGGCCGCGGTGGACGCGCTCGTGGCGCAGTACGACGCGCAGTACGACGTCGTCGACGACCTGCGTGACGGCGGACCACGCCGTGCCGCGCTCCGCGACGGCGCCGCCATCGAGATCGGCCTCCGCACCCTGCTCGCGCAGAACGGGTCCGCCGCCTTCACCACCAACTTCGAGGACCTCGGCACCCTCAAGCAGCTGCCCGGCCTCGCCGTCCAGCGCCTGATGGCCGACGGTTACGGCTTCGGCGCCGAGGGCGACTGGAAGACGGCCGTCCTGGTCCGTGCGATGAACGTCGCCGGCGCCGGACTGCCCGGTGGTGCGAGCCTGATGGAGGACTACACCTACGACCTCACGCCCGGTGCCGAGAAGATCCTCGGTGCCCACATGCTCGAGGTCTCGCCCACGCTCACCACCACGAAGCCGACGCTGGAGATCCACCCGCTCGGCATCGGCGGCAAGGACGACCCGGTCCGCCTGGTCTTCACCGCCGACTCCGGTGAGGCCGTGGTGGTCGCGCTCTCCGACACCCGCGACGGCTTCCGCCTGACCGCGAACGTCGTCGACGTCGTGCCGCCGACCGAAGCCCTGCCGAAGCTCCCCGTCGGCCGTGCCGTCTGGGAGCCGCGCCCGTCGTTCCCCGTCGCCGCCGAGGCCTGGCTCACCGCCGGCGCCGCCCACCACACCGTCATGACGACGGCCGTCGGTCTGCAGGTCGTCGAGGACCTCGCGACCATGGTCGGCACCGAGTTCCTGGTCATCGACGAGCACACCACCGCCCGCGGTTTCCGTGACGAGCTGCGTCTCCAGCAGACGTGGCACCGTCTCGACCGCGGCTTCTGAGGAGTCAGGACCCCACGATGAGCGACGTGATCGCGACCGAGCGCACCCGGACGAACTGGGCGGGCAACGTCACCTACCGCGCCTCGGCGCTGGCGCACCCGACGTCGACGGACGAGCTCCAGCGGCTCGTCGCGTCGACGCCGCGCCTGACGGCGCTCGGCTCGCGACACTCGTTCAACACCATCGCCGACACCGACGCCGTGCAGGTGTCGCTGCAGGACCTGCCGCCGGTGCTCGACATCGACACGTCGCGTCGTGTGGTCCGTGTGGCCGCCGGCATGACGCACAGTCAGGTCGCGGCCGGTCTGGAGGCCCGTGGCTGGGCACTCGCGAACCTCGCGTCCCTGCCGCACATCTCCACGGCCGGGGCCGTCGCCACAGGAACGCACGGCTCCGGCGTCCGCAACCCGTCGCTCGCGCAGGCGGTGGTCGGGCTCGACGTCGTCCGCGCCTCCGGCGCGATCGAGCACGTCGATGCGTCCTCGCCGGACGGGGCCCTCGACGCCCACCGCGTGGCCATCGGCGCGCTCGGCGTCGTCACCGCGGTGGAGCTCGCGATCGAGCCGACGTTCCAGGTCGCCACGACGGTGCACCTCGACCTGCCGTGGGACGCGGTGTCCGCCCACTTCGACGAGGTCATGTCCGACGCGTACTCGGTGTCGATGTTCACCTCGTTCGACCACCGCGGCGCCCGGCAGGTCTGGGTGAAGCACCGCGTGGACGAGGCTGCGCCGGCCGTCAACCTCGTCGCCCTCGGAGCGCGGCCCGCCACCGGCCCCGTGCACCCGGGGGAGAACGACCCCGCCGGCGTCACCGAGCAGGGCGGCGTCCCCGGGCCGTGGGCCGAGCGGCTGCCGCACTTCCGGTCCTCGTTCACGCCGTCGACCGGTGCCGAGATCCAGGCCGAGTACCTGATCCCCGCGGCCTCGGCCGTGACGGCGCTCGAGGCCCTCCGTCCACTCGCGTCGGTGTTCGCGCCGATCCTCATCGCCGCCGAGATCCGCACGATCGCGCCCGACACCGCATGGCTCGCACCGTCGTCCGGTCGGCAGTCGGTCGGCATCCACTTCACGTTCCGCCGGGACGCTGCCGCCGTGGCGGCCGCGGTGTCGCGGATCGAGGAGGCGCTCGCACCCTTCGACCCGCGGCCGCACTGGGGCAAGGTCTCCGGCATGAGCGTCGAGGGTCTGCACGACGCGTACCCGAGGCTGACGGACTTCGCCGCGATCGCGCGCGACGTCGACCCCACGGGCCGGTTCCGCAACGCGTACCTGGCGCGCGTCCTGTCCTGACGGGGCGTGCCGCGTGGCACCACGACTGGGGCGTGCGCGTGACGACACCGGTTCCGTAGCCTCCTCGGAGGCAACGGAGGGGAGCACAGTGACGCTGCCGATCGCCGGGTGGTACCCGGACCCGCAAGACTCGAACCGCACACGGTGGTGGGACGGAGCACGTTGGGGAGCACTCGCACCCCAACCTGCTGCAGCTGTCCCCACACCACAGTGGGAGCCGGCACCGCGTCCGCCCGCGCCGTCGGAGTACCGCGCGGCCGTCACCGAGCAACCGCTCCGAGGGCGGAAGGCACGGATCGCCAAGGACCGGGCGACCCGTGCAGCGAATCCGTTCGGATACGCCGGGCTGGTCCTCGCGCTGCTCGGGTTCATCGTCAACGTGTTCGCGATCCCCGGCGTCCTGGGGATCGTCTTCGGCGCGATCGGCCTGGCACGCGCCGGGCAGCTCACCGGGCAACGGATCACCGGATTCGGAGTCTCACTCGCAGCGGTCATCCTCGGGCTGGCGGCATCGGCTGCCTTCGTCGTCCGAGCGGCACAGCTACTCGCGTGACGACAGGTGTCCCGCACCGTCGAGCGCGATGCGGGACACCCGGGTCCTCAGTCCCTGCGGGACAGGTCGATCAGGAGCCTGACCACGGTCACGAGCAAGCTCGCGATCCCCAGCCAGGGCACCCGACGCCTGGACCGATCATCGGTGTCGTTCGACATCGGTGACCTCCTGGTGTCGTCGCCGGCTGACACGAGGAGCTTCGACCGAGGGATGCGTCGCCGAGCGTGCTCGGCTACCATCGGTTCCGAGCGTTGGACTCGGGATGGTTGGTGCATCCCTTGGCTTTCCACTCGGAAGGCGAATCGAAGCCCGGAACTGTTGTCGCAGTCCCGGGCTTCGTACTTTCGCCCGGATCGCGCTCCGGCTGTGGCGCGACCGGGGTCAAGCCTACGACGAACTGTCCGGTGACATTCCGGTCGTCGCTCACAGCGGTTTCCCGTCGGATGTGGGGGCGACCCGCCGGTTCGTCGCTGGGAGCGCACATGTGCATCCACAAAGGTCGGGGGATGGCGAACTTCAACCGCATCCTCGGCATGGCCTCGAAGGTCATCGACAAGCAGCTCCAGAAGCGTGGGCAGGGGGACGGTGCGCCCGGCAACGGTGCGCAGCGCGCCGGCGGGACCGACTGGCGTGACGTCGTCCGCGGCGCGGCAGACCGGCTGACCGGCGACGACCGAGGCCAGCAGCGGCCGCCGCAGCAGCAGTACGGACAGCCGCAGCAGTACGGCCAGCCGCAGCAGTACGGCCAGCCGCAGCAGTACGGCCAGCCGCAGCAGTACGGCCAGCCGCAGCAGCAGCACGGCCAGCCGCAGCAGCACAGTCCGGCCGACTCGGACAAGGTCGCGCTGGCCAAGTACGACTACCTGCTCCGCACCTCGTCGCCGGACCAGCTCGAGCAGGTCCACCACGACGCCTTCGCCCGCCTCACCCCTGCGCAGCGGCAGCAGGTGCGCAACCGCCTGAACTCCGAACTCCCGCCGCACGAGCACCTGCGCGACGACTCGGCCGGCGGCATGGCGCGCGCGATGACTCGCGGCGAGGTCCGCCGTCCGGGCCTGATCCGCCGTGTCCTCGGTGGCTCGAGCAACGGCAACGGCAACGGCGGTGGGCGTGGTGGCGCCTTCGCCGGCGGTGCCGCGGTCGGTGCCGGTGCGATGGCACTCGGGGGCATCGGTGTCGCGGTCGCCGGGGGAGCGGTTCTCAGTGCCGCCGCCGGACCCGTGCTGGCAGAGGCCGCGAACCTCGGCGTCGACTTCGAGGGCATCGCCTCGGGCATCGGCGACCTCGGACTGGCCGACCTCGGTGCCGACCTCGGCGGCGGCTTCGAGGGGATCGCGGGCGAGGGCGAGCAGCTCCTCGGTGGCCTCGGTGAGCAGGCGTCGGGACTCGGCGAGCAGGCCTCGAACCTGGGCAACGACTTCCTCGGGGGACTGTTCGACCGCTGACCCACGCCCTCGGGTGGACTCGGTGCAGATCCATCGGGAATAGACGGACGTCGCACGGCACTTGGATTGTTTCGTCGTGCGACGTCTGTCGCACGCGGGATTCGGACGGGCGACCGCCGCGGTGTCAGGATGGACGCCGCCCGGCGACCCGGTCCGTGCAACCACAGCGGCTGCAGCACGGTCGCCACCACCCTTCCCACGAGGAGCACCACCGTCATGAGACGCCCGAACCGCCTGACGATCACCGCGGCCGTCGCCGCAGCAGCAGCCCTGGTCCTGACCGGCTGCTCGGGCGGCAGCTCCTCGGACGACGCGGCGAACGGCACGGCCAAGGGCGGCACGCTCAACATCCTGCTGCCGCAGACGGCGTTCCACCTCGACCCGGCGACGAGCCAGAGCCTGGGCATCACGTCACTCGCTCTCGTCGCGCGGCGCCTGACCACGTGGGACGTCGAGCCCGGCAAGACCGCGAAGGTCGTGCCGGACCTCGCGACGGACACCGGGAAGTCCAGTGACGGCGGCAAGACGTGGACGTACACGCTGAAGGACGGGCTGAAGTTCCAGGACGGCACCCCGATCACCACGAAGGACATCAAGTGGGGCATCGAGCGCTCGTTCGCTCCCACGCTGACCGGCGGCCTGAGCTACCACAAGTCGCTCCTGGTCGGCGGCGACAGCTACAAGGGTCCGTTCGACGGCAAGACCCTCGACAGCATCGAGACCCCGAACGACAAGACCATCGTCTTCAAGTTGAACAACGCCTACGGTGACTGGCCCTGGCTGGCCTCGATGCCCGCGTTCACCCCGGTCCCCGAGGGCGACGGCACGGACACGGGCGCCTACGACCTGAAGCCGGTCGCGTCCGGTCCGTACCAGGTGCAGTCGAACACGCAGGGCACGCAGGTCACCCTCGTCCGCAACAAGGAGTGGAGCGCGAAGACCGACGACGTCCGCACGGCCGGCCCGTCGAAGATCGTCTTCAAGGAGAGCCAGGACCCGTCGACCGTCACGCAGACGCTGATCGCCGACAACGGTGACGCGAAGGACTCCTTCGGTGCGGGCTACCTGGGCGCAGCCGAGCTGAACCAGGTGCGGAGCAACCCCGCCGCCCAGGACCGCCTCGTCACGTCGAAGGCCGGCCCGATCAACTACATGGCGATCAACACGCAGAAGGGCTCGCTGAAGGACCTCAAGGTCCGTCAGGCCCTGCAGTACGCCGTCGACAAGAAGTCGTACCGGATCGCTGCGGGTGGCGCGCTCGCCGGTTCCTACGCCACGACCCTGATCACCCCGGGCATCGCGGGCCGCGAGGACTACGACCTGTACAAGCCGGGTGCGAGCGGTGACGTCGCCAAGGCGAAGCAGCTGCTCAAGGAAGCGGGTGTGTCCGACCTCAAGCTGACCCTGGCAACCCAGAACGACCCGACCTACCTCGCGCAGGCGCAGGCGCTGCAGGCCGGCCTGAAGCGTGCGGGCATCACCGTCACGCTGAAGCCGCTCGACACGGACTCGTTCTACACCGCCACGACCGACGGCACCGACTTCGACCTCGCGCTGTTCAGCTGGCAGCCGGACTTCCCGAGCGCGAACGCCAACATCCAGCCGCTCTACGACTCGTCGCAGATCGGTGGCGGCGGCTACAACGTCTCGAAGTACAGCAACCCGAAGGTCGACGCGCTGATCGAGAAGGCCAGCGCCACCGTCGACCAGCAGGACGCGCAGAAGCTCTGGGTCGAAGCCGACAAGGCGATCATGGCCGACGCGCCGATCGTCCCGCTGACGTACGCGAAGCAGTCGTTCCTCGCTGGTTCGAACGTGCAGAACTTCCAGGTCGCGGACTTCCCGGCGTACCCGAACTACCTCAAGGTCTCGCTCGCGAAGTGAGTTCGCCGCTGCTCGAGGTCGAGGGGCTCCGCGTCGCGTTCGGCGACGCGGAGCCCGTCGTCCGTGACGTCTCCTTCACCCTGACCCCCGGTCGTGTGCTCGCCCTCGTCGGGGAGTCCGGTTCCGGCAAGTCCGTCAGCGCCATGAGCGTGCTCGGCTTGCTGCCGCCCGAGGCGCGGGTCTCCGGCAGCGTCCGGTTCCGCGGCGAGGAGCTCGTCGGCGCCTCCGACGACACGCTCCGTGCCGTTCGCGGCGCCGGGATCGGCGTCGTGTTCCAGGAACCGATGAACTCCTTCACGCCGGTGCTGTCCATCGGCACGCAGGTCGCCGAGGCGATCCGGGCGCACCCGACGGGCCTCGATCGTGCGGCGGTCTCGGCGCGCGTCGACGAGCTCCTGCGTGCCGCAGGCCTCACCGACCCCGAGCGGATCCGCAAGGCGTACCCGCACGAACTGTCCGGCGGGCAGCTGCAGCGCGCCATGATCGCGATGGCCCTGGCCGGGGATCCGGTCGCGCTGATCGCCGACGAGCCGACGACCGCCCTCGACGTCACGGTGCAGGCCGGCATCCTCGACCTGCTGCGCCGGCTCGGTCGCGAGCGCTCCCTGGCCGTCCTGCTCATCACGCACGACATGGGTGTGGTGGCGGACGTCGCGGACGAACTCCTGGTGATGCGCCGCGGCGACCCCGTCGAACACGGCACCGTCGCCGAGGTCTTCACGCACCCGTCCGCCGACTACACGCGCGAGCTCCTCGCCGCAGTCCCCAGCCTGGAGGCCCGTCCCGCGTCCGCCACGCCGGCTGCGGACCCCGAGACTCGGCCTGGACGACAGGACGCGGCCCCCGGGACGCACGCCGTGTCGTCGAACGCGAGTCTCGCCACGACCGAAGCGAGTCTCGCGGAGACGAGCCGCGCCTCCCCACCGCTGGTCGCGCAGCTGCGCGACGTCGCCGTGCGGTACTCGCGTCGCGGCGGACCGACCGTGACGGGCATCGACCTGGACCTGCGGGCCGGCGAGACCGTCGGGCTGGTGGGGGAGTCCGGGTCCGGCAAGTCGACCATCGGACGCGCGCTCGCGGGCCTGGTGCCCGTCGTCGCCGGCTCGGTCGAGGTCGACGGCAGTGACCTGCGCACCGCCAGGGGCCGACGGCTCCGCGAGCTCCGCAGCCGCGTCGGCATCGTCTTCCAGGACCCGGCGTCGTCGCTCAACCCGCGGCAGACCATCGGCTGGAGCATCGCCGAACCGCTCCTCGTGCACGGGACGGCCTCGGCGGCCGACCGTGCGGAACGCGTCCGTGACCTGCTGACCGCCGTGCAGCTCGACCCGTCGTGGGCCGAGCGGTTCCCGCACCAGCTCTCCGGCGGGCAGCGCCAGCGGGTCGCCGTCGCGCGGGCGCTCGCGCTCCGTCCGGCACTCGTCATCGCGGACGAACCCACCTCGGCGCTCGACGTCACCGTGCAGGCGGCCGTGCTCGACCTGCTCGCGCAGCTGCAGGACGAGTTCGGGTTCGGCATGCTCCTCATCAGCCACGACCTCGCCGTCGTCCGGCAGCTCGCCGATCAGGTGCTCGTCCTGCACGACGGTCGCGTGGTCGAGCGGGGGACCACGGACGCCGTGCTCGACGACCCGCAGCAGGACTACACACGCATGCTGCTCGCAGCGGCGCCCGTCGCCGATCCCGTGCGACAGGCGGCCCGCCGCGAAGCCTGGCGCGTCTGGGAAGGAGTGTCCTCGTGACCGCCAACGTCGTCGAGCGCCCCGTGGCCTCGTCCGGACGCACCACCGGCTTCCGCGCCGTGGTGCGCCGCGTCCGTCAGGACCGCTGGGCCGTGACCTCGGCCGTCGTCATCGTCGTGTTCCTCGTGGTCGCCGTCGCGGCGCCGCTCATCAGTGCCGTGACCGGGCAGGACCCGTACGGGTACAACATCGACGCGCTCAACTCGTTCGGAGCGCCGAAGGGCTTCGGCGGGGGGATCAGCGGCGAGCACTGGTTCGGCGTCGAGCCGCTGACGGGTCGCGACCTGTTCGCGATCGTGACCTACGGTGCCCGGACGTCGCTCGGCATCGGGCTCGCCGCGACCTTCCTGTCGATCGTGATCGGGGTGCTCGTCGGCGTCACCACCGGCTTCTTCGGCGGCTGGTACGACCGGGTGCTCTCCCGTGTGGTCGACGTGATCTTCGGCTTCCCGTCGCTGGTCTTCATGATCGCCCTCACCGCGATCGTGCCGACGTCGTTCCCGAAGCCCGTCCTGGTCGTGCTCGTCATCGGGTTCTTCGGCTGGCCGTCCGTCGCCCGCGTGGTCCGCGGCCAGACACTGTCGCTCGTCAGCCGGAACTACGTCGTCGCCTCCACCGCGATGGGCGCCGGCCGGTGGCACGTCATCCGCACCCAGCTGCTGCCGAACCTGGCGGCGACGATCACCGTCTACGCGACGATCTCGATCCCGTCGATGATCGGAGCCGAGGCGGCGCTGTCGTTCCTGGCCGTCGGCGTGACCCCGCCGACGCCGTCGTGGGGCCGCAGCATCGGCGACGCCGTCGGCTGGGTGCAGACCGACCCCATGTACCTCGTGTTCCCCGGAGTGGCCCTGTTCCTCATCACCCTCGCGTTCAACGTGCTCGGCGATGCCCTGCGTGACGCCCTCGATCCGAGAGGAGCACGCCGATGAGCACGTTCCGCTTCATCGCGATCCGCGTCCTCGGTGCAGCCGTCGTGCTGCTCGTCGTCGCCGCGATCACCTACGCACTGTTCATGCTGCTGCCGACGAACCCTGCGCGTGCGATCTGCGACAAGCCCTGCACGCCGGACCGGCTGCGCGAGGTGCAGGCGTTCCTGGGCACCGACAAGCCGTGGATCGCACAGTTCGGCGCCTACCTGGCGGGGATCTTCACCGGTCGGACGTTCGGCAGCGGCGCGTCCGTGATCACCTGCGCCGCACCGTGCTTCGGGTACTCGTTCCAGCTGCACGAGAGCGTCACCGAGCTGATCCTGTCCCGCCTGCCCGTCACCGCGTCGATCGCCGTCGGTGCCGCCGTGCTCTGGCTCGTCGCCGGGGTGTTCGGCGGAGCCGTCTCGGCACTCCGTCGCGGCACGTTCGTCGACCGGGCCGTGATGACCGTCGCGGTCGCCGGGGTCTCGTCGCCGGCGTACCTGATCGGGTTGCTCGGCATCCTGCTGTTCGGGTTCGTGCTCGGCATCCTGCCGACGAGCGGGTACGTCGCGTTCACGGACGACCCGGTCGGCTGGTTCACCCACCTGATCCTGCCGTGGTGCGTGCTCGCGTTCATCAGCGCCGCGATCTACGCCCGTCTGACCCGTGGCGAGATGCTCGAGTCGATGTCGCAGGACTTCGTGCGCACCGCTCGGGCCAAGGGGGTTCGGGAGCGCCAGGTCGTCGTGCGGCACGGACTGCGCACCGCGATCCTGCCGGTGGTGACGCTGTTCGGGCTCGACCTCGGGTCACTGCTCGGCGGCGCGGTCATCACCGAGAAGGTGTTCTCGATGCAGGGCCTCGGCGCGCTGCTCATCGATGCCGTGCACACCCTCGACCTGCAGGTCGTCGTCGGCTTCACGTTGTTCTCGGCACTGCTGATCGTCACGGCGAACGTGATCGTGGACGTGGTCTACGCGTTCGTCGACCCGCGGGTGCGGCGCCGGGCGTAGCTCAGGGCGCGTCCCACCAGCGCAGCACACGGGTGCCGTACAGCGTGAGCCACTTCGACGGCTCGCCTTCGGGGACGTCCACCTCGAACCACTGCCGACCCGGCGGCCGGGTGCCCTGGGTCCACGTCCCGTCCTCGTTGCGGGCGGCACGGACGACCTCGATCGCCTCGGTGGCGCGAGGGTCCGGCGCGGTGCCGTCCGGCAGCCCGGCCACGCGCAGGTGGTCGGCGACCCGCAGCGCCGAGTAGATCCACCGCAGCGGGTACGCGAACCGGGTCGCCCACGGCCCGACGAGCTCGCCGTCGTGCTTGCGGAACAGCAGTCTTCGTTCGAGCAGGTACTCGGTGCCGCGGTGTCGAGCCGCTCGGAGTTCCGCCGCGCGCGGGTGGGTGCCGCCGGTCAGCTGCTCGTGCTGCAGGAGCCCCTCGATCACGTTGAGGGTCGAGTGGAACGACGACACCGTCGACCCCTCGATCCACTCGCAGTTCCAGCCGCCGTCGTCGAGCTGGTGGTCGAGGAACCAGTCCGCCAGTTGACCGACGTCGGCACCGAGCCAGGCGCCGTTCGCCAGGGTGAAGGCGTTGATGCAGCAGTCGACCTCGCCGCTCCAGTAGGGCAGGTCCTCGTACTCCCAGCGGCTGTTCGTCGCGAGCCGTGCGGCCGTGTCCCCGAGGACCGCGGAGTCGAGTCCCCAGTCGCGCAGGGCGTTCAGCGACCAGGTCGTCGCCGTGTAGGGCTGTCCGGGCTCGTCCGCCTCGGGACCGTCGAAGTCGAAGTCCGCCGGGAAGTACGCGCCGCCGGCCCACTGCCCGTCGGGGTCCTGGTGTGCGAGCATCGCCGCCCCGAGGCCCTCGGTCGCGACCCGTGCCCGGGTCTGCTGCCACACGGACGGCGGCGCACCGGTCAGGTCCCGCTCGACCTGCCACCGGAGTGCCGGGTCCGCGTCGAGCAGCCACTCGACCACCGCGTCGTCGCTCATGGCGCGGAGGCTACGCCGTGCGGCGCACGCGCGGTCGTGTGGGGGCGGCTGGTGCGAGGTTGTTCACTCCGTGCGGGGGAACAACCTCGCACCGAGTGAACAACTCGGCACCGAGCGACGACCCGGGCGGTGGATCAGAAGTAGGTGATGCCGTGCGGGGTCCGAGGGGGCAGGAGCATCGCGCGCAGCAGCTCGACCGACGCGGGGTCGGCAGCGCGGACCAGGCCGGCGGCGGCCAGGGTGACGGGCGAGACCGAGCCGATGAGCAGCGCACCGAGCTCTGCCACGTCGAGCTGGACGTCGGAACCGGCCACGTCGGCGTCGTCGGCGATGCGCGTGACGCTGCCACGGGCCTCCTGGACGTCCAGCCGGTACGTGCCGGTCGTGTGGCCGAGCGCATCGGTGACCGCGAGTGTCAGCGAGCCGTCGACGGCGAACGGCCGCGACTCGAGCACCGCGGCCACGTCGAGGACGCGCAGCCAGACGTGGTCCTCTTCGTGGTCGACGTCGTAGGCGCGGTTGTCGCCGAGGGCCGCGACGATCGGGTCGTCGAGCCGCGAGCGGTTGTACTTCACGACGTCGTTCAGGTCGATCGACAGCAGGAACTCCCACAGTGCCGTGTAGGCCTGGTCGTCCGCGTAGACCAGATCGACGATCTCGAGTGCGGTGTCGGAACCCCGGTCCTCCTTGACGCGCCAGGTGACGTAGCCGTCGATCTCGTCGGTGCCCTCGGCACGGTGCACCGCCGCACGGACGTCCTTCGCCTTCTGCCCGTCGTTGCCGAGCAGTCCGAAGACGACCGGCCAGGTGCCCGCGTTGCGGACCATCGAGCCGGGCGTGCGGGTGTGGAAGCGCTCGAAGACCGCCTTGCCGGGGCCGTCGGCGAGCCACTGCGGCGTGACGACGGACACCGAGCCCGACGTCGGGGCGAGGAGGGGGAGTGCGCGTTCGCGACGCACGCGCACCGCACGCTCACGGATCGCGCTGCCGAAGCCGAAGCGGCGGTAGATCGTGCCCTCGGACGCGGTCAGGGACGCCACGGCGTAGCCCTCGGCGACACCGCGCTCGAGCGCGTGCGTCATCATGCGGCGCAGGATGCCGCGGCGACGCTCGGTGGGTCGGACCGTGACCGCGGAGATGGCCTGCGTGTCGACGGACGAACCGTCGCCCCAGCTCAACGCCTTGCGGAACCACGTGAAGGTGCCGGCGGGCCAGGTCTCGTCGACGGAACCGGTGAAGGGCTTCTGGACGTAGACGCCCAGGAAGGTCTCCTCGTCGGCGATGAAGTGGGACGCCATGCGGGCTGCGCCTTCGGCGTCCGGATCGGCTTCGTGGAACCCGAGGCCGACGGCCTGCATCCACGCAGCCGTCTCGGCGTTCGGTGCCCCCTCGTGATCCGTCCCGGGCGCGAACTCGCGCAGCTCGTAGCGGTCGTCGAATGCCTCGTTGCTCACGCTCACGACCCTATCGGGACCGGGTGACGTCACGGCAAGGTGCGACGGGCCTCCTGCGCGACGACCTCGTCGAGGTCCGCCAGCGACCGCATCTGCTGCAGCGGGCGGGCCATCCGGTGGTTGTCACGGAGCGCCGGTTCGACCCGCGACAGGAACGCCCAGTACCCGGCCGTGAACGGGCAGGCGTCATCCCCGACCCGCTTCGTCGGGTCGAACCGGCAGCCCCCGCAGTGGTCCGACATGCGGTCGATGTAACGACCGCCCGACGTGTACGGCTTGGTGGCGACCATCCCGCCGTCGGCGTGCTGGGACATGCCGATGATGTTCGCGGGCATCACCCAGTCGGTGCCGTCGACGAACACGTCGGTGAACCACTCCGTCAGGTGCACCGGGTCGTAGCCGCGCTGCAGTGCCCAGTTGCCGAGCACCATGAGGCGCTGGATGTGGTGCAGCCAGCCGTGGTCGTGCAGGCCCTCGATCGCGGTCCGCACGCAGACGGCCTCGACCTCGGACGCGTCGAGCTCGCGCCACCAGTCGGGCAGCCGTCCGTGCGCGCCGAGGGCGTTCTCGGACGCGCCGTAGTCGTCGCCGAACCACCAGTAGAGGTGCCAGACGTAGTCGCGCCAGCCGGCGACCTGGCGGACGAAGCCCTCGACGCTGGCGAGCGGGGCGGCCTCGGTGCGGTGTGCTTCGAGGGCGGCGTCGATCGCCTGCCGCGGATCGAGCACTCCGAGGTTCATCGGCACGCTGAGCAGCGAGTGCGCCATCGTCCAGTCGTTCGTCAACGTGGCGTCCTCGAACGGCCCGAAGTCGCCCAGGCGCACCGCGACGAAGTCGTCGAGCGCACGCTGGGCCTCGTCCGCCGTCACCGCGAACCGACGGGTGTCGTCGCGGCCGACGAACCGGGCGGTGCCGTCCCGCTCCCACCGGTCCAGATCGTGCCGCACCTGGTCGTCGATGTCGTCCTCATCCGGCCACCACGGCTCGGGCAGCCCGAGGGTCGCCGCGCCCTTCGGCGGCGGCTCGCGGTTCTGGTCGTCGAGGCTGAACTTCCCGCCGATCGGCTTGCCGTCGCGCAGCAGCCAGCCCTCGCGGCGCCGGACACGCTCGTAGTGGTCCTCCATGCGGAACCGACCCGTGCCCTGGGCCGCCCACTCCGCGAAGTCGTCCTCGTCGGTCACGAAGCCGCGGCTCGGCAGGATCACGGTGCCGCGGCCCCAGTGGCGGATCTGCGCGCGGAGGGTGCGGGACGGCGGATCGATCGCCTCGAGGTCGTCGCGGCCGGTCAACGCTTCGCGGAGGGTGTCGACCTGGACGTGCTCGGCACGGTCACCGAGTTCGTGGACGCGGTGGCGCAGGGCGCTCAGCCACAGGTGGGCCTTCGCCCGGTGGACGGGGCGAGCGGTGAAGAACTCGCGTGCCTCGACGACGAGGGCTGGGCCACCGTCGTCGAACAGGGGTCCGTACTGGCCCGGCAGGACCAGGCGACGACGTTCGGTGGGCATGGGTGGACCGTACCCAGCGGGTTGGGCCGAACTGTCAGTCAGGGGCGTTCGTCGACGAGGGCGATGAACCGGCTGCCGATGCCCTCGACCTCACGCCGGGTGAGCCCCGCGGTCGGTTCCGGCGCCTGGTACGGCTCGTGGTAGTCGCACATCAGGTAGTCCCACTCGGGCCACCACTTCTTCGGCCGCGCTTCTTCGGCGAACGCGCAGACGACGCATTCGAGGCGGACCCAGACCTTCTTGGCACCCGTCCGGTTCGCCCGCGACTGCGCGAGCCACGCCGGCGGATCCTGTTCGATCGCGTCGAGTTCGGCTTCGCTGAGACGCGAGGGGATTCCGTGGTGGGTCGCCATCTCGAGGGTGATGTCGAGTCGAACGGCGGCGTCGCGTCGGGAGAGCATCCGACCAGATTAGGTTCTGTCGGGGGCTCAGTGCCCGTCGAGGGCGTGGCATCCGCCGTCGAGGACCCAGCCCGCGGTCGTGACCTCGGCCGTGCCGTCCCGCTGGACCTCGCCGATCAGGCAACCGGACATCTCGACCTGCGCCTCGAACAGCACCTTCTCGCCGGTCTGCGTCGTCACGATCCAGCGGTTCGGTGCTCCGACGCCGTCGAGGATCCTCTCGATCGCCGGCTGCAGGACCGGGGTCGGCTCCGCGGCGACCTCCCGCACCACCTGAGCGCGTGCGACGTCGAGCGCCGCCGCCGACTCCGCGCTCAGGTCGGTGCGGTCGTGGTGCCGCTCGTTGAGCCCGTACTGCGGTGGGCTGTCGGCGCCGGGGCCGGCGCCGTCCCCGGAAGCGGCGTACGTGCCCGCGGCGCCCGTCGGCTCTCTGGTCGTGGTGCCGGTCTGCGCGCTGCTCGTCGACGGGCCACCGGAGGCCGGGCCGCTCTCGGTGGCGCAGCCCGTCAGCAGGATCAGCGCGAGCAGCGCTCCGGTCACCGATGCGGTCGTTCTGTGGTCCCCCATGAGCGGCATCCTGACAGAGCGCGGGGGAGAGCACGGAGCTCGTCACCGGATCGTGATGCGGGAGCGTGGCCGCGACGTCGCTCCCGGGCAACCCGGGGACGATGAGGGCCACCGCGACGATGACCTTCCCGGCAGCATCGGCGGGGCCGAAGATCATCCTTGCGATTCCGAACAGGGTCAGCCAGTTGGTCACGCAGACAGTGGCGGCCGCCGTCCCGGCGGCCCACCGGCGTGAGACGCATTCCCACCCCGAGACACCCGTGATCGATACGGTCGGGACATGGGAGAACGCCAGCTGCGCGCCGTGGTGATCCGACCGGCAGTCGCCGATGACGCGGAGAGCATCGGACGCGTCCACGCCGCATCCTGGCGGGAGACCTACGGTCACCTCGTCGACGACCCAGATGCCAACCCATGGTTCGACGTCGATCGGCGTAGCGAGATGTGGCGGTCGAACCTCGACGAGGCGACGTTCTCCACCGCAGTCGCGGTGGACCAGACGGGCGTCGTCGGGTTCGCCGCCGTACAAGCCACCCCGGAGCCCGACGCTGGTCGCCCTGAAGAGCTCACCATGCTCTACGTCCTCGCGCGTGCGCACGGAGGCGGAGCTGGTCAGGCACTTCTCGACGCCACACTCGGTGGACGACCGGCATCGCTCTGGGTCGCCGCCGACAACCCGCGCGCTCATTCGTTCTACCGACGGAACGGCTTCACACCTGACGGCAGCACGTCCAGCTTCGGCCCCATCGAGACAACCGTCCGACTCGTCCGCTGATCGACCGAACAACCCGCCGCATCCACCTTGTAGCGTGACCGCATGCTCTCTGCAACATCCTCCACGGAGGGCCAGGGCAATCCAGTGCTCAGCATCCTTGCGGTGCTTCTGTGCATTGGCTGCAGCCACATCCTTGCTTCCCGGTGGGCCAAGACGATGAGCCTCGCGGACAGGTGACTCCCGGCGCCTGGGTCGTCATCGGCGTCGTCGTGGCATTCGTCGTCATCACCACGATCTTGAACGCGACCGGGGTGTGGTGACTTCGAACAGATCGACAGGATCGGCTTGGCCTCTTACCTGGAGGAGGTCACCAGGATCGCCTAACGGTCGCGCTTCGTTCCGCGAAGAGCGGATCGCCACAGTCTGAAGCCGGTGTAGAGCAAGAGGGCGCCGAAGACGATGTTCAGAACCGCGAGCAGGACGTCGAGGTCTGGACGGCTCAAGCGCACGATGGACGTCACGATGAAGATGAGCCCGAACACGATCGCACCTGTGCCCAGTACTTTCGCGCTCACGGTGTCCATTCGCTGAAGCTACTGCTTCCGAACGCCCAGCGAGCGACCGGCTTCCGGATGGCAGCGTCGCCGCGGACGAGGTACCCATCAGCTTCGGACGCGGACGATCCACCCGATGATGTCGCCGCGGTGCGGTCGGCGGTCGGACAGTGACGAAACGCTGTGCTGCTGCCCGCCGTTGGTCTCGGGCACGGAGACGCCACGGCTGTCCGGATCGTTGACGAACCGCACCGAGACCTGGTCGATGCGAACGATGGCTCCGCGGAGGTCTCTCCGAGTCGCTCGATCCACTTCGGTGAGTTCGTCGGCGGAGAAGTCGAGCTGCAGCGGGACGTTTCGAGGCACCTTGAGGATGCGGCCGACCCACAGCTGGTCCATCGCGTACAACGCCCAGGCGATCTCATCGCCGACCGCTACGACATAGCCGTCTTCCTCGATCTGCCACTCGGTGAGCCAGACGTCTGACTCCCCTTCCCTGAGGGCTGGCACCGTGTCCTCGGGCGGCACCGGCGGCGTCGGCGTTCGTGGGACAAGTGACGGACGAGTGACTCCCGACGCGGACCCGAAGATCGACTCGTACAGGCGCCGGGGCATCACGACTCTGTCCGACCGCGGGCGCTCCGGCTCGTCCTCTGGGCGCATGGCATCAGCCTAAGCCTGCCCAACGAACGAAAGCCCGCCCAAGCAGCCGAACCGTCCGGCTGCCGATCGTCGATCGGGACACCGCGACGCCGGGCCGTGCGGCACGGCCGGGCGTTTCGTGGTGCGCCAGCCAGATGCGCGTCAGATCAGCGGCGAACTGCGTGAGGAGACTGGCCTTGAGGCGAGCATCGGCGATCTGCCCGGACCACGCTGCGCGGTAACGTGCCCTCGTGCAGAACGTCGAAGGCGAGTGCGTCTGGTGGAGCGATGAAGACGGATGGGGTGCGCTCCGTTCGGACGATGTCGAGTCGGAGGTGTTCGCGCACTTCTCGAACCTGAGCATGGACGGGTGTCACACGCTCCAGCCCGGGGATCGCGTTCGGTTCGACGTCGAGCCGTTCCCACCGGGGCAGGACGGCTACTTCTTCCGCGCGCACGACGTCACGCCCGTCTGAGCCGTGCGGGGACGGGTAGACCGTTCCGCGCCTGCGGATCCGCGGCCTCAGCATGCTGCACACGCTCGGCTCGCACGGTGGAGCCGACGCCTTCGCTTCGACGTCGCGGTGGTCGGGAGGCGGCTTGGTTCGCCGGGGAGGTGTCCGCAGTGCGGGAAGCCGTCCACCAGCCAGTCGGCTGGCGGACGCCCTGCTCAGTGCGTCTGCGCCGCGAGGTCGGCGTAGGCGGCGGCGTACCAGCTGACTGTCGAGTCGCCCGACGTGGGCCCGATGGTGATCGAGTCGGCCGACGTCACGACGTAGAGGTCTTCGTCGTGGCCGCACTGGACCGAGCGCGCCGCGAGTTCCCTGCCGGTGTCTGCGCCGTCGGCGATGCGACCGCCCCAGACGGCCATGCGGATGGTTCCGTGTCCCTGGCAGGCGACGGACACGCGGACGTGTGCGCGCTCGCCGCCGTCTGCGACGCCCAGGGACAGCCGACTGGATGCGTCGTTGGTCCCGGCACCAGCGCCGAGTTCACCGGGCTGTTCGGCCCACCGATCCCGGACGTTCTCCATCCAGGCGGAAGCGTCGTCGACCGGCGTCGCACGGCCGGAGCAGGCGTTGAGCGACACCACGCTCACGAGCGTCAGCCCGATGACGCTGCTCCATCGGCCGCGGCGAAGGTGGTCGTGCGCAGACGAGGCATTCATGTCGATCACAGTGTCGCGCACGCCGGCCGCTCCCGCACCCTCCCGTTCTGGCGTCGTACGCTGGGCGAGTGGTGAGCGCGATCGTCCTCGTGATGGCCGAGTACATGGTCGACGACTCCCCGCTCTGGTTCCGCGGGTCGCGCGAGTGCACCGGGAGCGTTGATGCTGGAGCTCTCGGGCTGAGCAGGCCGCTGCGCGACGACCTCCGGGCGTGGAACGACGTCTTCGATTCCCGCGGGGAGCCCGACTTCGACTGGCCGTCCGGAGCGGTCCGTGACGCTCATCGCGTCGAAGCGTTCGTGCTCGCGAGCCGTGTGCAACTCGAGCTCGGCGACAACGCTCATGTCTGGTGCGGAGCCGGCGGCGGCATCGACACGGTGGCCGAGGCGGGTAGTGCCGTCGTGCTGCCGAGTGCACGACCCGGAACCGATGTCGAGTTCTTGCGTGACGGGGAGCGGGACGTCCGGACGGCACGCGCCGCGGGTACTGGTGATGGCACCGCCAAGGCGATCGTGCACTGGCGTGCCCTCACCGAACGAGCCGGGACGCCGTTCGGTGATGCCGAGACCCGCCCCGTCGGGCTCCGGACGGCGGCGCGCATCCAAGCCGATGTCGGCGTTGGCGCCCAGGTCGTCTTCTTCGCCGGCGCATCGGGGCCGTACCGGCACGACGAGTTCGACTGAACGCACGACGCGCGGCTGGAGCACCACATCGTTGCTCCGGCCGCTGTCCTGCCTCAGTAGTCGGGGTCCTGCCGGTCCTGGTCCTGCCAGGGGAGCATCCGGCCGGCGACCAGCGACAGGACGCCTCCGAACATGAAGACGAGCAGCACCGCCCACCAGGGGTTGCGTCGTTCGCGCGGCTGCTGTCCGTCCATGCCGTCACGATAGCGGGTCAGTCGGTCGCACCCCGCGGTGGTTCGACGAGCAACCCGACGCGATCGGCCAGGTAGTCGGCGAGCGGGACGGCGGAGCCCGCGGCCGGTGACCAGCGGACGAGCGGCACGTCGTCCTCGACGAAGAGCACCCCGGTCGAGCCGACGAGCGTTCCGTCCAACGCGACCGCCGTGGCGCCGTGGTTGACAGTGTCGCCGGCCGCGAAGTGTCCCTTCGCCGCAGCAGCGCGGTAGGCCCGACGGACCTCGGCCGAGACCGACTGGAACTGCGCTCGGCCTGGATCGGTCACACGGGTGATCGACCCGGTGGCCCAGACCCGACCGCCGGACTCGAGCGACGAACCGATGAGCAGGGCACCGACGCGCCACACGCGACCGAGCGGCCGCATGGTCGCTTCGCGGCGGATGCCGAGCACCGCCTTCGGCTGCGCGTACTCGCCGAGTGCCTCGTCCGGCACCCCGGCGGCACGGAGCTGTCGTGCGGCGTCGTCGAGCAGTTCCCTCGCTCGCTGCACTCCGTCGGTCACGTCCACCGAGCCTAGACCGGAGCCTGCCCCGAACCCCGGTGCGATGCGTTGCGTCGCCCGTGACCGGACGTCGCACGCCGCCCGCGACCGGACGTCGCACGTCGCCCGTGGCCGGTCGTCGAATGTCGCCGGCGGGCGGCCGCGACGGTGCCGATGGTGATCATCACGCCGCCGTACGCCAACAGGACCCCGGCGACGGTCGGGATGAGCCAGCTCCGCGACCCGTTGACGAGCTGGTTGACGACACCGATCTCGGGGATGCTGTACCAGACCAGGCCCCGGATCTGCGCGGCGGAGACGGGGTGCGGGTCGGCCTCCGCGTTGTTGTCGCCCTTGAGGACGAAGGTGCGTTCGCCGTTCGACGCCGAGGACACCGAGACCACGCGGTGGCTGATGACGGCAGGCTGGCCGGAGACGATCTGGTAGGTGACGACGTCGCCCACCTCGATGTCGTCGACGGCGGTGGGACGGACGACGAGCAGGGTGCCCGGGGGCAGCGTCGGCTCCATCGACTGGGTCAAGACCGTCAGCGGCATCGAGCCGGTGGCCTTGGGCACCACGATGAGCACGACGGCGAGGGCCGCGACGAGCAGGAGCAGTCCGGTGCTCACGCCGAGGACGACGGCGTGCACGACGGCGCGCGCGCCGGAGCGCTCGGCACGTTCGGGACGGGCGGTCGCGCGGGTCATGCGCCACACCGGATCGCCGCGCCGTTGTTCTGCGTGAAGAGCGTGACCGGGCCGCTGCCAGCGACGGTCGAGGTCGGGTTGCCGGCGCTGTCGAGGACCTTGACGGTCACGGTGAGCGTCCCGGAGGTGCCGGCGCTCGCCGGGACGTCGTTCGGGGCGATGGTGATGAACGCCGAGTAGTCCTGCGCCTTCTGGCCGACCGCGGTGGTGCCGACGAAGGCGCCGTACCAGGTGTCCTTCGGTCGGTTCGCGGCGTCCCAGCGCACCTCGACGTACCAGCCGTCGTGGTCCGTGCAGACCAGAGCGGGACCGGTGTCCGCGGCCGTCGCCGGGGTGGTCAGGGTGAAGCCGCCCTGCACGACGCCCGAGGTCCAGCTGCCGCTCGCCACGGTGAGGTTCACGTTCACGGTGGCCGTGGCGGACGCCGGCGCCGAGGACTTGGGCGTGCTGCGAGTGCACCAGATGGCCGAGGCGCCGGCGGCGAGCTTGGACGTCATGCTCGGCAGCGACGCCCAGGTGCCGGTGACCGAGCCGCTGCCGACCGCGGTGCTCGTCGTGCACGCTGCTGTCGAGGCCACGGGCCACGCGACGACGGTGACCGCCTGGGCGAGTGCGGTCGAGCTACCGGAGACGACGGACACGGTGGTCGTCGCGGTGCCAGCGAGGGAACCGGAGTTGGTCAGCGTGATCGGCTTCGTGACCGACGTCACCGTGGACGAGAAGGTGGTGGTCAGCGCGCTCGTGCCGGCGATCGAGGCGGAGACCTTGCCGATCGTGACGCTCGCGGCCGTGGTGCCGGACGCGCTCCACAGTGCCCAGGCGGCGCTCGATCCGCCGCCGACGAACACGGCGGTGAGCAGCACGGCGACGACGAGTCGGAGGCGGCGGTTCATGCGGAGACCTGCGTTCCGGTGACGGTGAGGGTGAAGTCGGTGACGGCTCCGGACACGCTCTGCGGCGCGTCGGCGTCGAGGACCAGCTCGACACAGCCGACCGTGCTCGCGCCGGGCTGCAGCGTGAACGAACTGGCGCCGGTGTCGAAGGCGGCGAGACGGCCGCTCGCGCCGGACAGCCCGGCGGTGCAGGCCGCCGCCGACGACACGTTGGTCAGTCGGAGCGTCAGCTCGCCGAGCACGGCCGCCGACGACGCGTTCGTCGCGGAGGCGACCTTCGTGGACGTCGTGGCGACGCGCATCGACAGCGGGATCGAGCCGGTGTTCTTCACGGCGAAGGTGCCGGTGACTCCGGTACCCGGTCCGAGGACGGTCGTGTTCATCGTCGACAGGGTGCCGACGGTGATCGTCGCCGTCGCGGACTTGACGGTGGTGGCCGCGGTGCTGGCGGTGCCGTTCCAGAGGGCGTAGGTCCCGCCGACGCCGAGCAGTGCCGTGGCGACCGCGACGACCAGGGCGAGTGCGACGGGCAGGACCCACCGGTGGCGTCGCGCCGCGCGGTGGCGGCCCGCCGTCGTCGGTGTCCCGGTCATGTGCGTCCCCTGGTGCTCGTGAGCCTCTGCTGGTGCGGACCACACGTGGCCCAGACGGACCACAAGGGGCCCAGACGGGCCACAAGGACCCGGGCGGGCCGCGACCGGCGGATCAGGGGCCTGGCCCGCGTCAGTGCGATCGGTGGATCAGGAACCGATCGCGGTCTGGGTGAGGGTGAAGGCCAGGGCGCCGACGTTGATCGATCCGTTCTGCCCGGTCGTCGCCGAGGACGGCAGCGTGATCGTGAAGACGACCTTGACGGCCGAGGTGGACGCCGACGGCGAGACGACGAAGGTGTTCGCGTTCGACGTCGACTGCACGACGGTGGCGCTCGAGGACGTCACGGCGAGGGTCTTCTGCGTCGCGGCGAGGAGTGCGGAGTCGCCGGTGATGGACTGGCTGGCGTAGGTCAGGTTCGCCTTGAGGTCCTGGCCGGTCGCGCCGATGTTCAGCGTCTGCGTGAACTGGAACGTGTTGCCCGGCACCATCAGGGCGGTGGTGGGGTTGATCGCGGTCGAGCGGCCGTTCGTGATGTCCGTCCAGGCGCCGTCGTTGTTCGCGCTGAGGGTCAGCGTGCCGGAGCTCACCGAGGACGCGGCGCTGGAGGCGCTGGCGTTCCAGAGGGCGAAGGTGCCTGCTCCACCGAGGAGGAGGGCGATGCCGGCTGCGCCGGCGATGGTGCCGGTGACGATCTTGTGCATGGGGGAGTGGTCCGTTCTGCGCTTCGGGGCGCGCTGAGCACCACCGGCTCGTGATTCGGGTCGTTGTGCCGGTGGGACGGTGTCATCGACCTCGCGGGTGAGGGGTCGCGGCTGACCGGTGCCGAGAGTGGTCGCCGGGCTCCGGAGCGCAGATCTGCTGCTCGGGCGGGCTGGACTCGCTCTGGTGACGACGCTACTCGTCCCCCAAAGTGCGGACAAGTGGGAACATGCTTTCGCATGGACCCAAAACGGGGGTGATTTTTGTCCACCCTGTGGAGGACATGTTTGTACCCCGATCGTCACTGGAATGCGGGACGTCCCCCGGCCGTTGCACCGACCGGAAACGAGGAGGGCCCATGGGCATCGTGCGCTGGCTGTTCGACGCGCAGATCGTCATCGGCGACCAGACGGTGCTCTGGCGCGAGGTGATCGGCAACGTCTTCGGGCTGCTGAGTGCGCTCGGCGGGATGCGCCGCAAGGTCTGGGCGTGGCCGGTCGGTCTGGTCGGCAACGCGCTCCTGTTCACCGTCTTCATGGGCGCGCTGTTCGACACCCCGAACCCGGTCAACCTGCTCGGGCAGGCTGGCCGCCAGGTGATGTTCATCATCGTGAGCATCTACGGCTGGTACCGCTGGACCCACCGCCCCGACGACACGTCCACCGTGATCGAACCGCACTGGGCGTCGTGGCGGACCCGCCTCCTGCTGGTCGTCGGCATGGTCGGCGGGACCGCCCTGCTCACCCCGGTGTTCCGCGCCCTCGGGTCGTACGAGCCGGTGTGGAGCGACGCCTGGATCTTCGTCGGCTCACTGCTCGCCACCTACGGCATGGCGAAGGGCTGGGTCGAGTTCTGGCTCATCTGGGTCGCGGTCGACCTGGTCGGTGTCCCGCTCCTGTTCTCGGCCGGGTACTACGCGTCGGGCCTCATGTACGTCTTCTACGGCGTCTTCACGCTGACCGGCTTCTTCGTCTGGGCGAAGCAGCGGGTGAAGCCCCCGGCAGCTCCCGTCACGGTCGGCTGAAGACTCGGCTGGACGGCCCGCCCACTTCGATCCGGTCCACGCCGATCCGGCGTGGATGTGACGGCCCCCGCTCTGGGACGAGACAATGGGGTACCGCACACGATGGGATGGTCGGATGGAACCCCTGCACGGCGAACGCGTCGAGGATGATGAATCCCTCGCCGAGCGCACCGTTCGCGGAGCGATCCGCGCCTACCGGCTGCACCCCTTCGACGCGGTCGACGCCTCGGTCGTGGCCGAGGTCGCGGGCGTCCCGCTCGAGACCGTGGAGCGCTTGTTCCCCGCGTGGGAAGCCCTGTTGCTGGTGACGTACGACCGGTGGACGCAGCTGCGTGGCACCCGTCGGAAGGCTCCGCCGGCGTGCACGATCGACCACGTCCGGCTGACCCTGGCCGAGGACGTCGCCGACCCGGGCCTCGTCCGGGTCCTGGCGGGCGTGATCACGGTCGCGAGCTCGGAGTCGGGCTTCGCCGAGCTGTTCCGCAAGCGCTTCGACGAGTACGTCGAGCAGCTCAGCAACGGTCTGCAGCGCGACTTCGACAACGGTGCCGAGGAGTCGGCGATCCCGGCGTACCAGGCGGCCACGCAACTGCTCGCGGTGTACGAGGGACTGCAGATCCAGATGCTCGTCCGGCCGCACATCGACGTCATGGTGGAGTTCGACCGGTCGGTCCGGACGCTCCGACAGGGTTGGAAGCAGCACGAGCTGCCGTCGTGGGACCTCGACGCCGACGTTCCCGAGCGCGAGACGCCGCAGCGCCAGCGATCGGCGGAGCACCAGCAGGCCGCACGCGAACCCGAGCGGGAACCCCAGAGCCGTCCCTAGCGGGAGACCGACCGTCGTCGCCACGACGCGATCTGCCGCAGCGTCACCTTCGACCCGTACTGCGCGACCGAGTGCCGGAACAGGTACTCGGCGAACCACAGCAGCAGCCCGGCGGCGACGAACACCTCGACGATGCAGACCACCGATTCGGTGACGCTCAGCGAGCCGACGGCGTTCCGCACCATGGCGGTGACGGGCGTGAACGTCGGGAAGTACGTGAAGAACGCGGCGACGGGCGAGGTCGGGGTGGTCATCACGAAGAACGCCGCGTAGAGCGGGATGATCAGGGCGAAGATCGCGGCCGACTGCAGTGCCGAGGCGTCCTTGATGGACGGCACCGCTGCACCGACGGCGACGAACAGCCCGGACGCCAGCAGCACGCCGCCGACGAGCAGCAGCGCGCCGACGAGCATGCGCCACGGGTCGATCGTCAGCCCGCCGAGCTGCGAGGCGACGAGTGGCAGGACGGCGAGCATCCCGACCAGCCCCGGGATGACGAACACCCCGACCTGCACGAACCCGACGAGCAGCATCGCGATGACCTTGCCGCGGATCAGGTCGCCGGCGGTGACGGCGGTCAGGATCATCTCGGAGATGCGGTTCTCCTTCTCCTCGACCACGACGGTCACCATGCGTGCCGCGAGCAGGATGACGAGTCCGAAGAAGGCGGCGACGTACAGGAACGGCGGCACGATCGACAGCCAGCCCGGCGCGACCTGCCCGTCGGCGTAGGTCGTGACGTCGGTGGCCGGTGGGGAGCGCAGGAGCTGGACGGTCTCGGGGTCGTCGACGGTCGCTGCGACGCTCTGCTCGAGCACCCGTTCGGCGAGCGACGAGTAGCCGCCGTTCGCGAACAGGCCGCGGTCCGCGGCGTCGACGCGGATCGCGGCGGAGGAGGGTGACGCGGGGAACTCGATGAACGCGTCGAGGGTGCCGGAGCGCACGGCGGCGCGGTCGGCGTCGGCGTCGGTGGACGGCGATCCGCCCCACTTCGCCGCGACGGACTCGGACACCAGCCCGGAGTGGTCGACGTAGCGGAACGGGGTCTTCGTGGCCGACGAGCCCGAGACGACCGAGTCGGTGCCGGCCGCCTGTCCGATGCCGACGAGCAGGGACACGATGACGATGACGACCGGCAGCGCGAGCGTGCCGATCCAGAACGCGGGCTTCTTGACCGCGCGGACGAACTCGAACCGGACGACGGTCCCGAGGCGGCTCATGCTGCTGCCCCCGCGGCGGCGAGCGCGTCGTGGCCGTAGACCTGCACGAAGATCTCGTCGAGCGGGATCCGACGCATCTCGAACGCGGTGACGCGGACACCGTCCGCCACGAGTGCGGCGAGGATGTCGGCACCGTCCGGCGCGGCGGCGGACGTCGGCACGAGGTAGGCGACGTGCCCCTCGTGCCGCGCGAGCTTGTACAGCGGTGAGCGGGGGACCGGTCCGTCGAGGCCGACCCGAGCGACGGCGCCGCCGAAGGCGTCCTGCACGTCGGGGATCGACCCGTAGGCGGCAGCGGTGCCGTCCTTGAGCAGCAGGATCCGGTCGCAGAGCCGTTCGACCTCGTCCATGTGGTGGGTCACGAGGATGACGGTCGCACCGTCGGCCTTCCGCTCGTCGACCAGGTCGAGCAGCAGCCGTCGGTTCACGGGGTCGAGGCCCTTCGTGGGTTCGTCGAGGATGAGCAGCCGCGGCCGGTCCATGATCGTGATGCCGAGCTGCACCTTCTGCTGCTGCCCGCCGGAGAGCTTGTCGACGCGGAGCTTGGCGCGGTCGGCCAGGCCGACGCGTGCCAGGTAGTCCATGCTCCAGGCCGTCGCCTCGAGACCCCGGAGCCCGCGGAGCCGTCCGAAGTAGGACATCACGTCGATGACGGATTCCTTGCGGTAGAGCCCGCGCTCCTCTGGCAGGTACCCGATGCCGCCGGAGGCGGGCCGGTACGGCTGGCCGTCGATGGTCAGGGTGCCCGCGGTCGGGGTGGTGATGCCGAGCAGGGCACGGATCGTCGTGGTCTTGCCGGAACCGTTGCTGCCGAGCAGGCCGAACGTCTCGCCGGCGGCGACGTCGAACGACAGTCCGTCGACCACGTTCCGGTCCCCGAACCGCATGACGAAGTCCTGCACGCTGATGGTCGCCCCGCTCATGCGGCGACCCTACCGGCAGCGGCTGACGTCTCGGATGCCGGTCGCGGCCCGAGATGGTGACCCCACTGCGGACGGGAGGCCCGTGGCCTGCCAACCACGAGCCTCCCGTCCGTCACCTGGTCGCGTCCACGACGCGCACCCTGCGTCAGGAACGCAACCAGGCCGTCCCCACGCCCGTGAGGGCACCGTCTGCCACCGGCGCCGAGGCGAGCAGCAGCTCGCCGGCGGGGAGTTCGTAGGGCTCGTCACCGAACACCGTCACGCTCGTCCAGCCGTTCGGACGTCGGAACGCGAGCACGTCGTCGCGGCCGGTCTCGAGCCACTCCAGGTGCTCCTCGGACTGCAGCTGGCCGCGCAGCCCGAGGGCCTTCCGGTACAGGTTCAGGGTCGAGTCGGGGTCGGTGTCCTCGGCCTCGACGCTGGCGTCCGCGAACCACGCCGGCTGGGGCAGGTGCGCGGTCCCGGAACCGAAGCCGAACGACGGGCCGGACCGGGTCCACGGGATCGGGACACGGCAGCCGTCGCGGCCGACGTCGACGCCCGGGTTCCGGAAGAAGGCGGGGTCCTGGCGGTCGGCGTCGGGGATGTCGCCGACCTCGTGCAGGCCGAGTTCCTCGCCCTGGTACAGGTAGGCAGAGCCCGGCAGCGCGAGCTCGAGCAGGGTCGCGGCCTGCGCACGGCGCAGCCCCAGCGAGCGGTCGAGCGCGTCCTGCGACCCGCCGGCGAGCAGCCACGCGCCGCCCTGCTTGTCGGGGGAGCCGTTCCGCGCCGGCAGCGCGTAGCGGGTCGCGTGCCGCACCACGTCGTGGTTCGAGAACACCCACGTGGTCGACGAGCCGGACTGCTCGGCCAGACCGAGGTTGAACTCGATGATCTCCTTGAACGACCCGGCGTCGAAGTCGGCCTCGAGCAGGTCGAAGTTGAACGCCTGGCCCAGGCCGTCGGCGCTGGCGTACCGGGCACGGCGGTCGGCGGCGACCCAGGCCTCGGCGACCGCGGTGCGTGCCGGCGTGTACTCGTTGAACACGGTCCGCCACTCGGCGTAGATCTCGTGCACGTCGTCGCGGTCCCAGAGGGGGTGCGAGCCGTCCTTCGGGATCTCGGCCAGCTCCGCCCAGGTCGGCAGGGCTCCGGACGGCAGGTCCTTCGCGAGCCCGTGGGCGACGTCGATGCGGAAGCCGTCGACGCCGCGGTCCGACCAGAAGCGCAGGGTGTGCAGGAAGTCGTCGCGGACCTCGCGGTTCGCCCAGTTCAGGTCGGGCTGCTCCTTGGCGAAGGAGTGCAGGTACCACTGGCCGTCGCCGACCGCGGTCCACGCCGGGCCGCCGAAGATCGAGATCCAGTCGGCCGGGGCCTGTTCGCCGGACGGGCCGGTGCCGTCGCGGAAGACGTAGCGGTCGCGCGCGGGGGAGCCCTTCGGCGCGGCGAGCGCCTCGCGGAACCACTCGTGCTGGTCGCTCGTGTGGTTCGGCACCACGTCGACGATCACCCGGATGCCGGCGGCGTGCAGCGCCTCGACCATCCGGTCGAAGTCGTCGAGCGTGCCGAGCCTCGGGTCGACGTCGCGGTAGTCGTCGACGTCGTAGCCGCCGTCGGCGAGGGCGGACGGGTAGAACGGGCTGAGCCAGACGGCCTCGACACCGAGCGACGCCAGGTACGGCACGCGCTCGGTGATGCCGGCCAGGTCGCCGATGCCGTCGCCGTTCGCGTCCGCGAAGGAGCGCGGGTAGATCTGGTAGACGCTCGCCTGGCGCCACCAGGTCTCGTAGGCGCTGATGGTGGCGGGCTGGGCGAGGGTGTCGGTCACGACGGTCCTTTCGTTGTTCACGGGGTTCGCGGGGTTCGTGGCGGTGTCGGTCGGTTCGGTCGTGCCGGCCGGTTCGGTCGTGCCGGCCGGTTCGGTCGTGCCGGCCGGGTCGGTCGTCTTGCTCACTTGATGGCGCCCTGGGTCACACCGGCCATCACCCATCGCTGGGTCACGAGGTAGACGATGATCGCCGGGGCCATCGCCATCAGGTACGAGGCGAACGAGACGTTGTAGTTGTTGCTGAACTGGGTCTGGAACATCTGCTGCAGCACCGGCAGCGTCTGCAACGCCGGGTCCGAGGTGATCAGCGACGGCATCACGAAGTCGTTCCACGACGCCAGGAACGCGAAGATGCCGACGGTGGCGCTCATCGGTGCCAGCAGCGGGAACACGAGCCGCCAGAACACCTGACCGGTGCTCGCGCCGTCGATGCGGGCGCTCTCCTCGAGCTCGGCCGGGATCGACCGCAGGAACGCGGTGAAGAGCAGCACGCTGAACGACAGCTGGAACATGACGTGCAGCAGTGCGACGCCGAACGGGTTGTCCAGGTGGGCGAGCCCGGTGAGCTTCACCTGCGACAGCGCGAGCACCGGGAACGGCAGGAACATGGCGGCGAGCAGGTAGAAGAACGACCAGCGGAACAGCCGACGGTCCCAGTTCCGGGCGATCGCGAACGCGGTGAACGACGCGAGCAGGATCGTGCCGACGACGGTGATCGCGGCGACGAGCACCGAGACACCGAACGCCCGCGGGAAGTCGGTGAGCTCCCATGCCTGCACGAAGCCGTCGACGCTGAACGGGGCCGGCAGCGAGAACGCGTTGCCGTCGACGGCCTGGCCGGTCGTCTTGAATGCCATCGTCAGGGTGACGTACAGCGGCACCAGGATCGAGAGCGCGCAGAGCACGAGGACGACGGTGACGGGCCAGTTGGCGTTGCCGCCGCGTCGGCCTGCGGTCCGGTCGGCGTCGACCGATCGGATGCTGCCGGTCTTCGTCGTCCCCGGACGGAGGGGTGTCTGGATGGTCATCAGAGCGCTGCCTTCCCGCGGGTCGCCCGCAGCTGGATCACGGCGATGACGACCGCGATGATGAAGAAGATCGTGGCGTTGGCCATCTGGTAGGCGTAGTCGCCGCCGTTGAAGCCCTTGAAGATCGACATCGCGACGCTCGTGGTCGAGGTGCCGGGGCCACCGTCGGTCAGGCCGACGATGATGTCGTACGAGTTCAGGAAGTTCTTGAACCCGATCACCAGGTTGATCAGGATGTAGCCGGCCGTCAGCGGCGCGGTGATCGAGATCAGCTGACGCCAGGCGCTCGCGCCGTCGAGGGCAGCTGCCTCGTAGACCTCGCCGGGGATCGACAGCACCCCGGCGATGTAGATGAGGAGCGTCGACGGGATCGCCTGCCACGCGGTGACGATCACGATGGCGACCCATGCCAGGTCGGGGTTCGCCAGGATGCTCTGCTCGAGCGGACCGAAGCCGATCGCACTGGCCAGGGCCGGCAGGCTGTTCGCGAACAGGAACGAGAACACGTACGCGATGACGATGCCCGAGATGACCATCGGCAGCACGAACACCGCGCGGAGGGCGATCTTGCCGCGGATCTTCGAGGTGAGGGCGATGGCGAGCAGGAACGCGACCGCGTTGACGACGATCACGGTGACGAGCGAGAACCCGAGGGTGAACAGGTACGCCTGCAGGATCGCGGGGTCGGAGAACACCGCGACGTAGTTGGTGAGCCCGATGAAGCGGAACTCACCGAAGCCGACGGAGTTCGTGAAGCTGAGCACGATGCCCATCACGGCCGGCAGCGTGATGGCGAGCGTGAAGAGCAGCAGGGTGGGGAGCAGGAAGGCGAGGAAGAGCGGTTCGATCCGCTTCCGCTTGTGGGTGACGGACTGGAGTCCCGGGGCGGTTCCGCCACGTCGGCGGCGGTCCGCCGTCGTGATGGCTTCGGTGGTCGTGGTTGCCATGGGACGTCTCCTTACGCGGCCGTGCGGAGCGCGAGACGCGCCCAGTCGGCGTCGAGGGTGCGGAGCTGGCGCTGCGGGTCGCCGCCGAAGGCGATCGACTGCGCGTAGTTCGCGACCGGGATCTCGGCGGGGATGAGCTGCGACGCACCGAGGTAGAAGGCGGCGTCGTCGTAGTACGACTGCATGCCGGTCAGTGCCGGGTTCGACGCCGGGGGAGCGTCCTTCCGGACACCGAAGCCGTTGTTGTCGGCGTTGTACTCGTCATTGACCTTCGACTGCATCAGGAACGTCAGGAACTCGCGGGCGGCCTCCTGCTTGCGGGACGCCTCCGGGATCCAGAGCGCCAGGTCGACGTTCACCCGCACCTTGTTGTCCGCGGCGTCGTCGGTGACGGGCAGCGGGAAGGTGCCGAGGTCCATGTCCTTGTTCGTCTTGGCGATCTCGCCGAGCGCCCACGGCCCCTGCAGGTACATCGCGGCCTTGCCCTGTGCGAACGCGAGGTTGCCGTCGCCGTACCCGCGGCTGGCGGCGCCGTCCTGGTGCCACGCGCGCAGCTGGGTCATGCGTTCCATCGGCGTCCGGAGGTCCTTCTCGAACGACACCGAGGAGTCCTTGCCGACGCTCGTGCCCTCGCGTCGCAGTGCGTCGAACGTCTTCGGGGTGTCGATCGCACCGCCGATCGTGTAGTCGAACATGCCCTGCGCGATCGTCCAGTTGTCCTTGAACGTCCCGTAGATCGGGGCGATGCCAGCCTGCTGCAGGCGCTCGCAGAGATCGGCGAACTCGCTCCAGGTCGTGGGCACCTCGAGTCCCTGCTCGGCGAACAGTGCCTTGTTGTAGATCACCGAGGCGGCGGTCACCGAGTACGGCAGGGCGCTCTTGCGACCCGGGTAGTCGGCGGTCTGCTGCATGAGCGGCCACAGGTCCGGGTTGATCGTGTCGGCCTGTGGCAGGTCGGAGAGGTCCGTCAGGGCTCCGTGCTCGACGAACGGCACGACCGAGAAGTTGTAGTTCCAGCAGCCGAGGTCCGGCGGCCGGTTCCGGACGAAGTTCGCGGACATGCTCGAGGTCGAGTCGCGGACGACCCGTACCTTCGACTGACTGTCGTGGAACTGCGCGATGACGCCGTCGAAGTACCCGATGACCTCGGGCTTCGAGACGTAGAACGTGATGGTCTCCGGCTTGGCGCTCGAGGACCCGATCGGGGCGCACCCGGCGAGCGCGAGTCCGCTGGCGATGCCGCCGGCTCCGAGCAGGAACGAGCGCCGGCTCACCGATGCCGCCGTCCTGGTCGTGGCGTGTGGTTGCACGTCGTCTCCGTCCGTCCGGACCCGGCAGCCTTGCCGTTCCGTCCTGCGATCGGCTCCGATGCCGACCGCGGGACTAAATCTAGCGACAAAATCTAATTACGCAAGGAACTCGTCGCGCGATAAGGTCACGGCATGCCGCCACCCCGTCGAACGAGCGCCGAGACACTGCTCGCGCACGCCTTCGACGCTGGCGCCTTCACCGCGACCGAGGCCATCGACGCCACCGGTCTGACCCGCTCGACCGTGTTGGCCGCGTGCGAGGAACTCGTCCGTCTCGGCTGGCTCCTCGAGCTCGACGACGCCCGTGCCGCCGGGGAGTACCGGATCGGCCGGCCGGCCCGCCGCTACGAACTCGACACCGCCGCCGGCGTCGTCGTCGGCGTGGACGCCGGACAGCACCGGGTCACCGCCATCGTCGCCGACCTGCGCGGCACCGTGCTCGGTCGCGCCGAGGGGGCGCTCGGTGAATCGGGACTCGAGGTCCCCGTCCGGCTCGCGGTCCTCGCCGACACCGTGGACGACGCGCTCGCCGCGGCCGGAGCCGACCGCTCCCGCGTCCTGGTCACCGTCGTCGGCATCCCCGCGCCGGTCGACGCCGGTGGGGCGTCGCCGGGCGACGGAGGCTTCTGGGACCGGATGAACCCGGGTTTCGCCGACGCCGTCCCGCACGGCCGCGTCGTGGTCGAGAACGACGCGAACCTCGCCGCGCTCGCCGAGCGGCCGTCCTCGGGGGACGCCTCGTTCGCCGCACTGCTCTCCGGCGAGCGGTTCGGCAGCGGCCTCGTGGTCGACGGTGTGCTGCTCCGCGGTGCCCACGGCGGCGCGGGGGAGATGCGCGTGCTCGACATCGTCCAGGGCGTGGGGTCGTCGGACGGCATCGGCGCGACGGCGCGGACGTTGGTCGCCGAGGCCGTCGCCGCGGGCGAGGTCCAGCCGGGCAGCCCGCTCGCGGTGGACGCCAGCGCCTCCGCCGTGTTCCGAGCGGCGCAGGACGGCGACGCCCTGGCGCTGACGATCGTCGACCGGCTCGGCGATCGGCTCGCCCGCGTCTGCGTCCTGCTCGCCAGCCTGCTCGACATCGACCGCGTGGTGGTCGCCGGTGCGATCGCCCAGCCGGCGGTCGCCGTCATCGACCGGGCCCGTGCGCTGCTCGACGGCTGGCACTTCGACCCCGTGCCCGACCTGGTGGCGTCCACGCTCGGTGGCGACGTCGTCGTCATCGGGGCCGTCGCCCACGCGGTGGACGCCGTCCGTGCTGATCCGCTGTCGTTCCCGCTGGTCGACCCTGCTGTCGTCAGTGCCGACGGTCGAGGGGAAGCTCCCGCGTCCGGTCCCAGTCCTCGGTCCACCCGAGCCGGTCGAACAGCGCATCCAGCAGCATCGCGGTGAACCCCCACACCAGGTGGCCGCCGTGGTCGTCCACGGTGAAGCCCGGTCCGCGCCACTCCTGACCGCCCCGGCGGATCACGGTCACCCCGCGGTTCGCCGGGTCGAGGAGGTCCGCCACGGGGACCCGGAAGACCGCGGCCGACTCGCGCTCGTCGACGACCCGGATCGGCGACGGTTCCCGCCACCACGCGAGGACCGGGCGGACCAGGTGGTTCGAGAACGCGAGCGGTACGGCGGGCAGGGTCCCGAGCACCTCGACGCCGGACGGGTCGAGGCCGGTCTCCTCGCGCGATTCGCGGAGCGCAGCGGCGGTGGCGTCCGCGTCTCCGGGTTCGAGCCGTCCTCCGGGGAACGCGACCTCGCCCGGGTGTGCGCGCAGTGTCGTGGCGCGAGCGAGCAACAGGACGTCGAGGTCGCGGGGCACGTCGGCGGCGACGGCAGGGCGGTCGCTGGGGGTGCGGTCGAGTGCGCCGAAGAGCATCAGGACGGCAGCGTGCCGCGGGGTGGTCGTGCCGCCGGGTTCGACGGGCGGTTCGGCGTCGCCCCATCCGGTCGCCGCGACCTCCGCCAGTGCTGCCCGTGCACGCCCGTCGTCCATCACCCGCCCACCCTAGGCGTTGGTCACGAGCCGTCCGGAGATCGGTAGGTTCGACCCATGGCAACCGAACGAGTCGACGAGAGACCCGCCGACGAGCACGATCCCTACGCCCGCCGTCCCGGCTACGTGACGGGCGTCGACGGTCGAACCGACCGGACCACCACGGCGATGGTCGTCGGCATCGTGGCCGGCTTCCTCGCGCGGGTCGTCCTCGGTTTCCTCGGCCTGGCCGAGTGGGCCGCGCTCCTCGGTGGCATCGTGATCGGCCTCGTCGTGTGGCTCGTCCTCCGAGCGCTGCGGCGCCGTGCAGACCGGATCGCGGGTCGGTCGCCGGACGCCGTCCCGCAGGCTCGCGACCGTGCCGTCGCCGAGGCGAACGGTGGCCGCCGGTTCTTCATCGCCCCGAACCCGGTCGTGGTCATCGTGATGGGCGGGATCTTCGTCGCCGTGGGCGTCGCGCCCCTCGTGTTCGACGGTGCGACGGTTGCCGGGCTCCTGACAGCGGTGCTGGTCATCGCGTGCGGGCTGTTCTTCGTCGTGCAGGGCGTCGGCACGCTCGTGGTCCGCCGGCGGGAGCGCAGCGGCCAGTAGCAGCCCGAGTACCCAGCGGACTCCCGGATACCGTCGGCATCGTGGAAGAACCGAGGACGACTCGAACATGACGAGGGGACACCGTGGATCGCTTCCGACGACTACCGCTGCCGGCGCTGCTGCCCCTGCTGTTCGTGGTGCTGTGGTCGGTGTGGTTCGCGATGGGCCTCCTCACCGGCCCCGGTGAGTTCGTGCCCGTCGAGCGAGCGATCGGAGCCATCGCGTACGCAACGATCACGACCGCGGGGTTCGGCATCATGATCGCGATCCGTCGCCGTCAGGCAGGCGGAACCAAGGGTGCTGCCGCGATCCAGCGAGCGGTCCGCACCGGGGAACTGCCGGACGACGTGGACCACGTCGTGTGGACCCGCGAGCTCGAGTCGACCCGCAAGCGGTACCGCAACAACCGGGTCATCGTGCCGATCATGGTCGTTGTCTTCGCGGCCTTCTCGGTCTGGGCAGCTCTGACGGTCAGTCCGTTCTGGTGGGCGATCCTGGTGTTGTTCATGGGGATGTGCGCGTATTCCGTCTGGGAGACCCGACGGGCACTGCGGAACATCGACCACCTGCTGGCGACCCAGCGCGGCACGGTCATCCAGTGACCAGAAGACGTCGGGTACCCGTGCGGGACCCGACGTCTTCTGCTCACTCTGTGGGCCGAACGCTCACTCCGTGGTGGAGACCCAGTCGATGAGCAGGTTGCCCTGGTCGCCCCAGTTGCCGACCTGGAACATGAAGCGGTGCGGGGTCGTCGGCACGTCGTGGGTGATCGTGTCGAGCACCTTGCCGTCGACGCTGTAGGTGACCGACTCTCCGGGCACCCAGTCCACCGTGTAGGTGTGCCAGTCGCGCCACGAGACGCCGGTACCGATCTGCACGCGGTCGGCTTCCTTGCCCGGGGTCATCGAGTGGTGGAACGCCGAGGGGCTGTCCTCGAAGTTGCCCTCGGGGAAGTCGATCTCGCCGTCGGACCAGGTGCCCGACGTCGGCCACAGCATGAACGCCGCGCCGTTGCCGTCGCCACCGGTCGCCTTGGCGCGGACGGAGAACGAGCCGCCGACGTGGTCCCAGGCTCCGGCGGAGGAGCCGAACGTGCCGGCCGCCCCCGCTCCGGTGCCGAGGGCGACGTCCATCACACCGTCGTGCACCGAGACGGTCTTGCTCGGCGCGTAGATGCCGGAGGTGCCGTCGGGGTAGGGCTGCCACGACTGCGGGTAGAGCCGCGAGACGAGGCCGGTGACGGCGTCGGTGGTGAAGTCCTCGACGAACGAGGCGGCCGGCGCAGCGGAGGTGTCGGCGACCTCGTCCTGCGGTTCGGCCGAGGCCTCGGCTTCCGGCTCCGCGGCTTCGGTCGGGGTGGTGTCCTCGATCGGTGCGGCCTCGGCGGTCGGCGCGGGCGTCGG
>NZ_JANZKM010000040.1:0-18896 GCF_025642935.1 Curtobacterium sp. RIT-PI-V
ACCGCCCCACGCGGCGGGCGAAATGCCGGCGTGCCCGACGGCGGCACCCTGGCAATACGCCCGCTCGCGTCGTCGTCGATGTCGGGACCGCGGGTACCTCGCGGAGCCCGACGAGCTGACGCCGCCCTCGCGGTCCCGCCCGCTGCACTGACGGGCGGGGCCCGCGGAGGCGGACGCCCCCGCGAGCGGGCGAAATGCCGCGGTCGCCACGCAGCAGGACGCCGGTGTTTCGCCCGCTCGGCCGCGGCGCGACTCCTCCACAGGGGCTCCAGGATCGTGGGCCGTCCACACTGGAGGCGCGACGCACCACCGTCGCGCCCGCTCGGCTCCACGATGTGGAGATGACCGCCAGACGCCGACTCCCGTTGACGCTCCGGGACGCCTCGTTCCGCGTCCGTGACGCACTGCATCGAGGGGTGTCCCGCGGCCGCCTCGAGGCACGTGACCTCGTCCGCCCGTTCCACGGCATCCGATCCGCAGTTTCGCCACGAACCGTCGAAGAACGCGCCCTGTCACTGTCTCCTCGACTGCGCCCCGACCAGGTGTTCAGCCACGTCACGGCCGCCGCGATCCTCGGCATCCCACTTCCCCGCCGGTTCGAGGGCACACCGCGGCTCCACGTCACGACGATCGGGGTCGATCAGGCGCTCCGTGTCCGCGGCGCCGTCGGACACCGCGCCCACCACGGCAGGGTCAATGCGACCAACAGCCGAGGTGTGCGTCTGACGGCCCCGGCGGACACGTTCGTCGCCCTGAGCACGATGTTGACGCTCGACGAACTGATCATCGCGGGTGACGCCCTCGTCGGGTGGCTCGGATGGGCGACGCTCGACGAGCTCATCCAGGCCGTCGGCCGGCGGCGCGGGCTCCGGGGCGTCGTGAAGCTGCGCCACGCTCTCGTGGAGATCAGACCGGGCTCACGCTCCCCAGGTGAGACCAGGGCACGGCTGGCCCTCGTCCGCCGTGGACTCCCGGAACCCACCCTGAACCACGACGTGATCGTGGACGGCAGGTGGATCGCATGCGTGGACCTCGCCTACCCCGCAGCACGGGTGGCGATCGAGTACGAGAGTGATCTCCACCGGACCGACCCGGCCACCTTCCGGAAGGACCTCACCCGCGGTGAGCACTTGAAGGACGTGGACTGGTGGTTGGTCCGGGCCACTGCGGACGACGTGGGCCGAGGTGTCGATCGGTTCGTACAGCGTGTGAGACGCCTCCTGCATGCCGGGTTCCGCGCACCGCACGACCACCGCTTCGCGACGCTTCAGTGAACAATGGTTGACGCTTCAACCAAAAGGGTGCACACTGGCGTAGTATCAGGTTGATGCAGGCGCATGGATCGCGTCGCACCACAGACTCTCGTTCGGAAGAAGGACCACCATGACGCTCACCGCCACCACCATCCCCGGCTACCAGACCGGCACCTGGAAGATCGACCCCACCCACTCCGAGGTCACCTTCTCGGTCCGCCACCTCGCGATCAGCAAGGTCAAGGGCAAGTTCGAGACGTTCGACGCAACCGTCGTCACCGCCGAGAACCCCCTCGAGTCGACCGTCGAGGCGAACATCGACGTCGCGTCGATCAACACCGGCCAGGAGCAGCGCGACCAGCACCTGAAGACGAGCGACTTCTTCCTCACCGAGGAGCACCCGCAGCTCACCTTCCGCTCGACGAGCATCGAGGCCAAGGGCGACGACCTGCACATCGCTGGCGACCTGACCCTGCGCGGCGTCACCAAGCCCGTCGTCCTCAAGGCCGAGCTCGGTGGTTTCACGACCGACGGCTACGGCCAGGTCAAGTTCGGCGCCGAGGCGTCCACGAAGATCGACCGCACCGAGTTCGGCGTGAACTGGAACGCAGCGCTCGAGGCCGGTGGCTTCACCCTCGGCAACGACGTGACGATCAACCTCGACGTCCAGTTCGTCCTCCAGGCGGCCTGAGTCCCTTCGGTCTCGCTGCCTGACTGAGGGCACCGAACAGCACCACCCGAACCCGAGACACGCGCCCCGGCTCCCCACGGAGCCGGGGCGTTCGTCGTCCCCGCCGTGCTCCGGGCGGCCGCGCGTGCCCACTGCCCGCCGCTGTAACTCGAGCGGGTGCTCCATCGCGAGCGCAACCGGGCGAGCGGGCGAAATACCGGCCTCATCTCGTACTCGACCCCGGCATTTCGCCCGCTCGCTCAGGGACCACGCGCTGGCACGCCCCTCCGGTCCCAGCGAGCGCAGTGCGCACCGGTCCCCCACGCGGGCGTGAACGGGCGGAAACGTCGGGTGGGCACGCGCACGACCGCGGCATTTCGCCCGCTCGGCACGGCTCCTCGGCGTAGCGTTGGGCAGCGGACATGGGCACGCCCGCACGCACGGGAATCCGCACACCAGCCTCCGAGTTACAACGACACGCACGACACGCACCACACGCACCACGCACCGCACGCCAGCCCGACGAACAGGAGCACCACCATGGCCACCGACTGGATCGCGATGCAGGCCCTCGCGGCAGCCGAGTTCGGCCGCCGCGTCGCCGCCGTGACGGACTGGGACGCCGCCACGCCCGACTCCGAATGGACCACCCGCGACCTCGTCACCCACGTGGTGGACGAGCAGCGCTGGATCCCGAAGCTCCTCACCGGGTGCGACTACGCCCAGGCAGAGGCGGACCTCGAGTCCATCGGCGACGACCTCGTGTCCGAGTGGCAGCGCTTCGCGACCGCGGCGACCGATGCCTGGCGGAACGCCCCGCAGGACACCCCCGTGCACCTCAGCACCGACGTCGTGCCGGCTGGGCAGTACCTGACCGAGCAGACCAGCGACATCACGATCCACACGTGGGACCTGGCGCGGGCGACCGGCACGGACGAGTCCCTGCCGGACGAGCTCGTGCAGGCGGTGTGGGAGTACTTCGAACCGCAGATCGAGGACCTCGCCGCCACCGGTCTGTACGCCGCACCGGTCGACGTCGACGAGGACGCCCCACTCCAGGTCCGCCTGCTCGCCGTCACAGGCCGCGATGCCAAGGTGAGCGCATGACGAACGCAGCACCGAGCAACGCCGCACCGACCAACGCAGCACCAGGCACCGCAGCCCCGAGCACCGCAGCGGCGACGGACACCACCCGCCTCGGCGCCTCGGGCCTCGAGATCAGCACCGTGATCCTCGGCATGATGTCCTACGGCGCCCCCGACCGCGGCTCGCACGCGTGGAGCGTCGGCATCGACGAGGCCCGCCCCTTCGTCCGTCGCGCGTTCGACGCCGGCATCACCACCTTCGACACGGCGAACGTGTACTCCGACGGCTCCAGCGAGGAGATCACCGGCACGCTCCTCAAGGAGCTCGCCCCACGCGAGGACGTCCAGGTCCTCACCAAGGTGTTCAACCGGATGCGCCCCGGTCGGAACGGCGCAGGGCTCTCCCGAGCCGCGATCATGCACGAGATCGACGCTTCGCTGACCCGGCTCGGCACCGACTACGTCGACCTGTACCAGATCCACCGCTTCGACCCGGTGACGCCGATCGAGGAGACGATGGAGGCGCTGCACGACGTCGTCAAGGCCGGCAAGGCCCGCTACCTCGGCGCGAGCAGCATGTGGACGTGGCAGTTCGCGCAGATGCAGCACGTCGCCGACCTGCACGGTTGGACCCGCTTCGTCAGCATGCAGGACCAGTACAACCTGCTCGAACGCGAGGAAGAACGCGAGATGCACCCCTTCGCGCACGCGACCGGCGTCGGCGTGATCCCGTGGAGCCCCCTCGCCCGCGGCAAGGTCACCCGGCCGTGGGACGCCGACGGATCCGGGTCACGCGCGAGCACCGACGAGTTCGGCAAGACGCTCTACCGCCAGGACGAGGACGCGAACCGCGCGATCGTGGGAGCCGTCGAGGCGATCGCGAACGAACGCGGCGTGAGCATGGCGCAGATCGCCCTCGCCTGGGTCGCGGGCAAGCCCGCGGTGAGCGCGCCGATCGTCGGTGCGACGAAGGAGCACCACATCGACGACGCGGTCGCGGCCGCCGCGATCACGCTCACCGACGACGAGGTGACGCGACTCGAGTCCGCGTACACGCCCCGGGTGCCGTCCGGTTTCTGACGTACGACAAGCAGACGGGAGGCCTGTGGCCAGCTGGCCACGGGCCTCCCGTCCGTCTCCGGTCACGTCCACGACACGTGGCACGCCGTCGGCTCAGCACACGCCGCCGTGCCCGCGCGACGCCGCTCCGGCGTGGAGACGCCGCCGGATCCGGCGGCGTCTCCACGTGACGACGGCGTCTTCCGTCTCCTGACGGGCCGGGTCGGTCAGGCGACAGCGCCGCGTTCGCGTTCGAGGCGGGCGATGCGCACGAGCGCAGCGCGCTCGGTGCCCGTCTGGTTGCCGAGCACCCCACCGATCCCGTCGAGCACGAGTCCGGTCGCCCGGCCGACGGGCAGTTCGACGGGCCCGATCGCGGGGGCCCGCAGGCCGAGCATCGAGCGGTGGCGGGGGTCGAGCGTCGAGACGGCCCCCTGGAACAGCGCCTGGTAGCCGGGCCGCAGCATCAGCGCGAGCGGCGGGTTCCTGATGAACTTGACGACGTCGCGGGTGCGGGCCGTGACCGCGAGTTCGCCGCGGTCGAGGTACCCGTCCATCTGGGCGCGGAGCTCGGCCTCGGACTCCGGGGCGTCCTCGACGCGCATGAGCCGGCCGGCGGTCGCCCACTCGCGGACGTAGGCGTCGGCACCGCCGGGGATCGGGCCGCCCCAGCGCTGCGCGGCCCGGAGGAACGCGTCGGTGAAGGCGAGGTGCACCCAGCGGGCCAGGTCGGGGTCGTTCGCCGCGTAGTCGCGTGCGATGCCGTGGCCGTCGACGTACTGGCCGCGAACCCGCTCGTGCAGGCGCAGCACCCACTCGCTCGCTCCGCGGGCGGTCGCGGTGTCGCCGTGCGAGACCGTGTAGATCCACCGGATGGTGCCGGCGAGTCGGCCGAACGGGTCCTCGCGGTAGCGGGAGTGGTCGGCGACGCCGGCGAGGGCTCCGGGGTGCAGGGCCTGGACGAGGAGTGCGCGGACCCCGGCGACGATCGTCTGCTTGCCGCCGTGCACCGCCCACGTCGCGGAACCGGGGCCGAAGAAGCCGGCGTCGGTGCCGTCCTCGAGTTCGTCGATCCACTCCGGCTTGCTCGTCGCCCCACCGGTGAACGTGTCGTTGAGGCGGGAGCGGAAGGCATCGGAGACGGAGGGCATGGCGTCATCGTCCGTCCGCCCCCTGGGAGCGCGCTCGGCTTCGTGCACCCCGACGCCTCCCAGCGGGCGCGGGGGTGGCCCGCTAGGTTGGGACGCGTGAGCATCGACACGCCTCGTCCCTGGCTTGCCTCGTACGCCCCGGGGGTCCCGCACGACATCGAGGAACAGCACGGTTCCCTGATCGACCTGGTCGAGGAATCGGCGCGACGGTTCCCGGGCAGGGTCGCGCTCGAGTTCTTCAAGCGGACCACCAGCTACGCCGACCTGCAGGAGCAGATCCTCCGCGCGGCGAACGGGCTCCGCAAGCTCGGCGTCGGCGCCGGCGACCGGGTCGCGATCGTGCTGCCGAACTGCCCGCAGCACATCGTGGCGTTCTACGCGGTCCTGCGCCTCGGCGCGATCGTGGTCGAGCACAACCCGCTGTACACGCCGCGCGAGCTCCGCCACCAGTTCGAGGACCACGGCGCGAAGGTCGCGATCGCCTGGGACAAGTCCGTCGCGACGCTGCAGGACTTCCCCGCCGACGTGGCGCTCGACGCGATCGTGTCGGTCGACCTGACCCGAGCGATGCCCCGCGCCACCCGGCTCGCCCTGGCCCTGCCGGTGGCGAAGGCCCGTGAGTCCCGCGCGAAGCTCACCACCTCGGTGCGCGGCACGACGAAGTGGGACGACCTGGTCGGCACCCGCAAGCTGTCGAAGCGCCACCCGCGACCGTCGACGGACGACGTCGCCCTGATCCAGTACACCTCGGGCACCACCGGCACGCCGAAAGGTGCCGTGCTGACGCACCGGAACCTGCTGGCGAACGCCGCACAGGCCCGCGCCTGGGTGCCGCAGATCCGTCGGGGCGACAACGTCGTGTACGCGGTGCTGCCGATGTTCCACGCGTACGGCCTCACGCTGTGCCTGACCTTCGCGATGAGCATGGCCTCGCGGCTCGTGCTGTTCCCGACGTTCGACCCGGCGCTCGTGCTCACCGCGATCAAGAAGCACCCGCCGACGTTCCTGCCGGCCGTCCCGCCGATCTACGCCCGACTGCAGCACGCCGCCGACTCGGCGAAGGTCTCGCTCGAGGGCATCGAGATCGGCATCTCGGGCGCCATGCCGCTGTCGCAGGACATCGTCGAACCGTGGGAGGCACGGACCGGCGGGTACCTGGTCGAGGGCTACGGGCTGTCCGAGTGCTCCCCCGTGCTGATGGCCAACCCGGTGTCCCCGGAGCGTCGCCTCGGCTCCATCGGTCTGCCGTTGTCCTCCACCGAGGCACGCGTGGTCGACCCCGACGACAGCACGAAGGTGCTCGGCGTCGACGAACCCGGCGAGCTGCAGGTCCGCGGGCCGCAGGTGTTCCGCGGCTACTGGGGCAAGGCCGAGGCCACGGACGAGGTCTTCACCCCCGACGGCTGGTTCCGCACCGGCGACATCGTGGCCATCGGCGCCGACGGCTACGTCCGGATCGTCGACAGGCTCAAGGAGCTCATCATCACGGGCGGCTTCAACGTGTCGCCGTCCGAGGTCGAGGACGCCCTGCTCAAGCACCCGAGCGTCAAGGAGGTCGCGGTCGTCGGCATCACGCAGGGCGGCAACGAGCAGGTCGTCGCCGCCGTCGTGCCGAAGGACCCGTCCTCGTTCGACGCCGCGGCGCTGCGGGCGTGGGCGCGTGACCAGCTGGCGGCGTACAAGGTGCCGCGTCGGGTCGTCGTGGTCGAGGACCTGCCGCGCTCGATGATCGGCAAGGTGCTGCGGCGGAAGGTGCGGGACCAGATCCTCGCCGACGACTGACGCGCGTCAGCGTCCGCGGCGGCCGACGACGCGCGTCAGCGCAAGCGTCGCCCCGGCCCCGCGAGCACGGCGAGCCCGGCCACCACGAGCGCGATGCCGACCCACCCCGTCGTGCCGAGGTGCTCCCCGACGACGAGCACGGCGAGCACCGCAGCGACCACGGGCTCGAGCAACGACACCAGGGTCGCGACCGAGGCACCGACGGACCGCAACCCCACGGCGTACAGCGAGTGCCCGAGGACCGTGGGCACCAGGGCCAGGTACAGGAACACCGGCCAGTTGCCGCCCTCGGCGAGGTACGGTGCGCCGACGACGACCACGAGGACGACGAGCGGCACGGCAGCGATGCCGAACACGGCGCCGACGAGCCCCCGGCCGTTCGGCAGTCCCGCCGCGACGGCTTCGATCCCGGGCCCGCCGGGCACCGACACCGCCCCGGCCGCCGCGTGCAGTCCCCGTGCCACCGCCCACGAGTACAGCGCGTAGGTGAGTCCAGCGAGCAGGGCACTGGCGATACCGAACGCGAGCGCACCACCGCCGCCGCCGTGCTCTGACCGCGCCAGGGTCACGACGACCATGCCGGCCACGCTCACCAGCGTGGCGACGATCCACCTGCCGGTGACGGGCCTCCTGTCCGACACCCACTCGACGAGCCCCGCGAACACGGGTGACGACCCGATGGCGATGGTGGTGCCGAGGGCGACGCCCGCGTCGGCGAGGGCTGCGTAGAAGGCGACCGCGTAGACGGCGAGCGCCGCCGCGCCGAGCAGTGCCCACCCCCGTGTTCGGCGCTCGGCGACGGCGCGGACGGTGCCGCGTCCGGCGACGGCGGCGAGTACGAGGCCACCGATCCCGAACGTGACGGCGCCGAAGACGAAGGCGGGGACGCCCGGGGCGAAGTGGGTCGCGGTGCCGGTGGTCCCCCAGACAGCGGCGGCGACGACCACCGCAGCGAGCCCGCCGGCGGGCGTCGGGACCCGGCGCGCGCTGGCGGGGCCCGTCACGAGACGTGGATGGACGGGCGGCGGTGGACGTCCGGCTCGGCTTCGCGCAGGACCTCGCGCGTGACGGGCGCGACGTCGCCGGCGCCGGTGAACACGAACCGCAGGGCGTTGCGGATCGGGCTGCCCTCGTTCCACTCGAAGTAGATGCTCGGGACGACCCCGGCGGTGTCACGGATCGCGAGCAGGGTCGAGGCGATGGTGTTCGGCACGTTGCCGGACCGGACCCGGAGCACACGGTGTCCGTGCACGACGTGCCCCTCGACCAGCAGGTCCTCTTCGAAGTCGGACGAGTCGGCGGGCAGCACCTCGAGGAACATCGTCGGGACGCGCGCCGGGATGCCGGAGTCGCGTCGTTCCTCGCGCCCCTTCGCCCGGTACGCCTCGGCGGTGCCGGCACCCGGCTCGTTCGCGATGATGCAGACCGAGCTGAACTGGTCGGCGTCGGCCTCGACGAACTGCCGGGCCGTGGCGTCCAGCTCGATCGACGACGCACGCAGTTCGAACGACCGGCGCACCCGTGAGATGAGCGAGACCACGACGATGGCGACGATGAAGATCGCCGCGATCCGGACGCCGTCGGGCCGCTCGATGACGTTCGCGACCGTGGTGTAGACGAACACGACCGAGATGACGCCGAACGCTATCGTGCGCTTCTTCTGCTGTCGGCGACGGGCCGACAGGGTGACCGCGACCGCGGCGCTCGTGATCAGGACGAGCACGCCGGTGGCGTACGCCCCACCCTGGGCGTCGACGTTCGCGCGGAACACGATCGTGATCAGGAAGGCGATGAGCGTGAAGATGATGACGAGCGGCCGGGTCGCCCGCGCCCACTGCGGGGCCATGCCGTAGCGGGGCAGGAACCGCGGCACCAGGTTGAGCAGGCCGGCCATCGCGCTCGCGCCGGCGAACCACAGGATCGCGACGGTCGAGAAGTCGTAGATCGAGCCGAACACCCCGCCGAGGTACTGGTGTGCCAGGAAGGCCAGGGCCCGCCCGTTCGCACCGCCGCCCGGCTGGAACTCGTGCTGCGGGATGAGGAACGTCGTCGCGATCGACGAGGTGATGAGGAACGAGCTCATGATCACGGCCGCGACGGTCAGGAGCCGCTTGGTGCCGCGGATCCGACCCTCGGGCCGGGCACTCGTGTCGTCGGACGCGTCACCGCGCACCTGCGGCATCACCGCGACGCCGGTCTCGAACCCGGACAGGCCGAGCGCCAGCTTCGGGAACACGACGAGCGCGATGCCGACCATGACGAGGGGGTTGCTGTGCTGCGCGGTGAGCCCCGACCACCAGTCGCTGGCGACCATCGGGTGCTCGAAGACGTGCCAGAGCGCGACCACCACGACGACGGCGTTCAGCGCGAGGAACACCGCGACGAGTCCGACCGCGATGCCGATCGCCTCCTTGAACCCGCGGAGGAACACCACGCCGAGCAAGAGCAGCAGCGCGAGCGTGAGCGGGACGGGGATCTCGGTGAACCAGTGCGGCGTGTACGGGTTCTCGGCGATGTGCGCCGTGGCGTCCGCCGCCGACAGCGTCATCGTGATCATGAAGTCGGTGACGGCGAAGCCGAGCAGGACGAGCACCAGGAGCTTGCCGGCCCACCACGGCAGCAGCTTCTCGAGCATCATGATCGACCCGGCACCGCGGAAGCTGTCGCTCGCGATCCGGCGGTACACCGGCAGCGCCCCGAACAGCGTGACGAGCACGAGCACGATGGTGGCGATCGGCGACAGCAGGCCGGCGGCGAGCGCCGCGATCGCCGGCTGGTACCCGAGCGTCGAGAAGTAGTCGACGCCGGTCAGGCACATGACCCGCCACCACGGGTGGGTCTTCTCGACCTCGACCTGGTGCGGACCCTGGTGGGATGCCCCTTGGTGGGCGCCCTGCAGCATCCAGCGACGCAGTCGGGTGCTGCGGTCGAGGGGTGGCTCCGTGGCGTCGCGCTGGGCGGCCCGCTCGGCGTCTGTCGCGGTCACGTGGACGATGCTAAGCCGTCCGGGTGACGCACGTGCGCACCCGGACGGCCCCTGTGGACGAAAGCTACTTCGCGCTGATCCTGGCTGTGGATGGTGCAGTCTTGTTCACCGCCCCGACGGTCTCACTTCGCGCTGATGCGGGTGTACTTGTTCACCGCCCACGGCACGAACACGACGAGCATCACGGCGATCCCGATCAGCACCGTCACGATCGGGTGCTGCATCGTCCAGATGTCCGGCACCGGCGCCGACCCGACGTTGCCGAACAGCTCGCGGGCCGCCTGCACGAGCGACGACACCGGGTTCCACTCCGCGAACACTCGCAGGACCAGGGGCAGCGTGTCGCTCGGCACGAACGCGTTCGAGATGAACGTCAGCGGGAACAGGATCATGAACGAGGCGTTGTTGATGACCTCCGGCGTCTTGACGCTCATCCCGAGCAGCGCCATCACCCAGCTGAACGCGTAGCTGAACAGCAGCAGCAGGGCGATGCCGGCCAGGAACTCGAGCGGCGACGAGTTCACCCGCCACCCGACGGCCAGCCCGGTGAGCATCATGATCGCCATCGAGATCGAGTTGAGCACGAGGTCGGAGTTGGTCCGGCCGACGAGCACCGCGGACGCCGACATCGGCAGCGTGCGGAACCGGTCGATCAGGCCTTCCTTCAGGTCCTGCGCCATCGCCGACCCCGAGAAGGTCGCCCCGAAGACGACGGTCTGCGCGAAGATCCCCGCCATCAGGAACTGCGTGTAGTCGGTGCCCTCGACCGCGATCGCGCCGCCGTAGACCTGGCTGAAGAGCAGGACGAACATGATGGGCTGCAGCACCGCGAACACGAGCATGTCCGGCGACCGCTTGATCTTGATGAGGTTCCGCTTGGTGACGGTCCAGCCGTCCTCGAACCAGATGGCGACCGGCGAGGTGACGACGACGGGCAGCTGCCGACCCGGCGCGATGGTGGTGGCGGTCATCGGGTCGTCTCCTTCTGCTTGGCGGCGGCGGCTCCGTCGGCCTCGTCCTCCGTCGCGGCGTGGCCGGTGAGCCGCAGGAACACGTCGTCGAGGGTCGGTCGGCGCATGCCTGCGTCGTGCAGCTCGATCCCGGCGTCGCCGAGGTCGGCGAGCACCCGTTGCAGCGCGGTGGGGCCGGCCTCGACCGCGATGGCGTGGGTGCGGCCGTCACCAGAGGCCTCGACGTCGCCGACGCCGTAGCGCCGCAGGACGGTCGTCACGGCGTCACCGTCGGTCTCGTCCACCAGGGTCACGACGACCCGGTGGCCGCCGACCTGCGCCTTGAGGTGGTCGGCTGTGCCCTCGGCGATCACCCGGCCGTCGTCGATGACCGCGATGTCGTCGGCGAGCCGGTCGGCCTCTTCGAGGTACTGCGTGGTGAGCAGGACCGTGGCGCCCTGGGCCACCAGGTCCTCGATGATGCCCCAGAGCGCGAGTCGGCTGCGGGGGTCGAGGCCCGTGGTCGGCTCGTCGAGGAACAGCACGCGCGGGTTCATCACGAGGGCACCGGCGAGGTCGATCCGTCGCCGCATGCCGCCGGAGAAGCCCTTCACCGGGCGGTCCCCCGCCTCGGCCAGGTCGAACACGTCGATGAGCTCACGGGCACGCTCCCGCGACGTCTTCCGGCCCAGGTGGTAGAGCCGCCCGATCATCTCGAGGTTCTCGAAGCCGGTCAGGTTCTCGTCGACCGCGGCGTACTGCCCGGACACCCCGATGGACCGCCGGGTGGCCTGCGGATCGGCGATCACGTCGATGCCGTCGATCGTGGCCGTCCCGGAGTCCGGGGTGATGAGGGTGGTGAGCACCTTCACGGTCGTGGTCTTGCCCGCACCGTTCGGGCCGAGCAGCGCCTTCACGGTGCCCTGGGGCACGGACAGGTCGAGTCCGGCCAGTGCGTGCACCGGTCCGGACTTCGACCGGTAGGTCTTGGTCAGCCCGGAGGCTTCGATGATGGCCATGTCGCTCCTTCGTCGGACACGGTGGGTACCGGGGTCCGGTGGAGCGACGGACGTCACTCAGATGCCGAAGTCACCACCGAAGTCGCTGGAGCCACCGCCGAAGTCGGATCCGCCGTCGTCCCAGCCCGCGCTCTCGAACCCGCCGCCGTCGGATGCGCCACCGTCGGACGCACCGCCGTCACCGGAGTCGGCTCCAGTGTCCTCCGAACCACCGTCGCCCGCAGCGTCAGTACCGCCATCGAACGATCCGGGGTCCGGCAGGAAGGCGCTCATGATCGCCGAACCGATGACGTAGCCGGCCACGGTGCCGAGGATCGAGGCACCGATCATGCTGCCGAACGACGGTCCGCCGCGCTGCCCGCCGAGGCGGCCACCACCGCCGACGCCACCGAGCGAGCGCTCCATGAAGCCCGGCTGGCGGATCTCGGACCGCGTCGCCGACTGCGCGAGCGAGCGGGGGTCGTCGCCACGAGGGGCCTCGCCGGGAGGCGCCGTGCGGGTGAACTCGTCGTAGACCATCCGGCGCTGCTCGTCGGTCAGCTTGGCGAACGCCTCGGCGTGCACCTCTTCGATGCGCTCGGGCGGCGCCGTGCGGAGCAGGTAGCGGTACCGCTCCACCGCGCGCTCGTCGTCGGTCGTCGCGCCCTGCTGCTGCGCGGGTGCACCGCCCCACTGCGGCACGCCGTACTGGCCGCCCTGCTGCTGCCCGGCTGGCACCCCCGTCGGGGCGGGCTGGTGGTACGACTGCTGGCCGTACCGGTAGCCCTGCTGCTGCGGTTGCTGCGGCTGCCCCCACTGGTTCTGCTGCGCGTCGTACTGCTGCGCGTCACCGGTGCGGTCGCGGTCCGGACGTCCGAGCAGGCGGTCGAGGAATCCCATGGTCGATGCTCCTTCGGGTGCACGGGCGATCCGGTCGGACCGGCCGTGGTCTGCCACCTTATGGAGCGGGGTCGGCCGCTGACTGAGCGCCCGCTCAGAGTCAGCCGTGCGCCGCCTCGCCCGCGGGCGCACCGTGCGCATCACCCACCCGACGGGAGGCCCGTACCCGACCCGACCCGCGCCTCCAGTCCGCACCGTGCGCACCTGCACGACCCGTGCCGGGTTGGCAGCACCGTGCGCGCTTGCAGCGCCGCACACAGCGGCCAACCCCGCACCAGAACGCAGGCCCCGCACCGTGCGCCGGCCGCGCACCGCGCACGCCAGCGCCAGCGCCAGCGCCAGCGCCAGCGCGCAGCACCGGCTCAGCGCACGCCCGCGCCCGCGGCGATCGCGGCCGTCCACACCGCGTGCAGCTCGTCGGCGGCCCCGGGGTGCGCCACCAGGAACGGTTCGCCCACGGGTGGGAAGCCCTCGACCGGGCCGGAGCGGGTCAGCACGATACCGCCGGCCTCGTGCACGAGCAGCACGGCGGCACCGTGGTCGACCGGGTTGAACGCCGACACGCACCCGCCGATCCCCCGGCCGGCCGCGACCTGCGCGATGGTCAGCGTGCCGGAGCCCTGCACCCGCAGCGTGCACGACCGGTCGGCCAGGGCGTCGAGGAACGCACCGAACCCGGGCCACGGCCGGTGCCCGTCGAGCTCCGTGCCGACGACCGCCCCGGCGAGCGGTCGCGGGGTGTCGTCCAGCTGCAGCGGACGGTCGCGCAGGGTGGCACCGCGTCCGCGCCGCGCCTCGAGGACCTCGCCCCGCCACGGGTCGGCCACGACGCCGACGAGCGGGCGGCCACCGCGGGTCAGGCAGAGCGACATCGAGGTCCAGGGCACGCCGTTCGCCAGGTTCGTGGTGCCGTCGACGGGGTCGAGGAACCAGCGGTGCCGGTCGCCGGGGGCGTCGCCGTACTCCTCGCCGGTGAAGCCGTGCGTCGGGAACGCCATCCGCACGCGGGAGCGGACGTGCTGCTCCACCAGACGGTCGACGTCGGTGACGAGGTCCGCGGGGTTCGCCTTGGTCCGCACCTCGCTGACGGGGTGCTCGCGGGTGAAGGCGATGACCTCGTGCGCGATGCGGTGCGCCAGGGCCTGGGCGCGCGAGGCGACCTCGGTCTCGGTCGGTTCGCGGTCCCGTTCCGGCCAGCCGTCCCGTTCCGCCGACGACAGCGCGGCACCGATCGCGCCGACGTCGTTCGTGGTGATCGAGTCGACGCCGAGCCGTGCCGCCCAGAGCGCCGGTTCGGCCTCGTCGACGGTCCAGACGGCGACCCGCAACCCCAGGGCGTGCGCGGCCTCGATCGTGCGCGGGGTGAGGAACGCGATGTCGAGATTCAGGGTCGAGGGGGTCAACGCCTCGAGGTCGGCCGGAGTGGGCGGGTCGAGCGACTCCCACGCGAGCCAGACGTCGGCGTCGGGCAGCACCGAACGGACCGCCGCCATGGCCGCTGGCGCTCCGCACCACGCCACGGTGGTGGACGCGGTGGACCCCGCGACGGTGCGGGCGGCGACGAGTCCGTCGGCCGCGTCCGTCAGGTCGACCAGCAGCACCGAGTGGCAGCCGTCGAGCCGTTCGAGGGCGGCGTCGAGCCGCGGGATCCGGTCGAGGCCGTTGCCGAGCCGGGCGACGTCGCACCAGGCGACGTCGGACACCCGTCGGGCGTCGCCCCACATCCGGCCGAGGGTCTCGTCGTGCAGCAGGACGGCCACGTCGTCGGCCGTGCGACGGACGTCGACCTCGATGACCTCGGCGCCGAGCGCCTCGGCGACCGCGATGGCGGGCAGGGTGTTCTCGCGCCGGACGCGCGGCGCACCGCGGTGGGCGACGAGCCGTGGCGGACGCACGCCGGGCCTCCCGGTCGGGCTGGTGGCGACCACCTGGTCGGCGGGCGCCGACACCGGGGCACTCATCGGGTGCCCTCGAGCAGCGCGCCGTCGCGGTACACGAGCACCTCGCCGAGGCGGACCCCGGTCTCGGTGCCGACCATCGGGGGTGCTCCGGTGACGAACGCGCGGAGCTCGGCGCCGTCGGCGGCCAGCACCACCTCGGCGAAGTGCCCGCGCATCAGCACGCGGGCGACGGTCGCACGGATCGGCGAGTCGTCGGTGAGCACGACCTGCTCGGGTCGGATCAGGACCGTGTCCGCGACGGTGGGGCTGACCGACGTGCCGGCCAGGAACCGGCCGGTGACGGGGCTCGTCGACCCGATGAACGACGCGACGAACCCGGTGGCGGGGCGGGCGTACAGCTCGGTCGGTGTCGCGATCTGCTCGATCCGGCCGTCGTGCATGACGGCGATCCGGTCCGAGATGCTGAGCGCTTCGTCCTGGTCGTGCGTCACGATGACGGTCGTGATGCCGAGGCGCTGCTGGATGCGCCGGATCTCGTCGCGGACGCTCACCCGGAGCTTCGCGTCGAGGTTCGAGAGCGGCTCGTCGAGGAGCAGTACGTCGGGCTCCTGCACGATCGCCCGCGCCAGGGCGACCCGCTGCTGCTCACCGCCCGAGATCGCCGTCGGCTTCGATCCTGCGTGGTGGCTCAGGCCGACGAGTTCGAGCGCCTCGCGCACCCGCTCCGCCACCCGCTGCTTCGGCACGCGTCGGGTCCGCAGCGGGAACGCCACGTTCTGCGTCACCGTCATGTGCGGCCACAGCGCGTAGTTCTGGAACACCATCGCGCTCGGCCGACGCTCCGGACCGATCGAGGTGACGTCGCGGTCCCCCATCGTCACGACGCCGCCGTCGGCGGGCAGGAACCCCGCCACCATCCGGAGCGTCGTCGTCTTGCCGCACCCGGACGGGCCGAGCAGCGAGACGAGCTCGCCCTTGGCGACGTCGAGGTCGATGCCCGCGACCACGTCGCGTCCGCCGAGCGTCTTGCGCAGTCCGCGGATGGTGAGTCCGCCGGTGCGGGCCCGGTCGGTCGTGCTGCCGTCGGTCGGGAGGCCCGTGGTGCGTTCCGCGACGAGGGTCGTGTCCGTCATCTGGTCGCCTTTCGTGCTGGTGGTGGTCATCGGTGTCCGTCGCTTCATCGGATCTGGAAGCCGTCCGCCAGGCGGCCGCCCATGATGTGCTTCCGGGCGAGCAGCAGCAGGACCACGGACGGGATGCTGAGCGCGATCGCGAACACCGCGGAGACCTGGCGTGGGGAGTTGAGGACGAGTGAGTACATCGCCGTGGGCATCGTCATGTAGGTCGGCGCGCCGACCAGGTACGTGCCCTGCGCCTCGTCGAACGACGCGAGGAACGACATCACCATCGCGACGAGGATCCCCGGCCACGCGATCGGGAAGGTCACCCGCCAGAAGGTCCGCCAGCGGCTCGCTCCGGCATCGCGTGCTGCTTCCTCGAGGGACCGCGGGACGGCCGAGAACGCGGCGGCGGGCAGCCACGTCATGAACACCACGCACCCGAGGACGTGCACGATGAGGATGCCCGTGACCGTGTTCATGAGGTTCAGCGCGGTGAACATCGCCGACATCGTGACGAAGAGGCCCATCTTCGGGAACGCGTTCGTGGCGAACAGTCCGACCAGGACGAGCCGCCGCCCGGGGAACTCGATCCGGCTGATCGCCCACGCGGCCGGCAGGCAGACCACCGCGGCGATGAGGACCGTCAGCGGGGCGAGGACGAGCGAGTTCTGGACGGCGACCGCCAGGCTCCGGTCCTCGAACACGGTGCCCCACCACTGCAGCGTCCACCCGTCGGGCAACAGGTTCGGGTACGTCCACGTCGTGGCGAAGGCACGGGCCGCCAGCCAGAGGAGCGGACCGAGCACGAAGACGGCCAGCACGACGGCGGTGGCCCAGACGAGGGTGTTCCCGGTGAGTCGCTTGATCACGGCTGCTCCTGCTTCTGCTGCTGCTTCCGCAGCTCGCCGGCGTTCGCCCGGACCGTCGAGCGGAGGTAGAACACGCTCGCGGCCGCGGCGAAGGCGAACACGATGAACGCCATCGCCGTCGACTGCTGCGGGCGGTTGTAGGCCTGGAAGTACTTCGAGATGTCGACGCCGAGCATCGTCGGGGCGTTCGGGCCGGTGAAGTACGGCACCGTGAACGAGCCGAGCACGCCGATCACGGTGAACGTCGTCGCGATGACGAGCGGGGTCGCTGCCATCGGCAGGAGCACCTGCCAGACCACCCGCCAGGTGCTCGCTCCGGCGTCCTTCGCCGCCTCGACCAGGGCGTCCGGGGTGCCCTGCAGCGCGCCGGCGATCATCAGCACGGCGAACGGCAGGCTCGTCCAGACGCTGCCGAACACCACGGCGACGAGGGTGTAGCCCCACACCGGGACGTCGAGGCCGAACTGGGCACCGAGGCTGCGGAGGAAGCCCTGCGGATCGGTGGACGTCAGGACCGACCAGCTCGCGATGACCACCGGCACGAAGAGCGGGACCACGGCGAGGACGCTGAGGCTCTTGCCGAGGAAACCGCCCCGGAGCCGGAGGATCACGGCCACCGCCACGGCGAGCGCCACGGTCAGGCCGGTCGACAGCGCGGTGACGCCGAGCGTCGCGACGAGGTCGCGCAGGAACGTGGCGTTGCCGAGCAGGGTGCCGTACACCGCGAACGAGAAGCCGCGCACGGTGTCGCCGCCGATGTCCGCGAGTGCCTGGTTCAGACCGCCGGTGAACCCGAGGCTGAACAGGGCGGCGTTGACGACGGGGACACCGACGAACAGGACCACGACGAGGACGGGCGCCGCGACGAGGGTGACACCCTGCCACCGCCGACGGCGGTCGAGCCGCTCCTGGACGGACAGCCGTCCTGCGGCGTCCGCCGTGCCGTGGGCGGGCGACGGGACGGGCGGGAGGCCCTTGGCGGAGTCGCCACGGGCCTCCCGGCCGGTTGCCGGGCCGTCCTGGACGGGTCTGGGTCACTGCGGGACCTTCGCGTCCCACGCCGCGTTCATGTCCGCGGCGAAGTCGCTCTGGAACCCGAGGCGCAGCTGCGAGGGGTTCGCGTCGGCGAACTGCTCCGCGACCGACGCCGGCAGGCTGTCGAGCGGGATGACCGGGTAGCCGGACACGGCGCTCGCGACGAGCTGCTGCCCCTTCGAGCTGAGGACGAAGTCGGCGAGCTGCTCGGCGGCCGCCTTCTTGGCCTTCGGCTCGGTCTTCGGGATGCCGAGGAAGCTCGCGCTGCCGGTGAACGACGGGTCGGAGATCTGGATCGCCTTGACGGTCTTCGGGATCACGCCGGTCTTCTGCGAGGTGATGAACTGGTCGCTCCACACCGGCGCCATCGCGATCTGGCCGCTCCCGAGCAGCTGCACGACCTGGTCGTTGCCGTTCGGGTAGACGCCCTTCTGGTACGTCGAGGGGCCGAGGTCCTCGAGCGCTGCGAAGCCCTTGTCCCACTTGGACTCGAGCGACTTGTCGTACGTCGTCTGCATGGTCTGCTGCTCATCCGCGGTCAGGTACTTCGCGAGCACCGTGGCGACGAACGAGCCGCCGGAACCGCCGGACGACGGGGAGTTGTACGCGAACTGACCGGGGTTGGCCTTGATCCAGGCGAGGAGCTCGTCGAGGGTCTCCGGCGGGTCCGTCACCTTGCTCGAGTCGTACGCGAGCAGGACGCTCGAGGCGCGGTACGGGATCGCGCTGTCGCCACCCTGCTGCCTCGTGGCCTCGGGGACGTCCTTCAGGTTCGGGATCGTGCTGTCGCCGACCTTCGCCATCAGGCCGGCCTTGCCGGCGGTGGAGACGAAGCCGGCGTCGACCAGGTCGTACGCGACGGACTTGCCGGCCTTGACCGCGGTGGCCAGGTTCGCCTGGGTCTGCGCATCGTGCTCGCCGTGCAGGTCGATGCTCGTGCTCACGTGGATCTTCGGGTTCGCCTTCTCGAAGGCGGGGATGAGCGACTTGTCCCAGAGGTCCTGGACGTTCGTGTCGCCGCTGATGAACACCGTGAGGTTCGTGGTGCCACCGCTCGTGTCTGCGGCGTTCGAGGCGTTGGCACTCTGGACGCAGCCGGACAGTGCGAAGGTCGCGGCTGCCGCGATGGCGAGGCC
>NZ_JANZKM010000041.1:0-18749 GCF_025642935.1 Curtobacterium sp. RIT-PI-V
GACGTGGTCGCTGCCGACCGTGCCGGCGGCGAGCGCCGCGGCGGCGCGTTCCGTGTGGCTCGGCGGGTTCGACGGCACGTCGGACGGACGACCCTCGTCGTTCAGCTTGCGGAGCTCGGGGACGATGTCCGTTGCCAGGATGTCGATCTGCTCGAGCACGGTCTTGAGCGGCAGACCCGCGTGGTCGATCAGGAACAGCTGTCGCTGGTAGTGGCCGACGTGGTCCTTCATCGCCGCGTACCGGTCGATGACCTGCTGCGGCGAACCGACCGTGAGCGGGGTCTGAGCGGCGAAGTCCTCCATCGAGGGGCCGTGGCCGTAGACCGGGGCGTTGTCGAAGTAGGGCCGGAACTCGTTGACCGCGTCCTGCGAGTTCTTGCGGGCGAAGAACTGCCCGCCCAGACCGACGATCGCCTGGTCGGCACGGCCGTGACCGTAGTGCTCGAAGCGCTGGCGGTACAGCCCGACCATCTGCTCGGTGTGCTGGATCGGCCAGAAGATGTTGTTGTGGAAGAAGCCGTCGCCGTAGTACGCGGCCTGCTCCGCGATCTCGGGCGTGCGGATCGAGCCGTGCCAGACGAACGGGGGAACGCCGTCGAGGGGGCGCGGCGTCGAGGTGAAGCCCTGCAGCGGCGTGCGGAACTTGCCCTGCCAGTTGACGACGTCGTTCTCCCAGAGCTGGCGGACGAGCGCGTAGTTCTCGATGGCCAGGTTGACGCCCTGGCGGATGTCCTGCCCGAACCACGGGTAGACCGGGCCGGTGTTGCCGCGACCCATCATGAGGTCCATGCGGCCGTCGGAGATCACCTGGAGCATCGCGTACTCCTCGGCGATGCGCACCGGGTCGTTCGTGGTGATGAGTGTCGTGCTCGTCGAGAGCGTGATGTCCTTCGTCTTCGCCGCGAGGTAGGCCAGCAACGTGGTCGGCGACGAGGCGACGAACGGCGGGTTGTGGTGCTCGCCGGTGGCGAAGACGTCGAGCCCGGCCTGGTCGGCGTGCTGCGCGATGGTGAGGATGTCACGGACGCGCTGCGTGTCGTCCGGCGTGGTGCCGGTCGTGGGGTCGGTCGTGACGTCACTGACCGTGAAGATGCCGAACTGCATGTTGCGCCGCCTTTCGCGATATCGATGCGTTTGCATCGACTTGCTGGGTACAACGTAGCGTACGCCGGTGCATTCCCACCAGGGCGTCAGCGCGCTGCGGGCAGTGCGGCGGGGTCGGTCCGGGCCGCGTGGTGCATGCCGTCGAGGAACCACACCGCGGTCACCACCGCCAGGACGCTCGCGCTCGAGGCCAGTCGTCCGGCCATCAGGATCGCGGCGTGGTCGTGCGCGCCGTCCCCCGTCAGGCCGACGACGAGCGCGGCGACGCCGACGGCCAGCGTGACCCCGGTCGCGACGAGCAGGACGACGCTGACCACCCGGCGCGGTCCCCGTCGGCCGTCCCGGTCGCCCCGGAGTCCCCGGTCGACCCTCGGACCGAACGCCCGGACGACGCCGAGCCAGAACATCGCGATCGCGCACGCCCCGATGATGTCGCTCACCCGGTGCCAGCCGTAGACGACCGTCTGGTTGGCGACGAAGACCGCGTAGGCGGCACCCAGCAGGGTGACGATCGGCCGGAAGCGACGGGGCGTGACCATCAGGACGGCGAACAGTGCGGCCAACGCGATGGTCGCGTGGCCCGAGGGGAACGAGTTCGGCGTCGTCGACTGGGCGATCTCCGGGCGCTCGGCGATACGCTTGACGAGCGTCGAGGTGGCCGCCGACGCGAGCACCACTGCACCCGCGCCGAGCCCCACCGAGAGCCGTCGCCTGGCGAACGCCACCGCGACGATCACGACAACGAGCAACAGGATCACCGGCACCGAGATGACGTTGAGCGCAGTGTCCGAGCTGAACAGGTCGGACTCACGGACCCCGCCGAGCGCGGCGTCCTCCATGCGCTGCCCCACCGGCGTCAGCACCGCGGCCGCGTAGACGGAAGGTACGATCACGAACCCCAGAGCCGCCAGCACACCCCACCGCAACCGCCGCGAGACGCTCGGTCCACGCGACTCCGGTGCATTGCGCTCGGGTGTCAAGGTCACCGGGCTGGTCCTCCTCGGAGTGGTCGTCGTCGGTCTCGTCGCACGCCTGGTGACGGCGCTGCGATTCGGACGGTCGGGGTCGGACACGATACCGTTGGCTCACCGGCCGGAGGCTGGGAACCGCGCGGCCGTCACCCGCGGATCCCGCGCTGTGCCGCTCAGTGCCGCGCCGCGCAGTCCGGCGGGCACCGCCGGACTGACGCACGTCGCGTCGGCAGTGTACGAGGAGGAGACCGAAGTGGCCATCAAGGAACCGGGCATCACCGCCTCACCGAACCGCGGGCTCGCGCTCACGGTCGGTGGCGTCCTCGCACTCTGGGGCATCCTGGGCTTCTTCTTCGCGGCTGACGGCGACCCCGGCTTCTTCAGCCGCCAGGGCGGGATGCTCTGGAACGCCTTCGGGGTGAACCCGCCGCTCGCCCTCATCTGGGTGCTGCTCGCCGCGGTCCTGCTCATCACCGGCCTCGGCACCACCATCGGTTCGCGGAACGGCAACCTGGTCGTCGGCGCCGTGCTCGTCGTACTGGCCGTCTACGGCTTCGTCTTCGTGAACACCTCGGCGAACATCTTCGCGCTGAACACCACCGACAACGTGTTCCACGCCATCGTCGGTGTCGTCCTGCTGCTGACGGCGCTCGGTGCCGACAAGGAGAACCTCCGCGCGCTGCGTGCGGCGGCTCGCGCCTGACGCTCTGACACGATCCCCGACGCCCGTCTGCCGCTCCGGCAGGCGGGCGTCGTCGTGCGGGCGGAGCGAGTGCGAGGAGCGGGGGTGCGGGGCGTGGGTGCGGGGCGTGGGGGCGTCAGGCGTCGTCGTCGGAGTCGTCGTCCGGTTTCGGCTTCCGGGCTTCGAGTGCCGTCGCGACGATGCGTGGCGCCTCGGACATGAAGCGTCGGACGTCCGTGTCGACGATGATGTCCTGTGGCCGCAGGGGCCGGGTCAGGTACAGCCCCTCGAGCGAGGTCAGGCGTGACAGCGCGACGTAGGTCTGTCCGGCGCTGAAGACCCGGTTGCCCAGGTCGACCACCGCGCGGTCGTAGGTGCTGCCCTGGGACTTGTGGATCGTCACCGCCCAGGCGAGCCGCAACGGGAACTGCTGGAACTCACCGACGGTGTCCTTCTTGAGTTCCTTCTTGTCGGCGTCGTAGGAGTACTTGAACTTCTCCCACACCGACGGCTGGACCTCGAACGATTCTCCGTCGACGTCGACCCACACCGTGTCACGGATCGCCGTAACGATGCCGAGCGTCCCGTTCACCCACCGCTGGTCGGCGTCGTTGCGCAGGAACATCACGTGCGCGCCCGGCTTGAGCTCGAGGGCTTCGTCGGCCGGGAAGTTCCGCCCGCCGAAGTCGCCGTTGACGTCGGCCTTCGCGGTCTTCACCTTGCCGGGCAACCGCTCGAGCGCCGCCTTGTTGATGCGTGCGACGGTGTCGTTCCGGGTGGCGAGGGTGATGGCGTCGTCGGGTGAGGGTCGGGCGCCCGCGGTGTTCAGCTGGTCCGCGATCTCGGCCGTGACCCGGCCGTGCCGCACCGCCGTGAGCATGGCGGCGAAGGCGTCGTCGCGCTGGCGGTGCACGGTGGCGAGCTCGATGATGTTCAGCTTCGCCTCGAGCCACACCTTGGCGTCGAAGAACCACATCGACCGGTAGTGGTCGGTGAAGTAGGCGCGTTCGTCGGCACCACCCGGGACCGGCGGCAACTGGTAGGGGTCGCCGAACATGACCACCTGGACACCGCCGAACGCCTCGAACTGCCGCCCGCGGGCCTTGCGGAGCGAGCGGTCCATCCCGTCGAGCAGGTCGGCGTTCACCATCGAGACCTCGTCGATCACCAGGGTGTCGATGGTGTTCAGGAGCTTGCGGGTGTCCGGCCCCTGGCGCAGCTCGGCGTCGGCGATGAGCCCGATCGGCAGGCGGAACAGCGAGTGGATCGTCTGACCACCGACGTTCAGGGCCGCGACCCCGGTCGGTGCGCAGATCACGACCTGCTTCTCGGTGTTCCACGACAGGTGGTTGAGCAGGGTCGACTTGCCCGTGCCGGCACGACCGGTGATGAAGACGTGGTCACGGGTGTGCTCGATGTACTCGAAGACGGCCCGCTGCTCGTCGCTGAGCTCGACGCTCATCGTGCGTCCTGCTCGAGGGTGCGCCCGTCCGCTCCGAGCGTGCGAGCCGGCGATCCGGCACGCCGCAGCTGCACGAGCACCACCACGACGACCGCCAGCAGGAGCAGCACCCCGGCGGCCACGAGCACGAGCCCACCACGGGCCTGGTCGACGAGCGGATCGGGGCCCCACGTCCGCCCCATCGCCCCGAACCACGACGCCTGCAGCAGTCCGAGCGGCCCGCGCATCGCGACGCCGAGCGACACCGCTCCGGCGGCGACGACCGCGGCCCCGACGATCCGGACGACCGCCGCACCGCGGGTCGGGTGATGCTGGCCCGCTGCGATCGGTGTGAAGAGCGTCGGCATCGCCAGGAGCCCGACGAGCAGGAAGCCCACGTCGATGACCGTGCGCCCCGTGGAGTCGCTCACCGACCACCGGACGGCGTCGGTGGCGAAGTACGCCCACCACACCGCCGCGGCGAGCAGGAACGCGGGGAAGGGCTGCACGAGGTAGCGGACCGCAGCGTTGTCGACCAGCACACCGGTCCACTCGCGCACCCCGGTGCTGTCGTCGTCGCGCGGGTGGACCGCGGCCCGGATGAGCACGACCGGAGCCGCCGCCCACACCAGCGCCGGCACCACCAGGCCGAGCAGCACGTGCGCGCCGACGTTCGCCGACACCAGGAACCGGTCGTACTGGTGCAGCGAACCGGACGTCGCGACGACGAGCGAGACGATCGCCAGGGCCGCCGCCACCGAACGGTGCACCGGCCAGCGGACCCCGGCGCGGCGCAGGCGCACGACACCGGCGGCGTACGTCGCGGCGAGCAGCACGGCGGCCATCAGCCAGAACAGGTCGATGTTCCACTGCGTCAGCCAGCCCCAGGCCCCGGGCGCGTGCGGCAGCAGGTCGTCGGTGAGCAGCTCAGCAGGGCTCGGGTCGGTCGTCTTGCTCAGCGCGATCTGGTCGACCGGAGTGGCCGTGCGTCCGAGCGCCGCGGCGAAGCCCGATGCGACGCCCATCACGGCGAGCTCGACCACGATCAGGGTCCAGAACGGGCGGTGCCGTGCCGGCGCCTCGGTCAGGGAGCGGATCGCGCGCCGACGCTGCACGGCACCGAGGACCCCGATCGCCACGATGGCGCCGATCTTGACCAGCACGAGGGTGCCGTACGGCGTGAACAGGTTCGACAGGGCACCCACGCGGATCTGTGCCGAGGCGACACCCGACACCGCCACGAGCACGAAGCACCCGAGCGCGATGCTCGAGTACCGCGCGACGACCACGGCCAGGCGATCACCGGGCAGCACGCCGCGCAGGAGCACGAGCATGGTCAGGCCACCGACCCAGAGCGCGGCGCCGACCAGGTGCAGCCCGAGGGCGGTCACGGCGGCGTCGTGGCTCGCGGTGCCCGCGGCGTGGCCCTGCTGTGCGAGCGGGACGAGGCCGATCATCGAGATGCCGGCGGTCAGGGCGACCATGCCCCGGGAGCGGACGGCGAAGCAGAGCACCGTGACGGCGGCGGCGACGAGCACCGTCACGAGCCAGGCGAGCCCGAGGTCCGTGCCGGTGAGGAACACGCCCATCGACTGGCCGAACTGCTCGTCGATGCTGATCTTCGAACCGGCGACGCTCAGGAACGTGAAGAAGGTGGTGACCGCGGACGACACCGTCCAGAGCCCGCTGGCGGCAGCCGCGACGTCGATGGCACGGTTCCACTCCGGACCGGAGCGCGAGAGTCCGACGGTGGCCAGCGCGAGACCGCCGATCGTCGCAGCGGCGGACAGGTCCACGACCAACCGGGAGATCGGCAGACCGAAGCGGACCAGGGCACCGGGGTCGGCGATCAGCGCTGCGTTCGCACCACCACCGATGACGAGTGCCGTGAGCAGCGCCACGAACCCGACGAGCAGGAGCACGGCGGGACCGGCGATGCGCGCGATCCGATTCACCCGTCAAGCCTAGGCGGTGCCCACCCGGCCACCGAACCGGCCGGGCCGACCTGTGGGAACCGGCACGGGCCTCCCGGTCGACGCGGCAGGACGAACGCGACCCGACGCGACCCGAGCCGGCCCGACGAACGCGCCCCGGGAACGACGAAAGGGACGGCCGAAGCCGTCCCTCCCGATGCGCGGAACAGTCTTACTTGACCGCAGCCTTGAGCTTCGAGCCGGCGCTGACCTTGACCGAGTCGCTCGCGGCGATCTCGATGGCCTCACCCGTCTGCGGGTTGCGGCCGGTGCGGGCGGCGCGGTGCGTCTTCTCGAAGGCGATCCAACCGGGGATCGTGACCTTCGTGCCGTCCGCGACGGACGACGAGACGACGCTGAAGAGCGCGTCGACGACGCCGTTGACGGTGGCCTGGCTCTGGCCGGACTCGGCGGCGACGGCAGCGACGAGCTCGGTGCGGTTCAGTGACTTGTCAGCCATGGATGTCCTCCTCGGACTTCTTGCAGTATCGGTCGGACGCACGTGTCGTCCGGCGCCCGGAGCGGTTGCCCCGTGCCACGGTGCCAGTGGGCCGAGGGCCCGGCGGAACCGGAGTTGAACCTACCAGCCACCGGGGGTGAAAACCGCCGACTCGCCCGGATTTCCGGGGTTGTCGGGGCTTCGAGGGGGTGCTGGAGGGGCAGATGTGACCACTGAGGCGCCCTTGTACCCCGGACACAGCGAACGCCCCGCCACCAGGAGGTGACGGGGCGTCGGGTACTGCGAGTGCTTACCAGGAGCTCTTCGTGATGCCGGGGAGCTCTCCACGGTGGGCCATGTCCCGGAAGCGGACACGGCTGATGCCGAACTCGCCCAGGTGGCCACGGGGGCGGCCGTCGATCGCGTCGCGGTTGCGGTAGCGGATCGGGGATGCGTCGCGGGGCAGCTTCTGCAGGCCCACGCGAGCGGCCTCACGCGACTCGTCGGAGCCGTTCGGGTCCACGAGGGCCTTCTTCAGCTCGAGACGACGCTCGGCGTAGCGCGCGATGATGACGGCACGCTGGTTGTTCTTCGCGATCTTGCTCTTCTTCGCCATGCTTAGCGCTCCTCACGGAAGTCGACGTGCTTGCGGATCACCGGGTCGTACTTCTTCAGCACGAGACGGTCGGGGTTGTTCCGACGGTTCTTCTTGGTCACGTACGTGAACCCGGTGCCCGCCGTCGAGCGGAGCTTGATGATCGGACGGATGTCCTGACCCTTTTTCGCCATCAGATCTTCTCCCCACGGGCGAGGACGTCCTTGACGACGGACTCGATGCCCCGTGCGTCGATGACCTTGATGCCCTTAGCGCTGACGTTGAGCGTCACGTTGCGACGCAGCGACGGCACGTAGTACGTCTTCTTCTGCACGTTCGGGTCGAAGCGGCGCTTCGTCCGGCGGTGCGAGTGCGAGATGTTGTGACCGAAGCCGGGAACGGCGCCGGTCACCTGGCACACTGCTGCCATGGTTTCCTCCTGAGGTACCGTGCGACCGGACGGCCGCACCCAAGTTCACTTGCCTGGTGCGCACGCGCAGGACCACCGGAGTGGTGCATGCGAGGGGGTTGTGCACACCGCCCAGGCCCGCAGCCCCTGTCGAAGGGGAACGGACACCACGCGACCGCGGCGTTCGCGACGGTCGGAGGGCTTGGAACAACGGGTCCACCACGCGGACGTGGAGGACCAAGGGATGAGCTTACGCGAGCTCCGGGCGTGTCGCAAGCGCACGCACCATGAGCTCGCCGAGTTCGAGCGGCGCCGTGAACATCGGCCAGTGTCCGGTCTCGAGTCCGACGATGCTGAGCTCCTCGGTCGCGACGAGTTCCTCGGCCCAGGTCTGGTGGTCGGCCACCATCGTCGCGAGCTCGGTCGCCGGGATCTCGCAGGTGATCACCGTCGCGGGGATCGTGTGCCGGGCGGCGTCGGCGTAGTGGAACCGGTCGGACGGCACGGCTGCCGGCTCCGGGATCGCCCGGTGCTCGAAGGACTCCCGCAACGCCGGCGACATCCCGCGCACCGTGGCCGGCTCCCAGACGTCCCACGACGGCAACGGCACCACACCGTCGACCACGGGCAGCTCGTCGTTCACGCAGCCGCCGGCGGGACCGGGGAACGTGTCGACGTAGAGCAAGTGCGCGACGAGCGAGGGCCGCTGGTCGGCAGCCATGTACGCGATCGGCCCGGCGCCGGAGTGACCGGCGAGCACGACGGGCTCGTCCGGGCTGGCGACGTCGTCCAGGCGCTCCACGAGCGCCGCGACCTGCTCGTCGAGCGTGTCACCGTCGCGGGTGATCGCCTCGACGGTGTGACCCGCCTGCAGCAGCACCGGGGCGACGTCGTCCCACGCGCTCGCATCGAGCCAGAACCCGGGGACCAGGATGACGTGCATTGCCCGGACGCTACTCGCCGGCGGCGTCGCCGGGCCGCGGTCCCGCTGCGGCGGCAGATGCCGTGCACACCGCGCACTCGCCGAAGATGTCGACGACGTGGCTGGCGTTCGTGAACCCGTTCGCCGCGGCGACGTCCTGCGCCCACTGTTCGACGGGGTCGGCCTCGATCTCGACGGTGCGGCCGCAGTTCCGGCAGATCAGGTGGTGGTGGTGGGCGTCCGTCGTGCAGGCCCGGTACAGCGATTCGCCGTCCTGCTGCAACGAGTCGGCGTCACCCTCGGTCGCCAGGTCGGCGAGCGCCCGGTAGACGGTGGCGAGGCCGATCGTCGAGCCCTCGTCCCGCAGGTGCTGGTGCAGCGCCTGCGCGCTGACGAACCCCTCGGTGGAGTCGAGGGCACCACGCACCGCTTCGCGCTGCCACGTGTTCCGCTTGACCTTCTGCACGGCGTTCATGCTGGTGCACCCACCTTCGTTTTGACTGACGTTCCGGCTCCGGTTCCGGTTCCGTCTGTTCCGGTTCCGTTCGTTCCGGACAGGAGGCCCGGTGCGCCCCCGCCACGCTGGTCGCGGCGGACGACCCGGTCGCGTCCACGGCGGTCACGCCTGGCCCCGACGATCCGGCAGGCCACCCAGATCGCGAACGAGATGGTCGTCACGTAGGGGCTGATCGGCAGTCCGCCGCCGAGTGCCAGCAGGATGCCACCGACGACCGACACCACGGCGAACACCGTGGACAGCACCGGCACCACGACCGGGTGCGAGCTGAGCCGCAGTGCCGCAGCGGCCGGGGTGACGAGCAGCGACAGCACGAGCAGGGCGCCGACGATCTGCACCGACACCGCGGTGGCCAGGCCGAGGACGAGCATGAACACGATCGCGAGCGTCCGCACCGGGATGCCGGCGGCCGCGGCCACGTCGGGGTCGACCGACGCGAACATGAGCGGCCGCCAGATGACGAGCAGGGTCGCGACCACGATGGCGGCGATGACGATGAGGAACGTCAGCTGCGGGTTGTCCACCGACACGATCTGGCCGGTGAGCAGCCCGAACTTGTTGGCCGCACGCCCCTTGTAGAGCGCCAGGCACAGGATGCCGAGCCCGAGGCCGAACGGCATGAGCACGGCGATGATCGAGTTGCGGTCACGAGCGCGCGAGCCGAGCACCCCGATGAGCAGCGCCGCGATCACCGACCCGACGAGCGAGCCCGTGACGACGTTGACGCCGAGCAGCAGGGACGCGCTCGCGCCGGCGAAGGACAGCTCCGAGATGCCGTGCACCGCGAAGGGCATGTTCCGGGCCACGACGAACGGGCCGATGAGCCCGCCGACGATGCCGAGCACCGCGCCGGCCCAGATCGAGTTCTGCACCAGGGTCACGAGCTCGCCGTAGTCCTGGAACGAGAAGACCGTCGACAGGACGTCCATCAGATCCGCCCTTCGTCCGACGCCGGGGCGTGCGGGTCGACCTCGCCGTGGTGGTGGTCGTGCGCGTCGTTCGCGCCGACGATGACGATGCGGCCCATCGTGCGGACGACGTCGACGGGGGTGCCGTACAGGTCGCTCAGGACGTCGGCGCGCAGGACGTCGTCCGGGGATCCGATCCGGAACCGGCCGCCGGCGATGTACAGGACCCGGTCGACGACGTCGAGGATCGGGTTCACGTCGTGCGTCACGAAGAGCACGGCCGCATCGTGCTGCCGACGCTGCCGGTCGATGAGCTCGGTGACGCCGCGCTGGTGCCGCAGGTCGAGTGAGATGAGGGGTTCGTCGCACAGCAGCAGTGCCGGGTCGGCGGCGATGGCCTGACCGACGCGGGTGCGCTGCTGCTCGCCGCCGGACAACTCGGCCACCGGGGCGTCCGCGAACGCGGTGGCGCCGACCTCGTCGAGGATGCGGTCGATGCGGGCGCGGTCGGCCTTCGACGTCGGCAGGACGCCCCACCGGTGCCCCGTCACACCCTGCGCGATCATGTCCCGCGCGCGCAGCGGGGTACCGGCCTCCATGAGCCGCTGCTGCGGGATGTAGCCGATCTTGCGGTGCCCACGACGGACGGGCTGATCGAGGAACGACATCGTGCCGCTCGTCAGGCGCTGCTGCCCGAGCACCGTGCGCAGGAGCGAGGTCTTGCCGGCGCCGTTCGGGCCGAGGACCGCGACGAACTCCCCCGGCGCGATGTCCAGGTCCAGGTGTCCCCAGAGCTTCCGTTCGCCGAAGGACAGCCCGGCGTCGCGCAGGGCCAGGACCGGACGGGCCGCAGCCCGGTCGTCCACCGAGGTGGTCGCCGGGCTGTCGGTCGTCGCTGCTGCGGTCGAGGTCGTCACTTCTGGAGCGCCGCCTGCACCGCGTCGATGTTCGCCTGCTGCCACGAGACGTAATCCTGCCCCTTGGGGAGCGTCTCCGTGACACCGACCACCGGGACGTCGTTCTGGTCGGCGGCCTTCTTGACCTGTTCGGTCTCGGCGCTCGAGGTCTGGTCGTTGTAGGCGAGCATCTCCACGCTCTTGCCGCTGAACAGCGCGAGGGTGTCCTTGAGGGCTGCCGGCGGGACGTCGTCGCCCTCCTCGATCGCCTCGGAGAACGCCTCGGGGGTGACGTTGTCGAGACCGATCGCGTCGAAGAGGTAGCCCGGCACCGGCTCGGTGTACGCCACCTTCTCACCGTCGTACGACTTCTTCAGGTCGGCGGTCTGCGACTCGAGGTCCTCGAGCTTCGTGGTGAGTGCGTCGGCGTTCTCCTCGAACGTGGCCTCGTCGCCCGCATCGAGCGCGGACAGGCGCTTCGTGACGTCGTCGACGAGCTTCACCATCGTCGGGTAGCTGTAGAACACGTGCTCGTTGAACTCGGCGTCGCCGCCCTTGTCCAAGCCGGAGAGCTGCACGACGTTGATGGTGTCGGCCTTGGTGTCCGAGGCGTCGGCGAGCGTGGTCATGAAGTCGTCGTACCCGCCGCCGTTCTCGATGAGCAGGTCGGCCTTCGACACCGCGAGCTGGGTGCGGGCGCTCGACTCGAACGAGTGCGGGTCCTGCGAGGGGTCGTTCAGGATGCTCGTGACCGACACCTGGTCGCCACCGATCGACTGGACGATCGAGCCGTAGACGTTGGTCGAGGCGACGACGGCGATCTTCCCGTCGCTGCTGGCGTTGCCCGAGGCCGAGGAGGTCGCGCAGCCCGTCAGGGCGAGCGCGGCGGCGCCGGCGACGAGCGGGAGGGCGAGGAGGCGGTTGTGCATGCTCCGACGGTAGCGCTTGCTGATAACGATTGTCAAAACCGGTATCGGCGCTCTGGTGGTGACGACAGACGGACAGGAGGCGCGGTGCCAGCTGGCACCGCGCCTCCTGTCCGTCACATGGTGACGTCTACGGCTTGGTGGCCGCGTCGATCGTGTTCTCGGCGATCGTGTCCTCTTCACGCCCGGGCGTGCGGAGGTTCCACTTCTTGATGACGAAACTGAACAGGAAGTAGTAGACGACGGCGTAGCCGAGGCCGATCGGGATGAGCCAGATCGCCCCGTCCGCCTTGCCGAAGTTCAGCACGAAGTCGATCGCACCGGCCGAGAAGGAGAACCCGTCGCGGATCCCGAGTGCGTTGACCAGCGCCAGCGACGAACCGGTGAGCACCGCGTGGATGACGTACAGCGGGAACGCCACGAACATGAACGAGTACTCGAGCGGCTCAGTGATGCCGGTCACGAACGAGGTGAGGGCGGCGGAGAGCATGATGCCACCGACGAGCTTGCGGTTCTGCGGCTTGGCGTTGCGCCAGATCGCGAGGGCACCGGCGGGCAGCGCGAACATCATGATCGGGAAGAACCCGGTCTGGAAGATGCCAGCGGTCGGGTCACCCGCCAGGAAGCGCTGGATGTCACCGTGGTAGGTGACGCCACCGGTCGAGAAGCTGCCGAGCTGGAACCACGGGAAGAAGTTGAGCAGCTGGTGCAGGCCGATCGGGATGAGCATGCGGTTGACGAACCCGAAGACGCCGCCACCGATCACCGCGTTGTCGGCGACGGCCTGGCCGGCGGCCGTGAGCGCGATGTCGAAGTAGCGGTAGACGAACGACATGAGCACGGCGATGATGAGCGCGGCTGCAGCAGTCAGGATCGGGACGAGGCGCCGGCCGGAGAAGAACCCGAGGAAGTCGGGCATCTTCGTCCGGTGGAACTTCTCCCACAGCACGGCGGACACGAGGCCCATCACGATGCCGCCGAGGACACCGAAGTTGATGGTGGCCTGGTCGCCGTTGGCGTCCTTCACCCCGGCGAGGACGATCGGCGACATCGCCGCGAACACCTGGTACATGACCATGTAGCCGACGACGGCCGCGAGCGCGGTCGTGCCGTCCGACTTCTTCGCCCAGCCGATCGCGATGCCGACCGCGAAGAGCAGCGGCAGCCAGGTGAACACACCGTTGCCCGCGGCGGCGATGATCGTCGCGCCCTGCTCGAAGCCGGGGATGGCGCCGAGCATGTCGGACTGACCGAGGCGCAGCAGGATGCCCGCGGCGGGCATGACCGCGATCGGCAGGAGCAGGCTCCGCCCGAGGCGCTGCGCTTGCGCGAACAGCCGGGACTGCTTCTTCGGCTTCTTCTTCTCCGGCACGTCCGTGGCAGTGGTGGCGCTCATCGGAGGTCCTCTCGTCATTGGGTGGAGCTGTCGGGGTGAGTTGAGTCGTGCAGCCAGCGCAGGTAACCTCGGCGGTGTCGCCAGGTCCGGTCCTGTCCGGTCATGACCAGTTCCGTAGTCTGAACCGAGACCGGTCCCGTGTCAACCTGTTGCGAGAACCCTTAACGAGGAGGAAACGATGGCCGACATCAAGGCAGCCGACATCATCGCCGCGCTCGGCGGTGCCGACAACATCGAAGAGGTCGAGGGCTGCATCACGCGCCTCCGCGTCGAGGTCGAGGACGGTGACCTCGTCGACAAGGCCGCGCTGCAGGCCGCGGGCGCTCAGGCCGTCGTCGGTGGCGGCACCGGCTGGCAGGTCATCGTCGGCACGGTCGCCGACAACCTCGCGCAGGACATCCAGGACGAACTGTGACGAGCGTCCGGACCCCGTTCGCCGGCCCGGTCGTCGCCCTCGCTGACGTACCGGATCCGGTGTTCGCCGGCCAGCTCGTCGGCGCCGGTGTGGCCGTGGACCCGACGGGCGTCGAGGGCGCGGTCACCGCGGTGGCCCCGGTCGACGGCACCATCGTGAAGCTGCACCCGCACGCGTTCGCGCTGCAGGGCTCGGCGGGCACGGACGTGCTCGTCCACGTCGGCATCGACACCGTGAAGCTCGCGGGCGAGGGCTTCGAGCTCCTCGCGGCCGAGGGCGCGACGGTCACTGCCGGCGACCCCGTCGTCCGGTTCACCCCGTCGGTGATCTCGGCCGCCGGCTACTCGCCGATCTGCCCCGTCGTGGTGCTCGGCTCCGCGCCGGACACCGTCGATGAGGGCGCGGTGGGCACCTCGGTGCTCGACGGCGACACCCTGTTCGAGGTCTGACCCGGGCCCACCCCGGTCCTTCCCCGGTTCTTCCCGCCGAAGCGACTGTGTACCGCGAACTGTTCGCGGCACACAGTCGCTCTCGCGTACCCGGGCGGAAACTCAGGCGACCGCAGGGGTCGCGGTGACCTCCATCTGCACGCGGTAGCGGTCCGAGCGGTACCAGCTGCGGGTGTGCTCCACGGGGCGCTCCCCCGCGTACGACACCCGGTCGAACTCGAGCACCGGGGCACCGGTCTTCGTGCCGAGCAGGGTCGCGACGTCGTCGGCGGCCGGGTTCGCGGCCACCGTCTGCTGTGCCCGGTCGATCGGGGTGCCGTACTCGTTCGCGATGATCGAGTACACCGACCCGGACAGGTCGTGGTCGAGCAGGCCCGGGAACGCATCGGCCACGAGCCAGGCGTCGTCGATCGACACCGGAGCGCCGTCCGCCATCCGGAGTCGCTTCACGTGGAAGGCCGACACCTCGGCGTCGAGCCGCAGGGCCGCCACGGTGTCGCTCGGCGGCACGCGCTCCTCGCGCACCAGGACGACGGTGGTCGGCACGTGGCCCATCGCCCGCATCTCCTCGGTGAACGACGCCAGGTGCAGCGTCGACTGCACGGGGCGGTGCGCCACGAAGGTGCCCTTGCCGCGCACTCGCTCGAGGTAGCCCTCGTTGACGAGCTGCCCGAGGGCTTCGCGCACGGTGATCCGCGAGACGCCGTACTCGGCGATGAGCTGGCGTTCGGACGGGATCGCGGCGCCGGGGGCCAGGCGTGCGGTGGCGAGGTCGAGCAGGATGCGCCGCAACTGCTGGTGCTTCGGTTCGGCACCCTCGGTGATGCGGCTCGTCATGCGTCCCTCGTGCTCCGTTGCTGGTCCTGGGTGGTGGTCATGCGCGGACATGACCAGTTCCCATCACAGTAGCGAGTCGACCTCGGAACGCCAACGTGCGTGACGATCCGCGAGGACCGGCGGGAGGTTCAGGCGTTGTGGACGAGCCAGGCGAACTGTTCGTCGGAGAGCAGCCGGTCGGTCCAGACCTGCCCCTCGACCCCCGCGGCGGAGGACGTCTGCACACCGGGAGCCCCTTGCCACACGAGCGACAGTCCGGCACGACGGAGCACCGCTGCGGAGGCCGGGTTGTTCGTGAGCACGCGCCCCGTGACGGGGACGTCCGGTGCGGTGTCGGCAGCCGCGCGCACGGCAGCGAGGGCGATCTCGGAGGCGAAGCCCTGCCCCCAGGCGGAGGGTGCCAACCGGTACCCGAGGTTCCAGACCCCGCCGGCAGTCATGTCCACGCCGCCGACCCCGACGAACGCGTGATCGGCAGCGGTGCGGACGGCCCACGAGCCGAGTCCGTGTCGAGCCCGACCGCCGATCTTCCGCTGCACCATGTCCACGCTCGAGCTCCGGGCGACGTGCCGTCCGCTCGGCAGGTGCTGCCACGTCCGGGCGTCGAAGAACACCGCGTGCACGTCGTCGATGTCGGCCGGCGTGAGCGGGGTGAGCAGGAGGCGATCCGTTCGGATCTCCTGCGAGGGGGTCAGGAGCTGGTGGACCATGTCCCGATCATGCCCCGCACCACCGACATCCGTGTGAACACCACGCGACGTTTGCGGAACCCGGCTGATCCGCAGACCGGAACCGTTTCACTCTGACACCCTTTTCATTGTACAGTGAAAACGTGACTGTTCTCGAAAATCGAGCAGCTGCAGAAGCAGCACTCCGTGCAGCGCTCCCGCGCGGCTCCGTGTCCCTTCGCACGAGAGCCGACGGCGACTTCAGCGCGGTCTTGCCGGACGGGACGAGGAAGGCACTGCACCTCGCCTGGGCCGGGTACGGGTACCCGAGGGACGTCGAGCGGACGCTTCGCGACGAGCGCGTGATCGATGCACGCTCGAAGGAGGACCTCGTGGTCATCGCGGCCCGAACACTGTCGGACGGGGCTCGCCAGTTGTTGCGTTCGGAGGGGCTCTCCTGGCTCGGCCTCGACGGCTCGGCAGAACTGCGACTCGGCACGGTGTGGGTCGACCGGGACGGCAGCAGGACGAACCCAGCGCTCCGACCTGCGATCGGTTGGACCCGAGGCAGGGCAGACGTCGCAGAGGCTCTCTTGGCGATCATGGCGAAGCGGGAGCCAGAGCGTCCCGGAGCAGACGACGTTCCCGAAGTGGAGGCGCTGGCGGACCTGTCCGGCCGATCGCTGGGAACCGTCGCGAACACCCTCGCCTCGTTCGACGCCAACGGCTGGACAGCCCCAGGAAGGCAGTCGCGCAGTCGGATCGTCGCAAACGCTCCGGCACTCCTCGACTCGTGGGCGGAGTGGGAGTCCACCCAGCGGCGACGGTTCGACGGGTACCACTCGATCCACCGCGAACCGCAGCGCGTCATCGACGATCTCAGCGCCGCGTTCGGCCGGTCTCTCATCCTCACCGGAGCGGCTGCGAGCGAAGAGATCCGCCCGATGCTCACGGGGAGCTGGGTGGTGACTGCGTACGTCGACACGACGGACGGGTGGCCGGGGGTGGACCTCCGTACCCGGCGCGCGAAGATGATCCCCGCCGCAGCGCCTCGGATCCGCCTCGCGCCGGCTTCCCAGGTGATCGTCAAGACGAGGGGTCCTGGACACCTCGCCTGGGTTTCCTCCCCCGCTCGCACGTACGCGGACCTGCTCGCCGGCTCAGAACGCGAGCTCGAGGCCGCGGAAGCCTTCCGAGAGCTCGCTCTCCGGCAGTTCTCGTGAACGCGTCAGCTCCACGCAGCCGGGATGCGCGCGCACTCGCGGAAGCCGGGTTCGCCGCACTCCTCAAGGCAGTGGGCCCGAACCGCGGGCGGCTCCTGCTGATCGGCGGGCTCGTGCCCGAGCACCTGGTGCACTCGGACGAACCACACCAGGGCACCAACGACGTCGACATCCTCCTCGACATCGGTCTCGTCTACGACCGAGACGGCCTCGACTTCGCGTGGCTCGAGCAGGCGCTCGAGACCGCAGGGTTCGTCACGTCGACACCCAACACGGGGTGGCGATGGTTGAAGGAGATCAGTGGTTTCCCGATCCAGGTGGAGTTCCTGGTGGACGTCCCCGACAACCTGGACCAGGAGATCGCGCTACCGGGCGCCGAGACCCTGGGGGCCAAGAACCTCCGGGGTCCGGGGCCGGCGCTCCGGGACGTCCACGACACGGTTGTCGCCGGCGAGCGCGCGACTGTGACCGGGATCGGCGGGTACCTCTCCGCCAAGGGCGCGAGTGCGTACTGGCGCCGAGCGGACAAGGACCTCTACGACTTCGCCTGGGTGCTCGTCGCCGACCTCCGCTCAGGAGAACGGCGAGCGGCCAGAGCCGTGCAGCGAGTCCTGGACCCACTGACGGAACGCGACCGAGCCGACGCACTCCTCGCGGTCTGCGACCTGTTCAGCGGGCCCGGCGCGGTCGGCGCAACGACCTACGCCCGGCTGTCGATCGCGGCGGGCGGTGTCGATGCGACGGAGAACCTCGCCCTCGACGCTGTGGTCGCCGTCGGAGCCTTCCGCGCGGAACTCGCCGCGCTGCTCGACGACCGACGCGTCGGTCCCTGAACGCACTCAGTCGAGCAGGAGCGCCGGCTCCTCGAGCACCGAGGCCACGTCGTGCACGAAGCGCGACGCCACGTCGCCGTCCACCACGCGGTGGTCGAACGAGGCACCGATGGTCGTCACCATGCGCGACCGGACCTCGCCGTCGACGACCCACGGCTTCGGCTTGATCGTGCCCATGGCGACGATCGCGACCTCGCCCGGGTTGAGGATCGGGGTCCCGGTGTCCATGCCGAACACCCCGATGTTCGTGATCGACACCGTGCCGTTCGCCATCTGCTTCGGCGTCGTCTTGCCGTCGCGGGCGGTCAGGGTCAATTCCTCGAGCGCCTGCGCCAGCTCGAGCAGCGACATGTCCTGCGCGTCCTTGATGTTCGGCACGATGAGCCCACGCGGGGTCGCCGCGGCGATGCCGAGGTTCACGAAGTGGTGGACGATGATCTCGCGGTCGGTCCAGGTCGAGTTCACCGAACGGTTCCGGCGGACGGCCCAGATGACGGCCTTCGCGACGATGAGCAGCGGCGAGACCTTGACACCGGCGAACGTCGGCGAGGCCTTGAGCCGCTTGACGAACTCCATCGTGTGGGTCGCGTCGACGTCGACGAACAGCGACACGTGCGGTGCGGTGAACGCCGAGGTGGTCATCGCGGTCGCGATGGCCTTGCGGACGCCCTTGACCGGGATCGTCTCGCTGCGCACCTCACCCCACTCGGGCGTCTCGATGTTGCGGAAGACGCTGGCCTGCTTCGCGTGCCGGATGACGTCGTCGCGGGTGACCTCGCCCGCCAGTCCGGTGGCGACGATCTCGGTCAGCTCGACCCCGAGGTCCTTCGCGAGCTTGCGGATCGGGGGCTTCGCCAGCACGTTGGTCGCGGCGCTCTGCTTGCGCCCGGACCCCGAGCCGAGCGCGCTGATCGCCTCGGCGGTGCTGTCCTCACCGGGGTCGACGGCGGCTTCCGCCGCTGCTGCGGCATCCACACTGGAGGCACGGCTCGCCTCGGCCGCCAGGGCTGCGGCCCGGCGGGCGCCCGGCTTGCGACGCGACGGCGACGAGGTCGCGGAGCCGTAGCCGACGAGGACGGCGCCGGAGGACTCGTCCGTCCCGACGACGGAAGCGCCGTCGGCGACGGGCTGCACCGGCGCTGCCG
>NZ_JANZKM010000042.1:0-17684 GCF_025642935.1 Curtobacterium sp. RIT-PI-V
GGAGGCGGTGGGGACTCCGAGTGCCAGGCAACCGGCGGTCGCTGCCGCCAGGATCGCGCGACGGCGGCTCATCGGGTGTGCCGTTCGGTGGTGGAGGTGATGGGCGTGGTGGTCGCGGGGGTCGTGCCGCGCATGGGCGTGCACGTGCTTCGGGTCGAGATGTTGGGCTCCTCGTGGTGCTCGGGCGCAGGATGCCGAGGGGTTCGGTGACGCGTCCACGGACATCTTGCATCATTTGTGCCCCGTTCGGGGGTAATCGCCCGAATCCGCGCGCGAACGCCCGGAGAACGGCGAGCACACGAGACTCGGGGTGGGCGACCGGACTCGCGGCCGAAGCCGCGGGAACCGTCGCCCACCCCGAGTCTCGGGCCGGCCCGCCGCCTCAGCCGCGCGGCACCGGCTGCAACCGCTGCAGCTGCGTCACGTGCCCGGGCTCGAGCTCGTCGAGCGACGTGACGCCGAGCAGCCGCATCGTGCGCTCGATCTGCTCCGACAGGATCTGGATCATCCGGTCGACGCCGGCCTCACCGCCCGCCATCAGTCCGTACAGGTACGCCCGGCCGACCATCGTGAACTTCGCACCGAGCGCCACGGCGGCGACGATGTCGGCGCCCGACATGATGCCGGTGTCGAGGTGCACCTCGGTGTCCATGCCGACCTCCTTCACCACGGAGGGCAGCAGGTGGAACGGCACGGGTGCCCGGTCGAGCTGGCGTCCGCCGTGGTTCGACAGCGTGATCCCGTCGACGCCCATCTCCGCCAGGCGACGGGCGTCGGCCAGGGACTGCACGCCCTTCACGACGACCTTGCCCTTCCACTGGTCGCGGATCCAGGCGAGGTCCTCGTAGGTGACGGTGGGGTCGAACATGTGGTCGAGGAGCTCCCCGACGGTGCCGGACCACCGGTCGAGCGACGCGAACGCCAGGGGCTCGGTGGTCAGGAAGTCGAACCACCACCACGGCCGCGGGATGGCGTTCAGCACGGTCCGGGCGCTGAGCTGCGGCGGGATCGAGAAGCCGTTGCGCTTGTCCCGCAGGCGCGCCCCGGCGACGGGCACGTCCACGGTGACGAGCAGCGTGTCGAACCCGGCCTTCTCGGCGCGGGAGACCAGCGCCATCGACTTCTCGCGGTCCTTCCACATGTACAGCTGGAACCAGTTGCGGCCGTTCGGGTTGGCATCGCGGACGTCCTCGATGGCCGTGGTGCCCATGGTGGAGAGTGAGAACGGGATGCCCGCGCGTCCGGCTGCCCGGGCGCCGGCACGCTCGCCCTCGGTCTGCATCATGCGCGTGAACCCGGTGGGGGCGATGCCGAACGGGTACGCGACCGGCGCACCCAACACCGAGCGCGAGGTGTCCACGGACGACACGTCGCGCAGGATCGCGGGCGTGAACTCGATGTCCTCGAACGCCTGGCGGGCGCGCGCGAGTGAGATCTCGGCCTCGGCGGCGCCCTCGGTGTAGTCGAACGCGGCCTTCGGTGTGCGGCGGGCGGCGATGTCGCGCAGGTCCCAGATCGTCAGCGCCGACTCGAGACGCTGTCGCCGACCCGGCAGCGAGGGCTTCTTGAACTGCATGAGCGGCGCGAGGTCGTGCACCGTCGGCAGTTGCCGCTTGATCGGTGTCCGCCGGGTCGACGGTGCCCCTGGGGTTGCTGCCGGAGCCCCGGTTGCGGGGTCGACTCGGTGCTGGTCGTCGATCGAGGTCATACAGACATCCTACGTCTCGGAGTGGATTGTGGGGAGGTGTGGGAGGCCCGAGGGGTGTACCGGACGGGCTCGACGGTGCGGGCGACGGTCGCGCGGAGGCCCTCGAGCGAGGCGCCGTCCAGCCCGCCGAGGCGAGCGGCCCGCGCCTGCACCAGGATGTTGCCGAGCGCCGTCGCCTCGACGGGCCCGGCCAGGACGGGCAGCCCGGTGCGGTCGGCCGTCAGCTGGCAGAGCAGCCGGTTCTGCGATCCGCCGCCGACGATGTGCACCTGTCGGACGTCTTTGCCCGTGATGGTGCTGATCGTCGCGAGTGTCTCCGCGTACGCGGCGGCCAGCGACTCGAGGATCGAGCGCACGAACTCGGCCCGCGACGCGGGCGCGCTCAGCCCGTGGTCGCCGCACCAGGCGGCGATGCGCGCGGGCATGTCGCCAGGTGCCGTGAACGACTCGTCGGCGGGGTCGAAGACGGGGACCGGGGCCGTGACGGCCGCGGCGGAGGCGAGCAGGGCCTCCAGGTCGAGCGGAGCGCCGTCACGCTCCCAGGTGCGGACGCTCTCGGACAGCAACCACAGGCCGGACACGTTCTTCAGGAACCGGACGCGGCCGTCGACCCCGCCCTCGTTGGTGCAGTTCGCGTCGCGCGCCGCGTCCGACAGGACGGGTGCGTCGAGCTCGACGCCGACGAGCGACCAGGTGCCGGACGAGATGTACGCGAAGTCCGGGTCGGTCGCGGGGACCGCGACGACGGCGGAGGCCGTGTCGTGCGAGCCGACGAGCGTGACGGGTGCCTTCCCGCCGACGGCGTCGGCGACGGACGGCAGCAGGGGGCCGAGTCGGTCGCCCGGGTCGCGCAGGGTGGGCAGGAAGCCGGCCGGGAGGCCCGCAGCAGCCCGCAACGCCGGGTCCCATCCACGGGTCGTCGCGTTCAGGACCCCGGTCGTCGAGGCGTTCGTGCGCTCGGCCGCCTCGACACCGGTGAGCCAGTAGCCGAGCAGGTCGGGGACGAGCAGTGCTCGCTGCGCGAGCTGCAGCGACGGGTCGGCGGCGAACTGGAACACCGTGTTGAAGGGCAGGTGCTGCAGACCGTTCCGGGCGTACAGCTCGGCGGCGTCCATCCGTCGGTGCACACGGTCGACGCCGCCCTCGTGCCGCTCGTCGCGGTAGTGGTACGGCAGCCCGAGCAGCCGGCCGTCGCGCAGCAGACCGTAGTCGACCGCCCACGAGTCGATGCCGATGCTGACGATCGCCGGGTGCGTGGCGAACGCCTGACGGAGGCCGTCGGTCACCTGTCGGTGGAGCTCGACGACGTCCCAGTGCAGGGCCTCGTGGTCGTGCTCGTGCAGGGTCACGGGGCCGTTCGGAAACCGGGCGACGTGCTCCATCCGCACGCCGTCGGCGTCGACGTGCCCGAGGATCACCCGGCCGCTGGTGGCCCCGAGGTCGACGGCGGCGACGGTGCCGGTGGTGGACATGTGACTACCTCTTGTCGGACATCAGCGGAGGAACGCCGCGGCGACGCCAGCGTCGACGGGCACGTGCAACCCGGTCGTGTGCGAGAAGTCGTCGGTGCAGATGGCGTAGACGGCGTTGGCGACGTTCTCCGGCACGACCTCGCGCTTGAGGATCGTGCGCTGGGCGTAGAACGCGCCGAGGTCCTGCTCCTCGATGCCGTAGGTCTTCGCGCGGTTCGCTCCCCAGCCGCTCGCGAAGATCCCCGAGCCACGGACGACGCCGTCGGGGTTGATCCCGTTGACGCGGACGCCGTGCTCACCGAGCTCCGCCGCCAACAACCGGACCTGGTGTGCCTGGTCGGCCTTGGTCGCCGAGTACGCGATGTTGTTCGGCCCGGCGAACACCGAGTTCTTCGACGAGATGTAGACGATGTCGCCGCCGAGGCCCTGCTCGATGAGGACCTTCGCCGCTGCCTTGGACACCAGGAACGACCCCTTCGCCATGACGTCGTGCTGCAGGTCCCAGTCTTGTTCGGTGGTCTCGAGCAGGCTCTTGCTGAGCGACAGTCCGGCGTTGTTGACGACCAGGTCGAGGCCGCCGAAGTGTAGGAGGGTCTGCTGGATCGCCTGCTCGATGTCCGCCGCGCTCGTCACGTTCGCCGCGACGCCGATGGCCTGGTCCGGGCCGCCGATCTCGGCTGCCGCGGCGGCGGCCTTGTCGACGTCGAGGTCGGCGATGACGACCGCGGCGCCCTCGGCCGCCAGGCGCTTCGCGATCGCCTTGCCGATGCCGCTCGCGGCTCCGGTGACCAGGGCGATGCGGGTGGCGAGCTTCTTGGGTGCCGGCATCCGCTGGAGCTTCGCCTCTTCGAGGGCCCAGTACTCGATTCGGAACTTCTCGGCCTCGTCGATCGGGGCGTAGGTGCTCAGCGACTCGGCGCCGCGCATGACGTTGATCGCGTTGACGTAGAACTCCCCGGCGACGCGGGCGGTCTGGGCGTCCTTGCCGTACGAGAACATCCCGACACCGGGTACCAGGACGATGAGCGGGTCGGCGCCGCGGATCGCGGGGGAGTCCGGGGTCGCGTGGCGGTCGTAGTAGGCCTGGTAGTCCGCGCGGTACTGCTCGTGGAGTTCGTGCAGGCGGGCAGTCTGCTCGTCGACGCTCGCGGTGGCGGGCAGGTCGAGGATGAGCGGCTTCACCTTGGTGCGCAGGAAGTGGTCCGGGCAGCTCGTGCCGAGCGCGGCGAGCTCCTCGGCGCGTGCACTCGCCAGGAAGTCGAGCACGACGTCACTGTCGGTGAAGTGACCCACCACGGGCTTGTCGTGCCCGGCGATGCCGCGGACCGTCGGTGCGAGCGCCGCTGCACGAGCGTGGCGATCGTCGGTCGGCAGTGCTTCGAAGCCCGGTCGGACCGCACCGAACGGCTGGCCGGCGCCGTGCTCGGCGATGTACTGCTCGGCGGTGTCGATGATCCAGCGCGAGTTCGCCTCGGCTTCGTCACTGGTGTCGCCCCACGCCGTGATGCCGTGGCCGCCGAGGACCGTGCCGATCGCCTGGGGGTTGTCCCGCTTGATCGCGGCGATGTCGAGCCCGAGCTGGAACCCGGGTCGGCGCCACGGCACCCACACCACCCTGTCGCCGAAGATCGTCGACGTCAGGGCTGGTCCGTCCGCCGCCGTCGCGATGGCGATGCCGGCGTCCGGGTGGAGGTGGTCGACGTGCGCGGCGTCGACCAGGGCGTGCATCGCCGTGTCGATCGACGGCGCGGCACCGCCCTTGCCGTGCAGCGTGTAGTCGAACGCTGCCACCATCTCGTCTTCACGCTCCACCCCCGGGTAGACGCCCCGGAGCGCACGGACGCGGTCGACGCGCAGGACCGCGAGGCCTGCCGGGGTGAGGGTGCCGAGGTCGCCCCCGGAGCCCTTCACCCAGAGCAGCTCCACCGGCTCGCCCGTGACCGGGTCGGTCGCGGTGCCCTTCGCCGAGGTGTTCCCGCCGGCGTAGTTCGTGATCCGCGGATCCGAGCCGAGCGCGTTGGAACGTGCGATGAGGGCACTGATCGTCGTGTCCGCGTCGGTGCCGTGCGTTGCGGGGTCCACCCGTGCCTCCAAGTCGTTGATCGTCATCTGTCTACGCGCCCCAACCGGCCTGGACGCCGCCGACGCGGTCCTCGGCGATCAACTGCTGGTACCCGGAGTCCAGGTACGCGCGCATCGGGTTCGCCGGCAGGCCGCGAGATTCGCGCCACGCGGCGAGGTCCGCCCGGACGTCGGTCTGGTACGCGTCCATGAAGACCTCGTTCGCGCCGAGGACGTCGTGGGCCTCCTGCGCTGCGGTCAGGGCCACGCGGTCGAGGAGCAGCGCCCGGGCCGTCATCTCCTGCACGTTGAGCACGGAGCGGATCTGACCGGGGATCTTGTCCTCGATGTTGTGGCACTGGTCGAGCATGAACGCGACGTCGTGGTTGTCGTAGCCGCCGCCGCGGATGACCTCGACCAGGATGCGGAACAGCTGGAACGGGTCCGCTGCGCCCACGATCAGGTCGTCGTCGGCGTAGAACCGCGAGTTGAAGTCGAAGCTGCCGAGCTTGCCGAGGCGCAGGAGCTGCATCACGATGAACTCGATGTTCGTGCCGGGGGCGTGGTGGCCGGTGTCGAGGCAGACCATCGCCTTGTCGCCGAGTGCCGCCGTCTGCACGTAGCTCGTGCCCCAGTCCGGAACGTCGGTGTGGTAAAACGACGGCTCGAAGAACTTGTACTCGAGCACCAGGCGCTGGTCGGCACCGAGGCGGTCGTAGATCGTGCTGAGCGACTCGTGCAGGCGGTCCTGGCGTTCACGCATGTCGGCCTGGCCGGGGTAGTTCGAGCCCTCGGCGAGCCAGATCTTCAGGTCACGGCTGCCGGTGGCGTCCATCACGTCGATGCAGCGCAGGTGGTGGTCGATCGCCTTCTGCCGGACGCTCGCGTCGGTGTGGGTGAGGGCACCGAACTTGTAGTCGTCGTCCTGGAACGTGTTCGAGTTGATCGTCCCGAGCGCGACGCCGTGCTCTTCGGCGTGCCGCTTGAGGTCGCTGAAGTCGTCGACGAGGTCCCACGGGATGTGCAGTGCCACGGTCGGCGCGAGGCCGGTGTACTTGTGCACCTGCGCGGCGTCGGCGATCTTCTCGTACGGGTCACGCGGGGTGCCGGGCGTGCTGAACACCTTGAAGCGGGTGCCGGAGTTGCCGAAGGCCCAGCTGGGCAGCTCGATCTGCTGTCGTGCGAGCTGGTCGGCTATGCCGGTGAAGGTCGGGGTCGACGTCATCGTGTCACTTCCTCGTGTGCGATTGAATCGTTTCATACAGTACGGGTCGCGGCGGGTTGCCGCAACCGTGTGGGGTGGTGCGGCGTCGCGCGCCCCGTTGCGGTCTTCGCGCCCCGGGGAGTCGGGGCGCGAAGACCGCCCGGGGGCGCGACGCCGGGCGAACGCCGTCAGGCGTCCCGCGCGCCCACCGTGACCGCCCCATCTTCCGCCCCGCAGGTCCGCAGGCCCGCTACGCCGCCGGCACCGCAGCCGGTGCGCGCAGCTCGTGCGAGCCGGCACCGAGCCGCTGCTCCGCAGCACCCGGCAGGCGCACCACTGCGGTGACGCCCTCGGGCACCACCGCGCGCACGAGCAGCTCGCCGTCGACGAGCTCCCACCGCACCGCGATGTGCCCGTGCACGGAGTCGAGCGACGTCGACGCCCACGTCAGGCCGCCGCCCGGCTGCGGCGCGATGAGCACGGAGGCGTAGCCCGGTTCGAGTGCCGACAGACCGCCCACCACCCGGTGCATCCAGTCCGCCACGGCACCGAGTGCGTAGTGGTTGAACGAGGTCATCTCACCCGGGTTGATGGTGCCGTCCGGCAGCATCGAGTCCCAGCGCTCCCAGACCGTCGTCGCACCCATCGTCACCGGGTACAGCCACGACGGGCACTCCGTCTGCAGCAGCAGCCGGTACGCGTCGTCGAGGTGGCCGGTCTGCGTCAGTGCGTCGGTGATGAACGGCGTGCCCGCGAAGCCCGTCGAGATCCGGTACCCGGACTGCTCGGCCAGCTCCGCCAGGCGGTCGCCCGCACGGCGCTCGTCGTCCTCGTCGAGGATGCCGAACACGATCGCGAGCGCGTAGACGGTGGTGCAGTCGCTCCGGATGCGGCCGTCGGTCACGTAGTGCTGTCGGAACGCGGCCTGGAGGCCCGTGGCCAGCTCCTCGGCTTCCGTCGCTTCCGCCTCGTGGCCCGTCAACCGCGCCGCCTGCGCCACCAGGGTCGCGCTGCGGTACGCGCACGCCGTCGCGACGACGCCCGGGTCGGCCTTCGCCTTGGCGGCGTCCTCCGGCGGGGCGTCCGGGTCGAGCCAGTCGCCGAACTGGAAGACGGTGTCCCACAGGCCCTCCGGTGACAGGTGGCCCTCGATGCGGCGGAGGTGCGCCGTCATCGAGTCGAGCTGCTCCTCGAGTACCGCGGTGTCGCCGTACGCCTGGTACAGGGTCCACGGCACCCACACGCCGGCGTCTGACCAGATGGCGGTGGCATCGGGGGTGCCGAAGTCCTCGGCGGGGGAGTACTTGAGCACGTCCGGCACCACGAACGGGATGACCCCGTCGGCGTGCTGCTGCTCGAGCCACACGTCGCGGAGCCAGTCGCCCAGGAACGCGCGGGTGTCGAACAGGAAGGACGCCGTCGGCGCGAACGCCGCGATGTCGCCCGTCCAACCGAGGCGCTCGTCGCGCTGCGGGCAGTCCGTCGGGACGCTCAGGAAGTTGCCCTGCATGCCCCGGACGACGTTGTCGTGGAACGTGTTGAGCAGCTCGTGGCTCGACTCGAACGTGCCCGTGCGGGCGAGGTCCGACCCGACCTGCACCGCGGTGACCGCCGCGCGGAGTTCGTCGAGGGTGCCGGTCCACCCGTCGACCTGGGCGTACCGGAAGCCGTGGAAGGTGAAGCGCGGCTCGAACACGTCCGGGGTGCCGGAACCGTCCGCGCCGCTGCCGCTCAGGGTGAAGTGGTCCGTCGCCTTCGCGGTACGCAGCGGGCGGGTGCCGAGCTCGTCGTGTTCGAGCACCTCGGCGTGCTTGAGGGTCAGGACGGTGCCGGCCGGTCCGCTGGCGGTCACACGGAGCCAGCCGACCAGGTTCACGCCGAAGTCGATCAGCGTCGCGCCGGACGGGCTCGTCCAGACCTCGACGGGGGCGATCTCGGCGAGGGGCCGGACCGGCGGCACGGTGTCGGCGACGAGTTCGCGTTCGCCGATGTCGACGGTGCGCACGGCGCTGGTGCGTCCCTCGTGGCCGTCGACGCTCGGCGTGGTGACCTCGCCGGGCGTCAGGAAGGAGCCGTCGCGGAGCCGTGCGTCGATGTCCTCGCCGTCGTACAGCTGGTCGGCGGTGATCGCGCTGGACAGGGCCTGCCAGTCCGTGTCGGTGGCGACGAGCTGTTCGTGGCCGTCGGCGAACGTGATGCGGAGCTCGGCGAACCCGGCGGGCTCGTCGGCGTACCAGCCGCCGCCACCGCCCCAGGCGAGCCGACCGGCGGCCCAGCCCTTGCCGAGCACGAGGGCGAGCACGGCGGCGCTGCCCGCGGCCGTCTCGGCCAGGTGCGCCGTGACGTCGTGCGAGACGACGCGGATGCGCCACTCGTAGCTCGTCCACCCCGGTTCGAGCAGGTGGTCGGAGACGCGTTCGCCACCGAGCCACGCTTCGACGACGCCGAGGGCGCTGACGTCGAGGGTCGCTCCGGTGACGGCGCCGTGGCCGTCGTCGAGGGTGAACTCACGGCGCAGGATCGGTGCGCTCCCGAGGTCGGCGTCGCTCGTGATGAACGGTGCGGTCCAGGCGGTCATGTGGTGTGTCCTTTCACGCGACCGGTCGTCGTCGACCGGTGCGGGGTCGTGGGCCCGGCCGCCCGCCCGGGTGGGCGGTGCGGCGGAGGCGGGTCGCGCCTCCAGGTCGGGGGTCGGGCGTCAGCCCTTGACGGCGCCGCTGGTCATGCCGGCGACGATCTGGCGGTTGAAGAAGATGTAGAGGATCAGCGGCGGGATCGTGATGAGCAGGACGTCGGTGAACAGCAGGTTGAGCTGGCTGACCGACTGGCTCTGGAACGAGTAGAGCGTCTGCTGCACCGTGGCGTTCTCGGACCCCGGCAGGAAGTACAGCGGGTTCGTGAAGTCGTTGAACACCGTGACGGACTGCACGAGCACGACCGTGATGATGACCGGCTTGAGCAGCGGCAGCACGACGCCGAAGAACAGGCGGATCGGTCCGGCACCGTCGAGGACGGCTGCCTCGTCGAGCTCCTTCGGGATCGTCGCCACGAACGCGCGGAAGAGCAGGATGCAGAACGACAGGCCGAAGGTCGCCTCGATGAGGATCATCCCGCCCATGGTCTTGAACAGGTTGAGTCCCTGCAGCACCCAGATCGTCGGGACGATCGCGGGCGGGACGATGAGGCCCGCCAGGACGAAGAAGTTGATCACGCCGTTCCACTTGCTCGGACGACGCTGCAGCACGTACCCGACCATCGCGGAGAACACGACCATCACGATCACGCTGCCCACGGTCAGGACCGCGCTGTTCAGGAACGCGCGGACGATCACGCCGTCGCCGGATCCGAACACGGCCTGCAGGTTCTGCCAGAGCTGCCACTCGGTCGGCAGGCTGAAGCCGAGCTGGTTCGCCTCGGCCGGGTTCTTCGCGGCCTGCAGCAGGACGAAGACGAACGGCACCAGGAAGACCACGAAGCTGACGACGATGGCGATCGAGCCGATGATCCACCGTCGGGCCCGGCCAGGGTGACGGTTCTTCGTCGCCGGTGTCGGCGCGCGGCCGGTGGTCCGGCGGGGGCTGGTGACGGCGGTCACAGGTCCGCCTCCTTGCGGTTGAGGAGCCACGAGATCGGGAGTGGGCGCAGTGCGGTGATCACAGGTCCGCCTCCTTGCGGTTGAGGAGCCACGAGATCGGGACCATGATCGCTGTCACGACCACGAACAGGACCACGTTGCCGGCGGTCGACAGGCCGTAGAACCCGGCCTGGTACTGCTTGTAGATGACGCTCGCGATGACGTCGCTGGTGAACCCTGGCCCACCGCCGGTCATCGCCCAGATCAGGTCGAAGGACCGCAGCCCGCCGATCAGCGACAGGATGATGACGGTGCCCATCGCGGGACGCGACAGCGGCAGGGTGATGTTCCGGAAGATCGACCACGCGCTCGCGCCGTCGACCCGTGCGGCCTCGAAGTACTCCTGCGGGATCGCCACGATACCGGCGATGAAGATGAGCGTCGCGATGCCGACACCCTTCCAGACGTCCACCGCGGCGACGCTCCACAGGGCGAGGGCCGGGTCGGTCAGCCACCCCGGTGTGGGGAGGCCGACCGAGCCGAGGACTCCGTTGATGATCCCGTGGAACGGGTCCATCAGGGCCTTGAACGTGATGCCGATGCCGATCGTCGACACCAGCACCGGGAAGAACACGACTGCCCGCAGGTAGCCGCGCCCCAGCACGGGCGACGTGAGGAGCAGGGCGAGGGCGAGTCCGATGACCACCTTCGCCGCGCTCGTCACGAAGCCGTACTGGAACGTGTGCACGAACCCGGAGACGAGCTGCGGGTCCTGGAAGAACCGGACGAAGTTGTCGAAACCGATGAAGGTCTGGTCGAACAGCGTCCAGCGGGTGAGGGAGAAGTAGAACCCGGCGAAGGTGGGGACCGCGAAGAACACGACGTACAGCGCGATCGCGGGGATGAAGAACCACGCGGGGTAGAACGAGCGCATCCGCTTGCGCGCGGGACCGGTCCCGCCGGAACCCGCTCGGGTCTTCGCAGGCTCGAGTTCCGTCGTGAGTGTCGCGGTCACCGTGTCACCAGCCCTTGATGCCGAGCTGCTGCGCCTGCTGGACGACGTCGTCGTCGTACTGGTCAGCACCCTTGGCAGCGTTGGTGATGCCGGAGCCGACCTGCACGCAGATCTTCTCGAGGTTCGGGCCCTTGATCGGGGACAGGAACTCGAGCGCCGGGCTCGCCTTGCCGTCGTCCAGGTACTTCTGCAGGTCGTCGATCATCGGGGGCACGTCGTCCGGCAGCGAGCAGGTCGAGATGACGTACGGGCCACCGGGCGTTCCGGTGTCGTTCTGCACCTTGCAGCCGTCGGCCGAGTTCGCGAAGGCGATGAACTTCTTCGCCGCGGCGAGCTCGTCGCCCTCGGTGGTCTTCGGGATGTACAGGCCGTTCGGCTCCCAGATGGTCAGGTTCGTGTCGTCGGCGTCCTCGGCCGGCAGCGCGAACGCTCCGATGTCCTCGACGGCGTCGGGGCTGTCCTGCTGCAGGGTCGAGATCGCGTTCGTCAGCATCGGGTACTGCGCCCCGGTGCCGTCGGCGAGCATCTTCAAGCCGTTCGCCTGCGTGGCCGAGGCGTAGTCCTCGTTGTAGAGGTCCTTGTCCTTGCCCTCGGCGAGGTGGTCGAAGCCGGCGAGTGCAGGCTCCTTGGCGTAGGACTCCTTGTTGGCGGTGTAGTTCTCCGCCCAGTCCTTGTCCTGCGCCGTGATGTTGGCGAAGTCGCCGAGCACGAACAGCTGGCTGGTCCAGGTGTCGCCGTACGTCTGGATGATCGGGGCGACCTTGCCGGCGTCCTTGATCTTCTCGCTGTTGCTGATGAACTCGTCCCACGTGGTGGGGACGCTGAGTCCGAGGTCCGCGTAGACCTTCTTGTTGTACATGACGCCGCCGCCGAAGCTCGTGCCGAACGGGGCACCGTAGACGCCCTTGTCGGTGCTGACGACCTTGGTGAACTGCTCGTCGACGTCCTTGGTCCAGCTCTCGTCGGACAGGTCCACCAGGGTGTTGTCCGGGTTGAGGGCCTGCATGAGCGAACCGGAGTTGTAGTTGAAGACGTCGGCCATCTCGCCGGTCGACAGCTGGGTCTTCACCAGGTTGTCGCCGTCGGTGCCCTGGGGGCGGGTGTCGAACTTGACCGTGATGTCCGGGTTGGCCTTCTCGAACGCCTCGATGAGCGGCTTCGCGGTGGCTGCGGTCGCGGGTGAGTTGTCGGCCTGGTAGGTGATCTGCACCTTGCCGCCGCCTTCGTCGGCAGAACCGCCGGACGAACACGCCGCGAGCCCGCCGATCAGGACCGTGGCGCCGCCGATGGCGACGAGACGTTTGACGACGGCGCGCGTGGTGAGCGTCCTCGTGGTCAGGGAACGAGCTGACATTCCTTACCTCCTCGTAAGGCCCGGGGCGGGGTACCCCGGGTGAAACGGACCCGGATCCCGCGTCGTCGTGGGCTCCGGTTGCTGCTGTTTAGAACGTTTCAATCAGGATGGAACCACGTCGATTGAAGCGTGTCAATCGCTGTGCCGTTTTCGTTACGGGAACGCGCACGCCTGGTGCGCGCGGTCCCGAGTCTCGGGGTGCGCGACAGTCCTCGCGCCCCGCAGCCCGCGAACTGTCGCTCACCCCGAGACTCGGCGCCCTCGCTCCGAGACTCGGGCGCTCAGGCCTCGGTACGGCGCGGGTCGCTCGGCGCCGTGGCCCGCGCTGCTGCCGCACCGGCGCGGCCGAGCGTGCTCTCGCGGGGGACGAGCTCGCTGCCGAGCACCACGGTGCGGTGGACGTGCATCGGGTCGGTGAGTTCCTCGAGCAGCAGTTCGACCGCCGCCGCGCCCATCTCCGCACCGTGCATGGTCACCGACGTCAGCGGCACCGCGCCGCCCCATGCCACCGAGTTGTGGTCGCACCCCGACACCGGGATGTCCTCCGGTACGCGGATGCCGGCGGCGCGGAGCTCGGAGACGACCGCCATCGCGAGCAGGTCGGTGACGCCGAGGACGCCGTCGGGCCGCTCGGCGAGCGGCATCGCGGCGATGCGCGCACCGGCGTCGGTGCCGCCGGGCGGGTCGATGTCACCGGCGTCGATGTCGATGAGTTCCACCCCTGGGTGACCTGCGATCGCCCGGAGGACCCCGGCTCGGCGGAGCGACACCGGCTGCAACTCGGCGCGCGCGCTCACGAAGCCGATGCGTCGGCACCCGCAGGCGATCAGGTGCTCCGTGGCGAGGAAGGCCGCCTGCTCGTTGTCGACGACGACGGAGCAGGCGTCGACCGTCGCCGGTGCGAAGTTCACGTAGACGACCGGCCGACCGTGCCGGCGGGTGAGCTCGACCTGATCGCGCGACTCGGTCATCGAGGCGAGCAGGATGCCGGACACCCGAGCGCTCTCGAGGTACGCGAGGTGTTCGCCCTGCGCCTGCAGATCGTCCTCGCTGCTCGCGATGAGGAGCGTGAACCCGCGTTTCCGGGCCGCGAGCTGCGCACCGTTGACCATGTCGCTGAACAGCGAGTTCCGGAGCGACATCACGACGAGCCCGATCGAACGGCTGCTGCCGGATGCCAGCACCCGGGCGTTGCGGTTCGGCGTGTACCCGAGTTCGGCGATCGCGTCGTGCACGCGTGCGGCCGTGGACTCGGCGACCCGCTCGGGGTGGTTCAGCACGTTCGACACCGTCGCCAGCGAGACGCCGGCGCGAGCTGCGACGTGGTGCACGCTCGGCGGGCCGTCGCGCCGGGGGACATGCACCATGCTCCGATCGTAGGCCGCAGCGGCGGCCGGTCCGTGCCGCGGGGCCGGGCAGGGTGGCGGGAGGCGCGAAGGCCCGGCTACGCGTCGGCGACGGAGGACTGCCGGACCACGAGCTCCGGCGTGAACTCGACGTGCTCCAGGTCGATGCCCTGCCCGAGCTCGACCTGCTTCGTCAACAGCTCGATCGCCTGGCGCCCGAGGTCCTGGGCAGGCTGGCGCACCGAGGTCAACGGGACGACGGCTGCCTCGGCGAAGGCGATGTCGTCGTAGCCCACGATCGCGATCTCGTCCGGCACCGCGATCGTGCCGCGCATGATGAACGCCTGTTCGAGGCCGACCGCGAGCAGGTCGTTCGCCGCGAACACCGCGTCCGGCCGCTCGGCACGAGGGCGCGCCTGGAGTTCCTCGCCGATGCGACGCCCTTCGAGCACCGACAGCGACGCGGTCGGCAGGACCTCGAGCCCGATGCCCGCTACCTGAGCCGCCGACAGTGCCCCGGCATGCCGGTCGGCCACCTGGCGGATGGTGGACGGGCCGCCGACGAAGGCGATCCGCGTCCGCCCGATGGCCGCGAGGTGCTCGACCGCGATGCGACCGCCCGCGACGTCGTCCACCGACACCGAGGCGAAGTGCTCGTCGTCGGCGCGGCGGTCGACGAGCACGACGGCGGTGCCCTGGTCGCGCAGGCGGGCGAGGCGGGACAGGTCGTCACCGGCGGGGGAGATGAGCAGGCCGGCGACCCGGCGTTCCTCGAACAGGTCGACGTACGTGCGCTCGCGGTCGGTGGACTCGTCGGAGTTGCCGATCAGGACCGCCAGGCCCTTGTCCATCGCAGCGTCTTCGGCACCGCGCGCGACGTCGGTGAAGAACGGGTTGCCGCCGTCGAGCACGATCAGGCCGACGGTGGAGCTGCGGCCGGCCCGGAGCTGGCGTGCGGAGTCGTTGCGGACGAACCCGAGCGTGGCGATGGCCGACTGCACCCGGTCGACCGTGGTCGGGGCCACCTTGTCGGGGCGGTTCAGGACGTTCGACACCGTGCCCAAGGACACGCCGGCGAGCGCTGCCACCTCTCGCACACTGACCGCCATGTGGCCATCCTGGCATCGCACCTGCGCTTCGGGGTGGTGCGCGCCGTGATCTGTGGAAAACGGCGGACGGGAGGCGCGGTGCGGGCTGGACCCGGGCCTCCCGTCCGGTGGGGCGCAGGTCCACCGCACGGTGCGAGATCGTGGGTGCGGCCGCGCCCCGTGCGTGCTCCGCTCCGGCGTGCACCGTGCGTGCTGCGCCGCCACGTGCGAGGTTGCCCACTCGGTGCGCGCTTGCAGCGCAGCACGGAGTGGGCAACCTCGCACCGAGTGAGCGACCGCGCAGCGGATGCAAAGCGCGGACTTGCCAACGCCCACCGGAGCGCACTATCGTCTCGCTGTCCCGTTGAAACGATTCACTGACGAACACGCGAACGGAGGACCAATGGCGGTCCGCATCGGAGCCCGGAGCACCACGGGCTGGAAGGCGACCGTCTCGGTCGCCATGTCGAACTACATCGAGTCGGGGTCGATCATCGCGATCGCCACGAGCCTCAGCCTGTGGCAAGCGCAGTTCCACGTCGGCGACCTCGAGGTCGGCCTGCTGGCGAGCCTGTCCGCGAACGCGTTCGGCGCGGCCGCCGGCGCCATCATCGGCGGACCGCTGTGCGACCGCTACGGCCGGAAGTTCATCTACACCTACGACTTGCTGCTGTACATGCTCGGCATCCTGCTCGCGGTCTTCGCCGGCAGCTACGGCATGCTGCTGGTCGGCTTCATCCTGACCGGCATCGCGGTCGGCGCCGGGGTGCCGGCGAGCTGGACCTACATCGCCGAGCAGGCACCCGCGGACAAGCGCGCCGCCCACGTCGGCACCGCGCAGCTCGCCTGGTCGATCGGCCCGATGGTCGGCTTCGCGCTGGCCATCGCCGCCGCGCCCCTCGGACTGCTCGGCAGCCGGCTCATCTTCGCGCACCTGTTCGTCGTCGCCGCCGTCGTCTGGTGGCTCCGCCGCGGGCTGCCGGAGTCGGCGATCTGGAAGGACGAGCGCGCCGCGACCGGCACCGCGAACTTCTTCCACGGGATCACCCAGCTGTTCAGCCGGCGCCGGAACCTGACCGCGATGCTGTTCCTGTTCGGCGTCTACGCGCTCTGGAACACCGTCGCCGGGCAGGCCGGCATCTTCCAGCCGCGGGTGTACTCGGCCACCGGGGTCACGAGCGTCACCGAGCAGTACGGCCTGCAGATCCTGGTGTGGGGCTGCACCGTCGCCGCGACCTACTTCGGCTTCATGCGCTACGGCGACCGGGTCAGTCGACGGTTGCTCTTCGCCCTCGGCGCGGTGCTCGCGATCGTCGCCTGGGCCGTCCTGATCTACGCACCGGCGAACCTCGGCACGCTGCTGTTCTTCGCCGTGGCGTGGGGCATCTCGTCGGGCATCGGCGCGCAGGCGTTCTACGGCCTCTGGACGAGCGAGCTCTTCGCCACCCGGTACCGGGCCAGTGCCCAGGGCGTGTTGTTCCTCGCCGCGCGGGTCATGGTCGGTCTGCTGAGCATCTGGTTCCCGCTGCTGCTGTCCGACATCGGACTCCGTGCACTCGGTGGACTCATCCTGGGCCTCCTCGCGATGTCGTTCCTGGTCGGCACCATCTGGGCGCCACGCACGCAGGGCAAGACGCTCGAGGCGATCGAGGCCGAGCGGTACGGCACCGTGACCACCGTCACCGGTACCGTGCGCACCGCCGACGAGCGCGCCGTGCAGGACGCCGAACAGCGTCGCCGCGCCGAGGCCGACCGGTGATCCGCGTCTGCTTCCGACTGCAGGTGCAGGCCGAGCACCTGGACGCCTACCGCGAGCGGCACGCCGCGGTCTGGCCGGCGATGCTCCGGGCGATCGCCACGGCGGGGCGGCGGAACTACTCCCTGTTCCTCGACGACGACGGCCTGCTGATCGGCTACTACGAGACCGACTCGGTGGCCGATGCCGACGCGTCGCTCGCGGCGTCCGAGGTCGCGACCGCATGGGAGGCGCACATGCAGGACCTGTTCGACGGCGCCTCGGGCCGGGCGGACCAGACTGCGCGGGTGCTGCCCGAGGTGTTCAACCTGGAGGACCAGCTGGCCGCCGCCGCCGAGTGAGCCTCGCGCGGGCACCAAGCGCTTGGCACCTCGAACGGGGAGTCGTGCGCCGTCGGCCCGCGGCCCTACGGTGGCGGGATGCGATTCCTGCGTGGCCGAAACCCGTTCCAGTTCGCCCTCGGTGCCCTCGCGGCGATCGGCGCCGTGATCGTCGTCGTGCGGTGGATCGTGAGCGCCGTCTCGTCACAGACGTACAGCTACGCCTACATCGCGGGCGCCGGTGTCGCGATCGACCTGCCGTTCATCGTGGTCGTCGAGCTCGTCACGATCCTGTCGTTCGTCGGGTGGCTCGTCGTCGGCGCGCTGCACTGGGGACCGCGGCGCACCGACGGCTGACCACCACGGGTAGCGTCCGGTCCATGGCCGACGTGACCCACGCCGCGGACCTCGGGATCGACCTGTCCGACGGCAAGCCCCAACAGCTCTACCGGTGGTTCCTCGCCAGCATGCTCTTCGGCCGGCCCATCCGGCAGGAGCAGGCGGCGGAGACCTACCGCGTCCTCATCGACCACGGGTTCACCAGCCCGGGGAAGTTCGCGGGCGCCGGACGCGAGCAACTGCGGAGGGTCCTGGACGAGGGCGGCTACGCGCGGTTCGACTACCAGATGACCGATGCCCTGCACGAGACGATGCACACGCTCGACGCCGACGAGGGGTCCGTGTCGCACCTGGTGAAGACCGCGGCGTCGCGGAAGGACCTGCGCGACCGACTCGGTGCGCTCAAGGGGGTCGGCCCGAAGACGATCGAGATCTTCCTGCGGGACA
>NZ_JANZKM010000043.1:0-16941 GCF_025642935.1 Curtobacterium sp. RIT-PI-V
CGTGCCGCTGCCTGAGCCGGTGTCGGGGCCCGTACTCGTGCTGCCGCCGCCGGTGCTCGGGCTCGTGGAGGTGCCGGTGCCGCCGCTGTCGCTGCTCCCGCTGCCACTGGTCGCGCCGCCGCCGCTGCTCGTCTGGGCCGCCAGGGCGGTCTCGGCCGCCTTGGCCTGCTGCGCACTCCAGTACGCGCTCTCCGTCGCGACGCTCGTGCCCTTGAGGTACGCGAGTTGGCGGAGGACCTCGTCCTGCTGGTCCTGCTGCTTCTGCACTCGGGCCTGGGCATCGGCGGAGACGTCGTTGGCGGTCGCGAAGGCTTTCTTCGTGGCCTCGGTCGCCTTGCTCAGTGCCGTCGTGGCCACGGCCTGCTGGTCGGCGAGCGAGTCCACGGTCTTCTGGTCGGAGCGGGCCTGGGCCAGGATCGTCGCCGACCGCTCGGACAGGTGCGACATCGTGCCGACGCGGTAGAGCAGGTCGCCGGAGTCCGAAGCGTCCGTGAGCATCGTCGTCGACAGGTCGCCGCCGCCCGTGCGGGACAGCTCGACGACGAGCGCCGCGACCTGGCCCGCGGAGTCGTCCGCCTTGCCCTTGGCCCGCTTCGACTGTGCGGACAGGTCGGCGAGGGTGTCCTTCGCCTCCTGCTGCTGCGAGGCAGCGAGGGCGTAGGCCTGCCCGGCCTGCTGCTCGACGATGCCGGCGCGGTCCGCGGTGGCCTGCAGCGAGGTCAGCCGGTCGCTCAGCTCGTCCACCGTCTGCTGCGCGTCGGCGGCGTCCGACTTCGCGGCCTTGACGTCGTCCCAGGACGGCGCCGACGGCGCGGCCTGGGCGGGTCCTGCAACGACGACCGAGAGTCCGATGCCGAGCACGGCGACGGTGGCGATCCCGCAGGAGAACGAGCGAGCGGACAGGTTCATGGCGGGGTCAACGCATCCCGGCTGCGCTGATGCTCATACCGAGATCCCCCGCGCTGCCATGAAGGGGACCGGGTCGACGGCAGCACCGTTGACCCGGGTCTCGAAGTGGAGGTGGCACCCGGTCGACCAGCCGGTCGAACCGATCTTGGCGATCTGCTGCCCGGCGGAGACGTGCTGGCCGTTCGCGACCATGATCCCGCCGTCGACGATGTGTCCGTAGGCCGTCGAGATGCCGCCGCCGTTGTCCAGGATGACCTCGTTGCCGTAGCCGCCGCCGTTGCCGGCGAAGGTCACGGTGCCGTCGTGGGCCGCGTAGATCGGGGCGTAGCAGGCGGGAGCGAGGTCGACCCCGGCGTGCAGTGCCGTGGCGTGCGTGTACGGGTCGACGCGGATGCCGTAGCCGCTGGTCTGGAAGCCGCCTGCCGGACGGACCCACCCGGCGGAGTTGGCTGTCCCACCGCCGGTGCCGCCCTGGCTCGTCGCCGCGGCCTTCGCGGCTGCCTTGGCCGCAGCAGCGGCGATGCGGGCCTGTCGGGCCTTCTCGGCGGCGACGCCCTTGCGGTAGTCGGCCTCGACACCGCGCTGCTTCGTGGTGAGGGCGGTCAGCTGTGCCTCGAGCCGCGACTCGTTGTCGTTCTGGGCGTCGACGGCGGTCTGCGCCGCGTCGGCAGCACCCTGCGCCTGCTGCATCTTCGACTGGGCTGCGTCGGCGAGGTCTCCCAGCGCCGCCTTGGCCTTGTCCGCCTTGTCGGCCTGCGCCTGGGCGGTGCCCCGGTCCTGCGACGCCTGCGAGTAGATGCCGTCGGCCTGCTCGCTGAGCTTCGACATGGCGCCGAGCTCGTAGAGCAGGTCACCGGAGTCCGAGGGGTGCGTGAGGATGTCGGTCGTCACGTCGTTGGCGCTGGCCCGACCGAGCTGCGCGGCGAGCTGACCGGCCTGCTCCTCGGACTGTGCGGCGGTCTGCTCGGCGTCGTCCGCCTGCGACTGGAGCGTCTTCTGCTCGAGGGTCGCCTCGTCGTACTTGTTCTGTGCAGCCTGGTAGGCCTCGCCGGCGGCCTGTGCGGCCTTCTGCTTCGCAGCAGCTTCGGACTTCAGGGTCGAGATGAGCGACTTGATCTCGGTGACCTTCGCCTGCTGGGCACTCGTCGAGGACTTGGCCTTCTGCACCTCGGACCAGCTCGGGTAGCTCGCGGCACTGGCCGACGTCGCCGGAGCGAGGACCGCGAGGGTGCTGCCGGCGAGCGCGACGGCAACCGCGGCGGCGACGAGGCGGCTGCGGTTGCGGTTGCGGAGGGAGAGCGAAGGTGAGGTCGACATGTATCTCGATTTCGTAACAGCGCGGCAAGGCTCACGCACGTAACACTGTTAACAGACGCAACAGTAACAACAGGTGTCGCAGCCCCACAGCCCCTCGGACGAGGGGCGTGGAGCCGACGACGATGCTCGCACCGCAACCTCGGCACCCGGTGCCGGGCGGGCGCGACACGCCGGGGATTCCGCGGGAACGCGGCCCGATTTGCGAACCCCCGGGGGCATCCGTATGCTTGTCCATCGGTAGCGCGAAGCACCACTTGCGGCCCTATCGTTTAGTGGCCTAGGACACCGCCCTTTCACGGCGGCAGCACGGGTTCGAATCCCGTTGGGGTCACTCTCCGAGTGAGCGAGCAAGTAGTACTGAGCAACACCACAGCAATTCAACATGGCCCTGTAGCGCAGCTGGTTAGCGTGCCGCCCTGTCACGGCGGAGGTCGCGGGTTCAAGTCCCGTCAGGGTCGCCACGGCTGGATAGCTCAGTTGGTAGAGCGTTCGACTGAAAATCGAAAGGTCCACGGATCGATGCCGTGTCCAGCCACCGGTGAAGGCCCCCTGCTTCGGCAGGGGGCCTTTTCCGTTGTTTGAGCCGTCTGGTCGCGCGAGCGCTCGTCGGTCGTCGCGCACAACCGAAGTCACCCCGAACCACGCAACTGTGCGGTTCGGGGTGACTTCGGTCGTGCGGCTCGCGTTCGCGCCGGGTCCCCGACAGCCTGGAGGCGCGGATCGCGCCCGCCTGTCGGCCTCCGGGCTCAGGCCTCGCGGGTCTTCGGGCTGCTGTCGTTCGTCTTCGCCGGGTCGCGCTCGACGACGGCACCGAGGGCGTCGTCGATCCGGGCGAGCAGCTCCGCGGGGATCGTGACACCGGCAGCGCCGGCGTTGTCGTGCACCTGCTCCGGACGCGACGCCCCGATGATCGCGCTCGCGACGTTCTCGTTCTGCAGCACCCAGGCGACGGCGAGTTGCGCCATCGACAGGTCGAGTTCCTTCGCGATCGGCTCGAGCTCCTGCACCGAGGACAGCACCTCGTCGCGCATGAAGCGCTTGATCATGTCCGCGCCGCCCTTGTCATCGGTGGCGCGTGAGCCCTCGGGCAGCGGCTGACCCGGCTTGTACTTGCCGGTCAGGACACCCTGGGCGATGGGCGACCAGACGATCTGCGAGATGCCGAGCTCCTTCGAGGTCGGCACCACCTCGTCTTCGATGACCCGCCACAGCGCCGAGTACTGCGGCTGGTTCGAGATGAGCTGGAACCCGAGGTCCTTCGCCAGGGCGGCGCCGGCACGGAGCTGCTCCGCGGTCCACTCGCTCACGCCGACGTACAGGACCTTGCCCTGGCGCACGATGTCGGCGAACGCCTGCATCGTCTCCTCGAGCGGGGTCTCGTGGTCGAAGCGGTGCGCCTGGTACAGGTCGACGTAGTCGGTCTGCAGGCGGCCGAGCGAGCCGTCGATCGACTCGAGGATGTGCTTGCGGGACAGCCCGGTGTCGTTGTGCCCCTTGGGCCCGGTCGGCCCGAACACCTTCGTGGCGATCTCGAGCGACTGGCGCCGCTCCCCCTTGAGGGCTTCGCCGAGGACGGTCTCCGCGCCGGTGTTGGCGTAGACGTCGGCGGTGTCGAACGTCGAGATGCCCACCTCGAGGGCGGCCTTGACGCAGGCGATGGCCGCGTCGTTCTCGACCTGGGATGCGTGGGTGAGCCAGTTGCCGTAGGTGATCTCGGAGACCTTGAGGCCCGAGTTGCCGAGGTAGCGGTACTCCATGTGCGTGTCACTCCTGTCGTGGGGCGCGTCGATGCAGCTCCGCGGGTGACGGTAGTCCTCGAGCCTGCTGCGTGAGGCAGGAACTGTAAGGTGATGTATCAGGAATCGGTGACAAAGACGAAACCCCGGCGATGTGGCGTGAGCCAGGGATCGTTCCGGGGTCTTCGCGGATCACCGTAGCAGACAGGGGCCTGATGCAGGAAGACGAACTCGGGCGCTTGATCACCGCCGACCGGCTCCGCTCGTACACCGAGCGGACGGGGTCCTCGGCCGGCGCGTTGCGGCTGTACGAGTGGAACATGCGTGCCGCGGGCTCCGTCATGGAGCTCACCGGCATGGTCGAGGTGATCGCACGCAACGCGCTCGACCGCGAACTCCACGCCTGGACAGCAGCGCGGACCGGGGCGCCGTGGTTCGACACCGTCACACTCGACGGCCGCGGGCGCGCTGACCTGGCGAAGGCGCGTGCTCGCGCGAGTCGAGACGGACGTCGCGCCGAAGTCCACGGGCGGGTCATCGCGGAACTCACGTTCGGGTTCTGGCGGTACCTCGTCGAGTCGCGGTACCACACGTCGCTCTGGGTACCCGATCTGCACCGGGCCTTTCCGCACGGGCCGGACAACCTGCGTGTCCGGCGGAGCGAGGTCACACGTCGACTCCAGCAACTCCACTTCGTCCGCAACCGGGCAGCGCACCACGAACCCATCCACGCGCGGGATGTCCAGCGGGACCTCGACTACGCACTCGAACTGCTCGGCTGGATCAGCCCGCACGCCGCGCTCTGGGCTGCGGACACCACGTCGCTCCGTGCCGTGCTCCGCGCTCGCCCTGACGTGTAGGTGCAGGATCGGAGGGGTTGCGGTGCAGTGGTGCACCGTCGGAGCGAAGGAGCATCCATGTCGGGACCGAGCGTGCTGTTCATCGGCGGCAGCGGGGTCATCAGCGCCGCCTGCGTCCGCGAAGCCGTCGAGCAGGGATTGGACGTCACCGTGCTCAACCGGGGGACCACCGGGGGCAGGCCGATCCCGGAGGGTGTGACGCGCCTCCAGGCCGATGTGTCGGACCGCAGCGCCCTGGCGGACGCACTCGGCGACCGCCGCTTCGACGTGGTCGTGAACTGGGTGGCATTCACGCCGGACCAGGTGCAGGCCGACATCGACTTCTTCGCCGGACGGACGCGGCAGTACGTGTTCATCAGCTCGGCCTCGGCGTACCAGACCCCGGCGACGCACCTGCCGATCACGGAGTCGACGCCGCTGAAGAACCCGTACTGGCAGTACTCGCGCGACAAGATCGCGTGCGAGGAACTGCTGATGGAGGCGTACCGGGAGCAGGACTTCCCGGTGACGATCGTGCGGCCGTCGCACACCTACGACGAGACGAAGCTGCCGCTGACGGGCGGCTGGACTGCGGTGGCGCGGATGCGCGCCGGCAAGCCGATCATCATCACCGGTGACGGCACGTCGCTGTGGACGCTGACGCACAGCCGTGACTTCGCGGTCGGGTTCACCGGGCTGCTCGACCGTGCTGAGGCGATCGGCGAGGCATTCACGATCACGAGCGACGAGGCGCCGACGTGGAATGCCATCGCGCAGGAGATCGCGGCAGCGGCTGGTGTCGACGACCTGCGCATCGTGCACGTGCCGGCGGATGCGATCGCCGCCGCCGATGCCGAGTGGGGTGCGGCGCTGCTCGGCGACAAGGCCAACAGCTCGGTGTTCGACAACAGCAAGGTCCGGTCGCTCGTGCCGTGGTACCGGCCGCGGACGCCCTACCGGCAGGGTGTGCGCGAGGTCATCGCCTGGTACGAGGCGCATCCAGAGGAGCAGGTCGTCGACGAGCGGCTCGATGGCCTGATGGACGAGTTGGCGGCGCGCTGGGAGGTGTGAGCCGCGCTTGGTGAGCAGAAATGGTCGGGTGCCGTGTGGCGACCCGACCATTTCTGCTCACGAAGCGAGCGCGTGGACCGCGCCCGTCAGGCGCGCGACGCCAGGACGTCGGACAGCGTGCCGATCGCCGTGCGCAGCTCGTCGTCGGTGACCACGAGCGGCGGGGCGAAGCGGATCGTCGAACCGTGGGTGTCCTTCACGAGCAGCCCGCGGTCGGCGAGGTCCTTCGAGATCTCCTTGCCGGTGCCGAGCGCGGGGTCGATGTCGATCCCCGCCCAGAGTCCGGCGACGCGGTGCGACACGACCCCCTTGCCGAGCAGGTCGTCGAGCAGCCCGCGCAGCAACGGTTCGCCGTCGAGGGCGCGCTGCTGGAACGTGCCCTCGCCGAGCATCGCCACGACCTCGGCGCCGACGGCCGCGGCGAGCGGGTTCCCGCCGAAGGTCGAACCGTGCTCGCCGGGACGCAGCACCCCCAGGACGGACGCCGAGCCGACGACCGCGGACACCGGGACGATGCCGCCGCCGAGCGCCTTGCCGAGCGTGATGAGGTCGGGACGGACCCCGACGCGCTGCACGGCGAGGGTGTGGCCCGTGCGGCCGAGGCCGGACTGGATCTCGTCGGCGACGAACAGCGCGCCGAACTCGTCGCAGAGCTCCCGGACAGCAGGCAGGTACGAGGCCGGTGGGATGACCACGCCGCCCTCGCCCTGGATCGGTTCGAGCAGCACGGCGACGACGGTCTCGTCCATCGCTGCGCGCAGGGCAGCGGCGTCGCCGTACGGCACGGTCCGGAAGCCCGGGGTGTACGGACCGAAGTCGTTGCGGGCATCGGGGTCGTCCGAGAAGGAGATGATCGTGGTGGTGCGGCCGTGGAAGTTCCCGGACGCCACGATGATCGTCGCGCGGTCCGCAGGGACCCCCTTGACGCGGTAACCCCAGGCGCGGGACACCTTGATCGCGGACTCGACGGCCTCGGCACCGGTGTTCATCGGCAGGACCATCTCGGTCTCCGTCAACGCCGCCAGCGCCGTGGCGAACGGCCCGAGCTGGTCGTTCACGAACGCGCGGCTCGTGAGCGTCACCCGGTCGAGCTGCGCCCGGGCGGCGTCGAGCAGCCGCGGGTTGCCGTGGCCGAAGTTCACCGCGGAGTACGCGGCGAGCCCGTCCAGGTACTGCTTGCCGTCGACATCGGTGACGGTCGCTCCGGAGCCCGACGCGATGACGACGGGCAGCGGGCTGTAGTTGTGCGCGAGGGCGCGGTCCTCGACGGCGAGCGCCGCCGCGGTGTTGACCCCGAGCGACGCTGCCGCCGACATCAGCTGACCCCGAGCGAGCGGGCGACGGAGTTGCCGGTGCCGACCGGGTGCAGGTCGAGGGTGCAGCACTTCACGCCGCCACCGCCGAGCAGCAGCTCGGACAGGTCGACGCCGATCGGGTTGTAACCCTTTTCCTTCAGCTGCGACGCGAACGTGGTCGCCCGCGCGGCGATCACGACGTTGTACCCGTCGGAGTAGGAGTTCAGGCCGAGGATCGCGGCGTCCTCCTCCGTGGCGATGATCGCGTCCGGGAACCGCTCCCGCAGGATCGCCAGCGACGGCTCGTCGAAGGCGCTCTCGAGGTACGCGATGTTGCTGGTGCCGTCAGCGGCGGGCTCGGGGTCGAGCACGGCGATCGCGGTGTCGAGGTGGTAGAAGCTCGGGTTGATGAGCTTCAGGGTGACGACCTCACGGCCGTAGATCGTCGCGAGCTCGTCGTGCGAGGTGCTGTCCGACCGGAAGCCGGTGCCGGCGAAGATCGTGTTCCCGATGAGCAGGAAGTCACCCTCGCCCTCGTTGGTCTGCTCGGGCTCGGCGACGGTCAGGCCGGCCTGACGGAACCAATCCATGTACGCCGGGCCCTCGGGCTGGCGCTCGGGGTACTGGAACTTCGCGCCGTAGGCGATGCCGTCGAGGACGAACCCGCCGTTGGCCGCGTAGACCATGTCCGGCAGGCCGTCGATGGGGTCGATGTACGAGATGTCGAAGCCGAGCTGCTCGTACACGTCGACGAGCGTCTGCCACTGGGCGACGGCCTTCGACGTGTCGGTCGGCTCCTCCGGGTGCATCCACGGGTTGATCCGGTAGCTCACCGTGTAGAAGTCCGGCTTGCACATCAGGATCGTCCGCTTGGTGGCGGTACGGGCCGGTGCATCGGTGGTCGAGGGTGCGGTGTTCGACATCAGTCCTCCTGAGAAGGGACCGGGGCCCGAGCCTGCCAGGAACCGAAACGGAACGAAGGAGAGGTGCTCCGGCGAGATGCAGGCTCACTCGCCGTAGCGGACCAGGTCGACGCCACTCGAAAGTCTGGCATGAACCGTCCGAAGAGTGCAGTCCCCCATCCGTCGGACCGTGACACCCGTTCGGGTGACGCACGTTTCGTGCGTCCGACCCGCCGACCTCGCAAGAAGTCCGCGTACGATGGGTGCAATGGATTCGCTCGACCACCGCATCCTGGATCAACTCCGGGACAACGCCCGCGCCGGCTACGGCGACATCGGGTCGGTGGTCGGACTCTCGGCATCGGCCGTCAAGCGTCGCGTCGACCGGCTCGTCGGCGACGGCGTCATCCAGGGCTTCACGATCAAGGTCGACCCCGCCGTCGAGGACCGCGGCACCGAGGCCTGGGTCGAGCTGTACTGCCGCGGCACCGTCTCCCCCGACGAACTCCGTGCGCTGCTCGACACCGTGCCCGAGGTCATCGACGCCGGCACCGTCACGGGGAGCGCCGACGCCGTGGTGCACATGCGCTCGAAGGATCTGTCCGCGCTCGAAGAAGCGCTCGACAAGGTCCGCCTCGCACCGCAGGTGGACCACACGCGGTCCGCGATCGTGCTCTCCAAGCTGGTCAGTCGCGACACCGCGTAACGTCCGGCAGGTGCCACGTGACGCGCAGGCCGGGAGGCCCGTGCGGACTCCGCCGGACCGCGAGCAGCGACCCGTCCGGTCGCCGCCGACCCCGTCGCTGACGCGACCCGGCATGACCGGACCCACCGAACCGGAGGCGACCACACCGTGACCGACACCCGACCCACCCGGAGCGCCCCGGGCCTCCCGTCCATCGCCCCCGGCCTGCCGGGCCGCCCCTGGATCTCGCAGGACTGGCTCGACGTCGTCTTCGTGCACTGGCGCGTCGACGTGTCGGCGGTGGCCCCGCTGCTGCCGGCCGGAACGCGACCCGACACGATGGCGCTCGACGGGACCGACGACGGGGTGACCACCTGGGTGGGCCTCATCGCGTTCCGGTTCGAGGACACCCGCTTCCCGCCCCTCGGGGCGCTCGGGCGGACCGGCTCGATCGGCGACTTCGTCGAGGTGAACGTCCGCGTCTACACGGTCGACGAGCAGGGCCAGCACGGCGTCGTGTTCCTGTCGCTCGACGCCGGCAAACTGCTGCCGACGCTCGGCGCACGCGCGGCCACCGGGCTGCCCTACTGGTGGGCGCACGCCGAGTCGCGGAGCGGCGACGGCCGCGTCGGGTACGCGATGCGGCGGCACGGGACGCACCTGCGGTCGATGCTCGACGTCCGCGTGGGCGAGGTACTCGACGAGCCGGGGCCGCTCGACACGTTCCTGACGGCACGCTGGGGCATGCACGTGCACCGGGCCGGGCGGACGCGGTTCTGGCCGAACGAGCACGACGCGTGGCCGCTGCACCGGGCCTCGGTGGTGTCGCTGCGGGACGACCTGATCGGGGCCGCCGGGCTGCCGTTCGGGTTGACCGAGCTCGAGCCGGACTCGGTGCTCTACTCGTCGGGGGTCACGACGCGGTTCGGTCGGGGGCGGTGAGGCCGAGCTCGAGCTCGTCGCGCGGCGCCCGGGCGGCTGCCCGGAACTGGTGAACGGCAACGACGGCACCGAAGAGCCCGAAGAAGGACCCGCCGATCCAGGCGACGGTCCGGTACTCCGGGAGGTCGGGCACGGTGAACCCGATCACGGCGAGGGTCGTGCAGATCACCGCCACCGACGCCGAGGCCCACGCGACGACGAGGTGGTCGATGCGCGGGACGACGCGCGCGAACCGGAACGCCATCGGGATCCCGGCGATCGCGCCGAACACCAGGCCGGATGGAGTCCCGACCACCAGGCTCGCCACCGCGACGACCGCCGCGCTCGTCACTGCCACCACCACCCGGGTGACGTGGCAGCGCCACGAGGCCGCACGCGTCTGCTCGTCGTACGCGCGCCAGCCCGTCACGAGCAGCGCGACTGAACCCATCCCGAACACGACCGCAGCGGCGATGCCGACGACGAGCGCGAAGACGCCCCCGAAGGCGATGCCGAGGGCGACGTGCACGGCGGCGAGGAGCAGCTCGAGCACGGGGTAGAGCCAGACCTCGAGCAGCCGGTTCGGGGTGTTCAGGACCCAGCCGGGAGGGGTTTCCTCAGCGAGTTCGTCGCTCTCGGGGTCTCGGGTCTCCACGTGGCCAGCATGGCCGGTCGGTGTGATCGTGGTTCGGTGCCCGCCGATCCGGGGGACACCGGCTGAGTGGTGCGCGGTCGGCCGCAGGTACAAGTGAGCCATGACTCGAGTGGCAGTGGTGACCGGCGGATCCGCAGGACTGGGGCGTGCGACCGTCCGGGAGCTCGCCGCGCGGGGGTGGGACGTCGCCGTCCTCGCCCGTGGACGGGACGGCGTCGACGCCGCGGTGGCCGAGGTCGAGGCCGCGGGGCGTCGCGGGCTGGCACTGGTCGCCGACGTGTCCGACCGCGAGGCCGTCGAGGCCGCGGCCGACCGCGTCGAGCAGGAACTCGGGCCGATCGACCTGTGGGTGAACGGCGTGATGGTCGGGGTGTTCGGCAAGTTCCTGGACACCGCGCCCGAGGACTTCGAGCGAGCGCTGCACGTGACCTACCTCGGCTTCGTCAACGGGACCCGAGCAGCGCTCTCCCGGATGGTGCCCCGCGGCCAGGGGCACGTCGTCCAGGTCGGCTCAGCACTCGGCTTCCGGGGCATCCCGCTGCAGGCCGCGTACTGCGGTGCGAAGCACGCGATCGTCGGGTTCACCGAGTCCGTCGTCTCCGAGCTGCTCGAACAGGGCAGCAAGGTGAAGGTGTCGCGGGTCGACATGCCCGCCCTCAACACGATCCAGTTCGGGTGGGTGAAGTCGAAGCTGCCGCACCACCCGCAGCCGGTCGCACCGATCTTCCAGCCCGAGGTCGGTGCCCGCGCGATCGCTGCCGTGGCCGAGCGGCCGCGCCGTCGCACCTGGGTCGGCGAGTCGACCGTCTACACGATCCTCGGCAACCGGATCAGCGGGCGCTTCGCCGACTGGTACGCCGCCAAGACGCTCGTCTCCGGGCAGCAGGCACCGGACAAGGACGGGCAGGAACTGCAGGACAACCTGTACGAGCCGGTGCCTGGCGACCACGGCGCGCACGGTGCGTTCGACGAGTCGGCACACGCGTGGTCGCCGCAGACCTGGTGGGTGGAGCACCGGCGGGTGGGCAACGGTCTGATCGGTGCGGTGCTCGGTGCCGCCGGGGCCGTCGCGCTCGTGGCGGGACGACGACGATGATGCGCCGTGCACGAGCGGGGTCGTCGCCGGCCGCATCGGCGGTCGAGTTGGGCCGAGCGGTGCTCGGCGTCTGGCACCTGAGCCGATCGTTCCGTGGACGCGACCAGGCCGTGCTGCACGGCGTGCTCGGCGTCCGGCAGCTCGTGCAGGCTGCCCTCGTCGCACGCACGGGCTCCGGGAACGCGCACACGCTCAGCGCCGCCGTCGACGCGGTGCACGGCGTGACGATGGTGCCGCTCGCCCTCGATCCACGACGCCGCACGTTCGCCCTGCAGCAGGTGTGGATCGCCACGGTGCTCACCGTCGCCGAGGTCGCGGTCGTCGGTCGGGGCGGCAGGCGCTGACGGCTGGCGGGGCCGGCGCCGCCGACCGCTGTCGGCGGTGCTCGGTAGCGTCCGGGGCATGGGCACCACCTACTCCGTTGCGTCCTCGCTGGACGGCTTCGTCGCTGCACCGGACGACGACCTCGACTGGCTGCTGCAGTTCGGCTTCGAGCCGTTCCAGGAGCACCACGACCGGTTCTTCGCGGGCATCGGCGCGGTCGTCATGGGCTCGACCACGTACGAGTGGCTGCTCGAGCACGACGACACGTGGGCGTACCCGGACCTGGCGACGTGGGTGTTCACCACGCGTGACCTACCGGTGCCGGACGGCGCCGACGTGCGCTTCGTGTCGGGCGAGGTCGCGGACCACCAAGCCGACCTCGAACGTGCAGCCGGCGAGCGCGACGTCTGGGTCGTCGGCGGCGGACTCGTCGCGGCGCAGTACCAGCAGGCCGGACTGCTCGACGAACTCCGGGTCACCGTGATGCCCGTGGCGCTCGGTGCCGGTGCGCCCCTGCTGCCGGTCGCGGCGCCGACCCCGGTGTTCGAGCTGGTCGGGACGACGCCGTTCAGCGGCGGTGCCGTCGAGCTGCACTACCGGTCCGCAGCCACCGCGGCGTAGCGTCCGAGCCATGAGCGACAACGAGCAGACCGAGCCCGTCATGGACGGCGCCAACGAGGCCACGAACCACGAGAAACTGCACGGCCTGATCGAACAGGTCGACCACGACCACCACGGCGAGGGCGCCGGAGCGATGGCCGACCACCTGCGTGACCGGATGGACGAGACCGGCGTCGAGGACGAAGAAGCAGGCGACACCGAGGACTGACCCGAGCCAGCGCCACGCCGCGCACTTCGTGAGCAGGAATGGTCGGGTCCGCCGCAGCGCACCCGACCATTTCTGCTCACCGAGCGGCAGCTGTCAGACGCGCAGGAAGCGGCAGCTGTCAGACGCGCAGGTCAGCGAAGTCCGCGTCGACGTCCCCGAACCGGTGGGCGGTGATCGAGACCGACTGCTCTCGGATGAACGGGAGCATCTCGATCAACCCGGCCTCGACCACCGGCGCGTCGTGGATCGCGACGTCGATGCTCGCCCCGAGGGCTTCCTCGAGCGCCAGGGCATCGCCACCGATGAGCCGGATCCGTGCGCCGGGGCCGCCGAACGCCGTGTGCACGGGTCGGTCCTGTCCCTGCGCGAGCATGTCCCCGAGGGCGTCGGCGGGCTCGGCGTCCTCATCGCTCGTCCAGTTCGCCTGGAACACGGCGCCGGACGACGCACGGGCGTGGAAGTCCTGGTCGGACTCGACCAGGTGGTCGACGACGTCCAGCGGCGACCGACTCGACGCCAGCAGCTGGCTGAGCGGACCGGGCAACGGGCGGGCGGTGCTGAGCAGGACGTGGGCGCGGGCAGCCGTGGCGGCGACGAGCGCCCGGACCAGGTCACCCGCCGAGGCGTCCTCGGCCTGCCGCACGATGACGGACTGCGGTCGGTGGCGCAGCACGTTCCGCTGCACCACGAGCCCCGACAGGTCGTGCGATCCGCCGTACAGCTCCTCGCGCGCACGGACGTCGCTCAGCGCACCGGCCCGCACCTGGTCGAACTCCTCGAACGACAAGCCGCTGCGTGCGGCCTCGATCACCGAGGTCACGCGCGGCGGGAGACCGTGCAGCTGGATGCTCTTGTGCACCGTTCGCGGGACCGGCTCCCACCGGCCGAGCGTCGCGACGTACATCGGTCCGCCCGCCTTCGTGCCGGTGCCCACCGACGACCGCTTCCAGCCACCGAACGGCTGCCGACCGACGACCGCACCGGTGATCCCGCGGTTCACGTACAGGTTGCCGGCGCGCACGCTCGCCAGCCAGTCCGCCACCTCGTCGGCGTCGAGCGAGTGGATCCCCGCCGTCAGGCCGTAGTCGGTGCCGTTCTGGATCGCGATCGCCTGCTCGAGCGTCTCGGCGCGCATGATGCCGAGCACCGGGCCGAAGTACTCGGTCTGGTGGAAGTCGCTGCCGGGGCGGACGCCGTCACGGATGCCGGGTGACCAGAGCCGCCCGGAGTCGTCGAGGGCCGTCGGCTGCACGAGCCAGGACTCCCCCGGCCCGAGTTCGGTGAGGCCTTGTCGCAGCTTGCCCTTGGGCTCGGCGATGACCGGGCCGACCTGGGCGGTGGGGTCGTCGGGCCAGGCGACCCGGAGCGTGCGCGTGGCGTCCACGAGCTGCCGACGGAAGCGTTCACTCTCGCCGACCGTGCCGACCAGGACGACCAGGGACGCCGCGGAGCACTTCTGGCCGGCGTGGCCGAAGGCAGACTGCACGATGTCCTGCACCGCGAGGTCGATGTCGGCGCTCGGCGTGACGACGATCGCGTTCTTGCCGCTCGTCTCGGCGCTGAGCGGGAGACCGGCGCGCCACCAGCGGAAGGATCGCGCGGTGTCGGCCGAACCGGTCAGGATGATGCGGTCGACGGCGGGGTGTCCGACCAGGTCACGGCCGAGTTCGTCCTCGGCCAGGTCGACGAGCTGCAGCAACGAGTGCGGTACGCCGGCGTCCCAGAGCACGTCGGCCAGCAGCGCACCACTGCGCTTCGCCTCGGGTGCCGGCTTGAGCACGACTCCGCTGCCCGCGGCGAGCGCCGCCAGCACCCCACCGGCGGGGATCGCGACGGGGAAGTTCCACGGCGGCACCACGACGGTCAGGCGTGGCGGGACGTACCGGGCACCCTCGACGTCGCCGAGACGACGGGCGCGCTCGGCGTAGTAGTGGGCGGCGTCGACGGCTTCGGTGACCTCGGTGTCGGCCTCGGAGAACGTCTTGCCGGTCTCCGCGGCCATCACCTCGATCAGGTCGGCGCGGCGGGTCTCGAGCTCGTGTCCGATCAGGTCGAGGAGCTCAGCACGGTCGGAGGGGTCCTGCCGCCCCCAGTTCACGCCGGCCTGCGCGGTGCGGGCCATGATCCGTTCGAGCTTGGAGCGGTCGGCCACCTTCGCCCCGCGGATCGTCTGCGCGCCGAGCTGCGAGCGCGGTACCCGGCGCAGGACGTCGAGCGCCCACGCACGGTTGGCGGGGACGGCGGGGTCGGTGTCCGGGGCGTTCCGGAACGCGTCGCGCAGGACGGGTTCGCCGAGTGCCAGGTGGCGGTCCTGGGTGCGGTGCGTCGCGTGCACCGGTTCGTCGAGGGCTGCGACCGACGCCAGGTACCGGCCGTGTTCGCGGTCGAACACGCTGGCGTCTCGGTCGATGTCGGACGCCGCGGCGATGAAGTTCTCGGGGCTCGAGCTCTCCTGCAGGCGGCGGGCGAGGTACGCGATCGCGGAGTCGAACTCGTCCGGCTGCACGACGGGTGTGTAGAGCAGGATCTGTCCGACGTCGGCACGGACGGCGTCGGCGTGCGTCGATGCCATGCCGAGCAGCATCTCGACGTCGACTCCGTCGGTCACCCCGCGGCGCTGGGCGAGGACCCACGCGGTCGCCAGGTCGAACAGGTTGTGCCCGGCGACGCCGATGCGCACGGCGTCGGTGCGCTCCGGGGTCAACGCGGCGTCGAGCATCCGCAGGTAGGCGGTGTCGGTCTCGCGCTTGCTGCCCCAGGTGGCGAGCGGCCAGTCGTGCACGATCGCGTCGACGTGCTCCATCGCCAGGTTCGCGCCCTTGACGAGCCGCACCTTGATCGGTGCGCCGCCCCGGGCCCGGCGTTCCTGCGCCCAGGCCGTCAGGGACTCGAGCGCCCCGGCGGCGTCGGGCAGGTAGGCCTGCAGCACGATGCCGGCCTGCAGCCCCGCGAACTCGTCGCGGTCGAGCAGGGTCCGGAACACCGCGAGGGTGACGTCGAGGTCGCGGTACTCCTCCATGTCCAGGTTGATGAACTTGGCCTGGCCACCGGACGCCAGCGGAGCGGCCGCGAGCCGGTACAACGGCACGAGACGGTCGACGACCCGCTCGACCGTCTGGTCGAACGCCCACATCGACATCTGCGGCACGACCGAGCTGACCTTGATCGACACGTGGTCGACGTCGTCGCGGGCGAGCAGGTCCATCGTCCCCTGCAACCGACGGTCGCTCTCAGCGCTGCCGAGCACGGCTTCGCCGAGCAGGTTCACGTTGAGCCGGGTGCCCGGCCCACCGACCTTCGCGAGCGCCGGACCGAGCTTCGCCGTGCTCGCGTCGATCACCAGGTGGCCGGTCATCCGGCGCAGGATCCGCCGTGCGGTGGGGATGACCGCCCACGGCGCCATCGTCGCGAACCCACCGCCGAGCGTCACCGCGCCGCGCAGGTACCAGGCGAGGAAGTCGGGGACGTCGCGGCTGACCTGTTCGAGGTTGCGGGCAGCGACCCGGGGGTCTTCGGGGCGGATGACCTTGTCGACGAAGCTGCGCGTGAAGTCGAGCCCACGCTCGTCTCGCAGGGCTTCGGCGAGACGGGCGGCACCGGCGTCCGGCTTCGCCCCGGCGGACGCCGCCAGCCACTTGCGGACCAGCGCAACGGCGTCGTCGGTGCAGTCCTGGAGGCGGGCGCTCGGCATGCTCCGATCGTATGCCGCACCTCCGACCTCACCTTGGAGCGCGCCGCACGTCGGCCAGGAGTCATCCGCATGGATGAAAGACGCGGCCGCGGGGTCCGTGGGTCCCCGCGGTGGATACGCTGGTCGGCATGTCGACGCAGGGCAACGATGGCCATGACTGGGCGACGTGGGACGCCTACCACGACGTCTGGCGACGCCTCGACCGAGCGCTCGACCAGGCCGTCCAGGCGGGCGCCGGCATCTCCATCCCCGAGTTCGAGATCCTGATCGGGCTGCAGCGTGAGCCGGACCACCGGCTGCGCGTCCGCGACATCGCCGCCGGCATCGGTTGGGAGAAGTCGCGCGTCAGTCACCAGGTCACACGGATGGTCTCCCGCGGCCTGGTCGGACGCGCCGACTGCCCGACCGACGGCCGCGGCAGCTGGGTGGAGATGACCCCCGACGGCCGCCGCGCGGTGCTCGCTGGCATCCGCGCGCACACCGGTGCGCTGGAAGACCTGTTCTGGAGGCCCGTGGGGACCGACGCGGACACGCTCCGGTCCGTCAGTGCGCGCGTCCAGGACGCGATCGGCCCCGACGTGTCGGACGAGGCCGTCTCGGGCTAGCCGCCACCGCACGTCAGCCGAGCTTCCACGACTCGCCGCACGGGGAGCGCCGAGGTTCCACGAACG
>NZ_JANZKM010000044.1:0-15855 GCF_025642935.1 Curtobacterium sp. RIT-PI-V
TCGCCGCGGAGCCGCACCTGCACGCTCGCGATGTCGTCGCGCGGGATGTCCGTCGACGCCGACAGCCCCTTCGCGTCCTCGCCCGCGGCCGTCCACGAGCCGACGATCTGCGCGGTGCCGTCGGACCGCACCACGACGAGGTCGTACATGACCGATCCGTCCGCTGCCCACTTCTTGCCGCCGTACGAGCAGCCCCAGTCGAATCGTGTGCCCCATTGTTCGCCGCTGACGGCGAGGTCGACATCGAGTCCCTGGGCGCCGGTCATGTCGTAGCGGTCCGCGGTCGCCGAGGCCGAGACGTCACGTCCGGCCTGCACCGAGCCGCGGTCCCCCGCCGTGCCGACGGCGAGTCCGCCCAGGACGGCGGCGACCACCGCGAGCCCCGCGGTGGCGGCGACCCAGACCCGGCGACGGCGGCGACGGTGTCGAACGCGGTGGGCGACGGAGGCGAGGGTGCTCTCGGAACCGGTGTCGGGCCTCCCGTCCGGTTCGGCGATCTCGATCGCCTGGTCGGCCGGCAGCTTGGCGAGCAGACCCGGCAGGCCGACCAGCTCGGCGACGGCGGCCGTGCAACGGTCGCACGTCTCCAGGTGCTGCTCGTACTCGAGCCGTTCGTCCGGGCTCAGGGACCCGAGCACGTACGCTGCGTCCCACTCTGCGTACCGGTCGTCGCTCATCGGGTCACTCCTCGTTCCTGCAGTGCGAGCCGCAGGGCTCGCAGCCCGTAGTGCAGCCGCGACTTCGCGGTGCCCTCGGGGATGTCGTGTCGTCGTGCGATCTCCGGCACCGTGTGGCCGAGCCAGTAGGCGTCCACGACCACGCGGCGGTGGTCCGGGGAGAGCGATGCGAGCGCATCGGCCACGACGATGCGGTCGAGCACGGCGTCGGTTCGGTCCGACTCGGCACGGTCGACGGGGTGTTCGGTGCCGAACTCCCGGCGGTTCCGGGCGGACCGGGCGTCGTCGACGACCAGGTTGCGCGCCACCGTGAACAGCCAGGCGCGTGCGCTGTCCGGTGCGCGTTCCAGCACCGCTGGGCGCTGCCAGGCGCGGACCATGGTCTCCTGCACGACGTCCTCGACCGCCGAGCCGTCCCGCGTCAGGTGCCGGACGTACCGGGTGAGCGCGTCGCCGTGCTCGCGGTAGAGCGTCGCGAGCAGCTCGTCGGCGGAACGACTCGTCACAGTCACTTCTGCAGGTCGAGGGAGAACTCGACGGAGCCCTTCCCGTCCACGGTGACGAAGCCGAGCGAGGGGGCCTGCACGCCGTAGTCGGCGAAGGTGATCGGCACCGAGCCGGCGACCTGTACGGTGCCGGCCTTGCCGACCGCCACCTGTGCGTCGGCGGTGACGGCCTTCGTGACGCCGTGCAGGTCCATCGTGCCGGTCAGGGTGACGTCCTGCGTGCTGCCGTCGAGTGCCTTCGAGACGTCGACGGGCTTCGTCAGCGTGAACGTCGCCGTCGGGAACTTGTCCGTCTCCAGCGCGGTGTCGCGGAAGTAGGCGTCGCGCGCGGACTCGGGGGTGGTGATCTTCGCGACCTGGACCGTGACCGTCGCCGTCGCGAGGGAGCCGCCGTCGACCTCGGCGGTGCCCTCGACGTCCTTCGTGCGTCCGACCACGTTCACATCATTCCCCTGCAGGACCTCGTGCACCCGGTAGCCGGCGTACGAGGTCCCCGTGCTGGTCCAGGTGCCGTCGGCGTCCGCCGCGTCGAGGCTGGCGGATGACGTCGCCTGCAGCGAGGGTGCTGCGGCGGCCTGTCCGTTGACGGTGTTCGCGTAGATGGACGGGCCGGCGATGACGGCGGCGGCCGCGATGACCACGACGCCGGTGGAGATGCCGATGATGACCTTGGTGCGTGTGCGGAGTCCCATACCCGGTCAACGAGGTGGCAGTCTGGATCGTTCACCGTCGACGGGACGACGATGCCGAAGGAGGTCGATGCACGTGGAACTGGTCATGCTGCTGGCGGCCGTCGGCGTCTCGATCGGCACGATCGTCGTCGTGCTCCGACGTACCAGGGATGCCGGATGGGTCCGGGACGCACAGCTGACGATGAACGCGAGTCCAGGCTGGACGGTGGTCTCGCTGGTGTTCCACGGGCTCGGAGCCGCAACGGGGTTCGTCATCGGTTCGGTCTTCATCGCCGGCGGCCACCCGGCGGCCGGATGGGTGTTCCTGTGCTTCGGCGGGATGCTCGGTGTGCTCGTCGGAGTACAGATCTGGGTCGCACGACGGCCGTTCCCACCGGACCCACCGGTCGACGGCCCCGGTCGCTGAACGCGGGACGCGGTCGCTCGGCGCGCGAACGTCCCCGACACTAGAGGGGACAGCAACCGAGCCCGGCCGTGCTCGACGGCCCGCCCACCACCAGCAAGGAACGCACCAGATGCCCGAACTCCCCGTCGTGTTCGAAGTCGGCTCGCTGATCGCGATCGTCGCGATCCTGCTCGCCGACCTGCTCATCGTCGCGCGCCGGCCGCACGTGCCGACGCTGCGCGAGTCGGCGACGTGGGTGGGCGTCTACGTGGGGCTCGCGCTGGTCTTCGCGGTCCTGATGCTCGTGTTCGCGGGCGGCGACTCGGCGGGTGAGTTCCTGGCCGGTTGGCTCACCGAGTACAGCCTGAGCATCGACAACCTGTTCGTCTTCGTCATCATCATGGCGCGGTTCTCGGTGCCGAAGAAGATCCAGCAAGAGGTGCTGATGCTCGGCATCATCATCGCGCTCGTGCTGCGCGGCATCTTCATCCTCGTCGGCGCCCAGCTCATCGAGAACTTCTCGTGGATCTTCTACATCTTCGGCGCCTGGCTGATCTGGACGGCGATCCAGCAGCTCCGCGGCGAGGACGATGCCGACGACCAGAAGGACAGCTTCATCGTCCGGCTGCTCCGCCGTCGCGTGCGCCTCACGGACACGTTCGACGGCATGAAGTTCCGGACCACCCACGACGGCGTGCGGCACTTCACCCCGTTGCTCATCGTGCTCATCGCCATCGGCACGACCGACCTGCTGTTCGCGCTCGACTCGATCCCGGCGATCTTCGGCATCACCGAGAGCCCGTTCATCGTGTTCACCGCGAACGTCTTCGCCCTGATGGGCCTGCGGCAGCTGTACTTCCTGCTCGGCGGCCTGCTGGAGCGGCTCGTCTACCTGAAGTACGGGATCGCGGTGATCCTCGCGTTCATCGGTGTGAAGCTCGTCCTGCACGCACTGCACGACAACGAGCTGCCCTTCCTGAACGGTGGCGAGCACATCGAGTGGGCGCCGGAGATCAACACGTGGGTCTCCTTGATCGTGATCATCGCCGCGATGGCGCTGTCGACCCTGGCCAGCGTCGTGCGGATGCGCCACGACGGCGTCGAGGCGAAGGACGAAGAACCCGCTCGTACCTCGGACTGACGGCGGCGATCAGATGTCGGCACTCGAGACGGAACGGTTGCGCCTGCGGCCGTGGCGGAGCACCGACGCCGCGTTCCACCGTCGGCTCTGGGCCGAACGGGATCCACGCGTGCCGCCGCATCGACGGCTCTCGGCCGACGGGCACCCCACCGTGTCCGATCTCGAGGAGTGGGCGCGCGGGTACGACCAGACGCCGGCGCCCGGTCTGCTCGTCGTCGAGCGCCGGGACACCGGTGCTGCTGTCGGCTACTGCGGCCTCGTCGCGAACGGCGTCGGTGTGTCCGACGAACCGGAGCTGGCGTACGAGTTCCTGCAGGCGTCGTGGAACCACGGGTACGCCACGGAAGCATCCGGCGCGGTCATCGATGCGGCACGCGAGCACGGGTACCGCCATCTGGCGTCCACGGTCCGCAACTGGAACACCGCGTCGCTCCGGGTGCTCGGCAAGCTGGGCTTCGTCGACACCGGGGAGCGTGAGCGCGACCAGCAGCACGGTGACTCCGTGCTGCTGCGGAAGACGCTCTGAGCGGCAGCAGGCCGGGCGCGGGAGCGTCCACCAGGTGTCCGTGCCAAGGTCGACGGGTGCACAACAACGACACCGTCGTGATCGCCGGATGCGGCGACCTCGGGACCGAAGCCGGTCTCCGCTTCGCGCGCCAGGGACACCACGTGATCGGCCTCCGACGCCGCGCCGAACTGGTCCCTGCCCCGATCACCGGCCGCAGCGCGGACCTGCGGCACGAGGTCCCCGAGATCCCCGCCGACACCTCCGTCGTCGTCGTGGCCTTCGCCGCGGGCAGCCGTGACGTCGACGAGTACCGCGCCACCTACGTCGACGGCCTGTGGAACGTGCTCGACGGCATCGACGCCTCGGACGCCGATCCACGCCTGCTCGTGGTGTCGTCGACCGCGGTGTACGACGTCGACGACGGCAGCGAGGTCACCGAGGACACCCCGGCGCACGGTGCGACCCCGACCGCCGAGGTCCTGGTCGAGGCCGAGGCGCTGCTGCGCGATCGTGCTCCCGACGCCGTGCTCGTGCGGCTGTCCGGTGTCTACGGTCCGGGCCGCGAGCGCCTGATCGACCAGGTCCGCTCCGGTTCTGCGCGGTTGGCTCCGGGTGCCTCGCCGCACACGAACCGGATCCACCGCGACGACGCCGCCGCGGCGCTCGTGCACCTGGCGACCGTGGAGGACCCGGCGCCGACGTACCTCGGCACCGACGACGAACCGAGCCGGCTCGACGACGTGCTGCGGTTCCTGGCCGACGAGCTCGGCGTTCCCGAGCCCGTCACCGGTGACGGCGGTGCCCGGCAGTCCGGTGGTGACAAGCGCTTGTCGAACGCGCTGCTCCGGTCCACCGGCTGGGCACCGCAGTACCCGACGTTCCGCGAGGGCTACCGCGCCGTGCTGGCCGGCGAGGGCGTCCGCCACCCCTGACGCCTGACGACGCGCGGTCACGGTCGGTTGACACCGCCTCCCGACGCCGCTACGAATACCAGCATGGGGAATATCGGCGGCGTGGTTGCTGCGACCGGATCAGTGTCACTCGCGGACAAGGGGGCTGATCTGATCGTCGCGCTGGTCGCTGCCGTGATAATCGCCGTGTTCAGCCTCGCCGTCGGCGGGAAGGGCAAGTCCGCGAGCGGATCGGGGTCGCCGTTCCAGCAGGTCACGAACAACAGTGGGACGGTCGTCCAGGCCGGACGAGATGTACACGACGTGCACATCTACGACCAGCGGATGTCGATCCAGCAGAACGTGACGGTCCACGCACAGCAGGACCAGCCGAGTTCGGGAGCCGGCGACTGGTGGCCGTTCATCGTCGCAGCCGCTGTCGCCGCGATCGCTGCCCTCGGCTTCGTCTCGTACTCGAACCTCGCGTTCGGACTGCTGATCGGTGCAGCCGCTGGCGGCGCGGTCGGGCTCGTCGTCGCGTCGGCCCGATCAGCGAGACTCGGTGTGCTCGGCGACCGCCGGGTGATCCGCATCATCATCGTCGTCCTCGTCCTCGCGGCCGAGAGCGTGCTGATCGTCACGTTCGCACTGCACCGGACCGTGTGGGGCAGCCACCGCCTGAGCGACTTCCAGGCCCTCGCCGAGAGCGTCAGGGGCAACGACTCACCCTGGTCGATCCAGTACCCCGCGGAGGTCGCCCAAGCCCTGCACGGGCCGGCAATCTGGTTGAGCGGTCTGCAGATCACCGTGGTCTTCCTGGCCGCACTCGTCGCGGTGCTCTTCGCGATCGTGCAGATCCTCGAATGGCAGAACATGCTCCGCATCGTCGGCGGGACGGTGTCCAGTCGAGCGTCAGGGCGCGCCGAATCGTTCGCCGAGGCGTCGGTCAAGTCCGACTTCGGGTACGTCCTGCTGCCCGTGCTCTTGGTGGCCGTCATGTGGATCGTGAACGCCTTGGCGAACGGAGACGTCGCCGGGGTGTTCCAGTAGCGGCCGAACCGCACGCGCACCCCTTCTCCGACAGGACACCGTGTGATCACCTGGTGTCGTGTCGCGAACCGGGGGCGGACGGCAGCGGGCCGGCACCCGCGACCGCTCAGTGCCCGCGGTGGTCCTGGATCGTGAGCCGCGGCCCGAACGACGGCTTCCGGAATCCCGAGCCGCCGATCAGCCGCACGACCCGTTCCCGGTGCCCCCGCCACGGCTCGAGCAGCTCGAGCATCCCGTCGTCGTCGACCGGTCCCCCGGTCAGCGCCCACCCGACCAGCGCGGGGACGTGGAAGTCCCCGACGCTCGGCGAATCGGGGTCTCCGTGGGAGCGCTGCGCGGTCTCGGCAGCCGTCCACTTCCCGATGCCGGGGATCGACTGGAGCCGCGCCGACACGACCGAACCGCCGCGACCGAGCGTCAGGGTCCGCTCGAGCGCCGGCGCGAGCTTCACCGCGCGCATCACCGTCGCCGACCGTCCGGGCTCGATGCCGGCCCTGTGCCACTCCCAGCTCGGGATCCGCGCCCACTCGTCGGCCGTCGGCGGCACGGTGAGACCGTCCGGCGCGGGGCCCGGCGCGGGCGTGCCGTACCGGCGGAGCAGGTACCGCCATGCGCCCCACGCCTGCCGTGAGGTCACCTTCTGCTCCATGATCGCCGGCACGAGCATCGCGACGACGGTGTTCGTCCGGAGCAGCCGGAGTCCGGGCTGCCGGTGTCGGGCCGTCGCCAGGAACGCGTGCCCGGAGACGTCGAACCCGTCCCAGTCGTCGCCGCGACCGAGCAGCTCCGGCGCGTGCTCGACCGCCCACGCAGCACCGTCGCCCCACGCCGAGACCGCGATGGTGTCGCCAGCCGGCCGGATCGCCACGGCAGCGGGGCCGGTGGGCGTCCGCAGGGCGAGCCACACGACCGAGCCGACCACCTTGTAGGCGGGGTCGCCGGAGCCGCGCTGCAGGGGCCGCAGGGTCGACGTGACGTTCACCGGGCCTCCCGGTCGGTACACGGTGTCGACGCGAGCCGCGTCGCCGGACGCACCAGGAGCACCGGACGCGTCGCCGGACGCGTCACCGGACGACGAGGCGGAGGCGAGCAGGGTCACACCGGGATGGTAATGCGCAACCACCGTCAGTCATGATGGTCGCAGTCCCCCACGACCCCACCCGCACCACCCGACGACGGAGTTCCCATGCGCATCGGCATCCTCACCTCCGGAGGCGACTGCCCCGGTCTGAACGCGGTCATCCGCGCGATCGTCCTCAAGGGCATCGCCATCCACGGCCACGAGTTCGTCGGGTTCCGGGACGGCTGGCGCGGCGTCGTCGACGGCGACATCGTCCCGCTCGGCCGCAAGGACATCCAGGGCATCGCCAAGCAGGGCGGCACGATCCTCGGCACCAGCCGCACGAACCCCTTCGAGGGCCCGAACGGCGGCGTCGAGAACATCTCGAAGACCCTGGACCGCCACGGCATCGACGCCATAGTCGCGATCGGCGGCGAGGGCACGCTCGCCGCGGCGAAGCGCCTGACCGACGCCGGGCTGAAGATCGTCGGCGTCCCGAAGACGGTCGACAACGACCTGGGCGCCACCGACTACACGTTCGGCTTCGACACCGCCGTCGCGATCGCGACGGAGGCGATGGACCGCCTGCGCACCACCGGCGAGTCGCACTCCCGGTGCATGGTCGCCGAGGTCATGGGCCGGCACGTCGGCTGGATCGCCCTGCACTCCGGCATGGCCGCCGGTGCGCACGCGATCCTGATCCCGGAGCAGAAGACGAGCATGGAGCAGATCGCGAAGTGGGTGCGTGCCGCCTACGACCGCGGGCGTGCACCGCTCGTCGTGGTGGCCGAGGGCTTCGTCCCCGACCACGAGGACAACGCGCACACCGAGCGCGGGCTCGACGCCTTCGGGCGTCCGCGCCTGGGTGGCATCGGCGAGCGCCTCGCGCCCCTCATCGAGGAGATGACGGGCATCGAGACGCGTGCCACGACCCTCGGGCACATCCAGCGTGGTGGCACGCCGACCGCGTACGACCGCGTGCTGTCGACGCGGCTCGGCCTGGCGGCCATCGACTCGGTGGTCGAGGAGCGGTGGGGCCGGATGGTCGCCCTGAAGGGCACCGACATCGTGCACGTCTCGTTCGACGAGGCGCTCGGCGAGCTGAAGACCGTGCCGCAGGCGCGGTTCGACGAGGCCGCCATCATGTTCGGGTGAGCGCTCGCCGCGCGCGTACCTGACCGTTTCGGGCGTACCTGGTCGTTTCTTTCGACCCGGTACGCCCGGTTCCGCCAGGCATCGTGGCAGGCACAGCCGGGAGGCCCGGGGTAGCGTCCGGCGCATGACCCGCGCCGTTCTCGTGTCCAGTTCAGCCCCGCCCACCGTCGCCGACGTCGACCTGCCCGATCCGGCCGAGGGCGAGGCCCTCGTCGACGTCACGTACTCGAGCGTCAACTACAAGGACGGGCTCGCCCTCGCGCGGAACCCCGGCGTCGCGCGGGTCGACCCGCTCGTGCCCGGCATCGACGTCGTCGGCACCGTGTCGGCGCTCGGACCGGGCGTGCACGACGTGGCGATCGGCGACCGCATCGTGCTGAACGGTGCTGGACTCGGCGAGTCCCGGCACGGTGGCTGGGCCCAGCACGCCGTGGTGCCGTCCGCTTCCCTCGTGGTGCTGCCGGAGACGATCGAGGACTCGTTCGCGGCGGCGATCGGCACGGCCGGGTTCACGGCGATGCTCAGCGTCCTCGCGCTCGAACGGTTCGTGGAACCGGGTGCCGGGCCGGTGCTCGTCACGGGTGCGTCCGGCGGGGTGGGCACCGTGGCGATCGCCCTGCTCGCCGCACGCGGGTACGAGGTGACCGCGTCGACCGGGCGGAGCACCAACGAGGCCTCGCTCCGACGCCTCGGCGCGACGGCGGTCGTGCACCGGAGCACCCTGTCCGAGCCCGGCAAGCCGATGCAGCGTGCGACGTGGGCCGGCGCCGTGGACAGCGTCGGCGGGGCCACCCTGGCGAACGTGCTGGCCGGCACCCGGTGGGGCGGTGCCGTCACGGCGTGCGGGCTCGCCCAGGACGCTGCGCTGCCCACGACGGTGCTGCCGTTCATCCTGCGGGCGGTGTCACTGCTCGGCATCAACTCGGTGGACGCCCCGCCGGAGCTCCGGCACCGGGCGTGGGAGCGGTTGGCGACCGACCTCGACCCCGCGCTGCTGGCGGGTGTCACGCGGACCGTGACGCCGGAGCGGGCGATCAAGGTCGGCGCTGAGGTGGTCGCCGGACGCGTGCACGGTCGAACGGTGGTCGACCTCCGGAGTTGAAATACTCCTGTACCACAATTTCACAAGCGCTTGCAAATTGACACGTTAGGATTCCAGTACCGAGTCCGATGCACGAGGAGATGACATGCCGGTCCCGAAGTCCACGGTCGAGAACTCACCCCGCAAGCTGCTCCGCGACGTCGTGTACGAGAAGATGCTGGCAGCCCTCCGCGACGGCACGCTCCAGCACGGCGAGCGCCTGAACGACGACGAGCTCGTGCAGTGGCTCGGAGTGAGTCGCACCCCGATCCGTGAGGCGATCGCGAAGCTCGTCGACATCGGCCTCGTCGAGATGGAGGCGAACCGCTACACCCGCGTCGCCACCCCGACGTTCGACGACTGGGTGACCGCGACCCGCGCCATGGTCGGCTTCTTCGAGCTCAGCCTGCGGTGGGGCGTCCCCGAGTACGACGACGCCGACGTCGCCGCTGCCCAGAAGCTGCTCGACCGAGCCGACGGACTCCGCAAGGTCCGCGACCTCGGCTTCAGCGGAGCCGTGACCGAGATCATCGAGTTCGCCGTGGCCCACTCCGGCAACCCGCTCGTGCAGGTCGCCGCCGAAGGTGCGCTCGAGCGCGTCCGGTTCACGCTCAACCCCACCCCGGCGTTCGAGCAGTACGGTTCCGAGGCGTTCTTCTCGATCCTCGGCGAGGCCCTCGAGGAGCGCGACGGCGAGACGGCGGCCGAGGCCGGGCGTGCGCTGACGCGGAACTTCGAGCAGCACATCGAGTCGGTCCGCTCCACGCGGGGCTGACGGTGGTGGCCGCGCAGTCACCCACCGACTGGCGTCCGCTGTTCGACGACGCCTTCACGCGGGTGCTCGGCGCCCTGCGGAGCGGCGCGCTGCGGGACGATCGTGAGCACGACCTCCTCGAACTCTGCGAGCGCTTCGACGTCCGGCCGTCGATCCTCGCCGGAGCACTGCAGCGGCTCGCCGACATCGGACTGGCCCGCCTCTCGCCCGGCGATCGGGTGCGCTTCCCGGAGCTCGGCCCGGTGCCGTGGGCCGAGGGCAGCTGGATGCTCGTCGGACTCGTCGAGGTGGCCATGCGCGCCACCGTGCCGACCGCCAACGAGGACGACGTCGCGGTCTACGCCGGACTCGTGGCGAGGGCGAGACGGGCGGCGACCGAACGCGGCGACGAACTCGACCCCGCGCTGTTCGCGACGATCGGGTTCTGGGCCGAACGCACCCCGGACCGCCTGACCGCCAGGTTGCTCGTGCGCACGCTCCAGCAGCTGCGGTACGGACCACGGGCCACCCTCCCCTGGCAGGTGGTGGAGATCGAGTCCTGGCTCGCCTCATCACTCCAGGCACTCCGGCTGCGTGACCGGAGCAGTGCCGAGCGCGCAGCGCATGTGCTCATCCGGCTGTGGCGCCGCTACCTCGAGATGTCCGCTGCGGCCCTCGGCGTCCGACCCGCAGAGCTGGTCGAGCCGGCCGAGCACACCTCGGACGAGCTGTACTGGGCGGGCTGGCGTCCGGACGACGACTGGCTCGAGGTCCTCGGGTCGATTCGGGACCACAGGCTCGAGCCCGGCCGCGAGTACTCGCTGCGGGACCTGAGCGCGCGGTTCCGCGTCCCGATGCGCCGCCTGCTGCCGATGCTCCAGCGGCTCGAAGTGATGGGCCTGGTGCTCGGCGGCCCCGATCGCGAGGGCAGTGTGCTCGTCGCGGTCCCGACGGTCGACGACTGGGCGGAGACGGTCGGCCTGCTCCTCGGGCTGCAGGAGATGTGCGTCCGGTCGGCGATCCCCGCACTGACCGATGCGGACGTCGCGCAGCTGGACGTGCTGCTGGCGCAGGTCCGACGAGAGGCTCGGGTCCGCGACTTCTCGTTCACGGCCACGCTGCTCGAGATCAACCGGTTCTTCGCGTCCCGCAGCCCGAACCGCGCGATACGGGAGACGACGACCGTCACGATCTCCCGTCTGGCGTACATCCTGCCGGAGCCACCCCCGTTCCGACAGTGGGCGATCGAGGACTTCCTCGAGCTCCTCGACGAGGCGGTCCGGGCGCGGGACCCCGAGCTCGGGTCCGAGGCGTGCCACGCCCTCTCGGCGCACTTCGACGCGCACGTCGCCGACGTCCGAGCGCGGTACGGCAGCATGGAGTCGTGAACGACGACGTCCTGATCAACGCCACCGGTGTCCGCGTCACGCGGTCCGGGCGCGACCTGCTGCACGACGTCGACCTGACCGTCCGGCGCGGCGAGCACTGGGCGCTCCTCGGTCCGAACGGTGCCGGCAAGTCGACGCTGCTCGCGGTGCTCGGAGCAACGGGCCACCCCACGGCGGGCACGGTCGAGGTGCTCGGCCGGCGCCTCGGACGCGTCGACGTCCGCGAGCTGCGTGAGCACATCGGCCACGTCGACCCGCGGCACCGGATGCTCTCCCCGCTCACCGTGCTCGAGACGGTGCTGACCGGCCTGACCGGAACGACCGACCTCATGATGCGGTGGGAGCCCACCGCCGCCCAGGTCGAGGCGGCCGAGCAGCACGTCGCCGACGTCGGCCTCACCGCACGGCGGGACGCCCGGTGGCCCGTGTTGTCCCAGGGCGAACGCGGACGGACCCTCATCGCACGGGCGCTGATGTCCGAGCCGCAGTTGCTGCTGCTCGACGAACCGGCGACCGGGCTCGACGTCGCCGCGCGCGAGCACCTGCTCGAGACGGTCGATGCCCTGCGACACCGGCACCCCGAGCTCGGCAGCGTCATGGTCACGCACCACCTGGAGGACCTGCCGGTGTCGACCTCGCACGCGATGCTGCTCCGTGACGGTGCCGCGGTGGCACAGGGCACGGCGGACGAGGTCATCACGTCGTCGGCGGTGTCGCACGCGTTCGACTTCCCGCTCGCGATCCTCCGGTCCGAGGGTCGCTGGGCAGCACGGCGTTCCGCCTGACGCGTTGCGGCGCTCCGGCCTGTGCTTGGATGGTCGCTCAGGTGTCTGCGGCCCGTGTCGGGGAGGGACCCGATGCCGGACGACGGTGTCAGGCCGCGCACCGCAACGAGGGGGAACACCATGACGACCACACCGCCGCCCTACCCGGGGTCGGAACCGCAGCCGAACAGCGGCCAGCAGCCGGGTCAGCAGCCCGGCCAGCAGCCCTGGGCGCAGCAGCAGCCGGGCCAGCAGCCGTACGCGCAGCCCGCTCCCGCCGGGGCCCCCTACGCGCCACCGCCCAAGCAGTCCCGTGGCAAGCGCGTCCTCATCTCGCTGCTCGGCGTCGTCGTCGCGGTGGTCGTCGCGTTCCTGGTCCGCCAGGCGCTCACCGCCGCGTTCAGCGACTCGACGGAAGAAAAGGTCTCGAAGGCCGTCGTGCAGATCCGCGAGCAGAGCGACCTGCCGAAGCAGGTCGACTCGGTGACGTCGTGGACGGGCGTCGAGGCCGAGGGCAACGCGATCCACTACGACTACACGGTGTCGTCCAGCGTCGACCCCGCCTCGATCACCGAGAGCGCCATCCGCGATTCGGTCGGCCCGACGCTCTGCTCGAACAGCGACACGAAGGACCTCCTCGACGAGGGCGTCGACATGCGGTACACCTACGCGTTCGACGGCACCTCGAAGACGCTCGACACGACCTTCACCAAGGCCGACTGCTCCTGACCCGTCGAGGGTGGGGCGGTGCTGTCCCCTGTCCCGCCCTCGTCGGTCCGGTCGGTACGCGGTTGTGCGTGGTGCGGTGTGCACCGTACCTGGTGCGCCGTACTGGGCTGCGATGTGCACGGCTCTCGCCATGGCGCTGCCCACTGCGCCGACAGGTGACCGGATTGCCCGCCGGTCGTCGGGTCCGTACCCGCCCCGGTCCGTCTACCGACGCACCGCCCGTTGCTCAGTCGACCAGGGTGACCTCCCAGTTGGTGCGCTGGACGACCGCGTCGAGTTCGCGGATCTCCTTCGCCAGGGCGTCGGCCCGCGACCGGAGCTCGGCGGTCGGCAACGCGGCGAACGTGCGGAGTTCGCTGCGGAGCTGTCGGTAGCCGCCGTTCGTGCCGGCCGTGGCGTCCGCCGCTCCGGTGACGAGCGCGTGCCGCAGCCGGAGGGCATCGCGTCGGGCGAGCAGCGCGGTGACGGTCTGTCCGGAGACGACGGTGGTGCTGGCGTTCGTCGCGTTGATGCGGGCGAGCAGGACCTCGAGCGCGTCGATCGACCGCTCGGCCTCGGCGAGGAGCTCACGGGCGTCCTCGTCGGGCTCCTCGCCCTCTTGGAAGCGGGCGTTCGCGGCGATGCGGCCGCGCAGTTGTTCGATGCGCTTCTGCAGGTCGGCGCGCTCGATGAGGGCCTCGGCGAGTTGCATGCGGCCAGTCAACCAGCCGAGGCCTCGGCGCGGCGCGCGCCGCCCCCTACGCGGTCGCGGCGGCCGCTGCCTTCGCCGCGGCGGGCAGGGCGTCGAGGATGCGTCCGACGGCCCGCTCGTCGTGGGCGGCCGTGACGAACCACGCCTCGAACACGCTCGGCGGCAGGGTCACCCCGGCGTCGAGCATCGCGTGGAAGAACGGCGCGTACCGGAACGCGTCCTGCGCCCGCACGTCGTCGTAGTTCCGCGGTGCGGTGTCCGTGAAGGCGAACGAGAACAGGTTGCCGGCCCGCTGCACGGTGTGCGCGACGCCCTCGGCGGACAGCGCGTCCGACGTGGCCGCGGAGATGACCGAGGCCGTGCGGTTCAGCGACTCGTACACCGACGGCGTCGCGGCCCGGAGCGTGGCGATGCCCGCGGCGACGGCGAGCGGGTTGCCGGACAGGGTGCCCGCTTGGTACACGGGGCCGAGCGGGGCGAGGAAGTCCATGACCTCGCGTCGGCCGCCGAGCGCGGCGAGGGGCATGCCGCCACCGATGACCTTGCCGAACGTGATCAGGTCGGGCTTCCAGCCGGCGCCGTCGGGGACGACCTTCGACGCCTCGAGGCCCCACCAGCCGGCCGACCCGACGCGGAACCCGGTCAGGACCTCGTCGACGATGAGCAGCGCCCCGTGCGCCTGCACGATCTGCGCGAGCGCGCGGTTGAACCCGCGCTCGGGAGCGAGCACGCCCATGTTCGCCGCGGCGGCCTCGACGATCACGCCGGCGATGCGCTCGGAGTGCTCGTCGAACGCGCGGCGGACGGCGTCCAGGTCGTTGTACGGCAGCACCAGGGTCTGCGCCGCGGTCTCCTCGGTGATGCCCGCGCTGCCGGGAAGGGCCAGGGTGGCGACCCCCGAACCAGCCTCGGCGAGCAGGGAGTCGGAGTGCCCGTGGTAGTGCCCGGCGAACTTCACGAGCAGGTCGCGGCCGGTGTAGCCGCGGGCCAACCGGATCGCCGTCATCGTGGCCTCGGTGCCGGTCGACACCATGCGGAGCTTCTCGATGGGGCCGTCGCCGTCGACCGACACCCGCTGCTTCACGAGCTCGGCGAGCTCGGTCTCGCCCGGGGTCGAGGCCCCGAAGGACAGTCCGCGCGCGGCAGCCTGCTGCACGGCCTCGACGGTACCGGGGTGCGCGTGACCGAGGATCGCGGGACCCCACGACGCCACGAGGTCGACGTACTCACGTCCCTCGGCGTCGGTGACGTACGCTCCCTTCGCCGACACCAGGAAACGCGGGGTGCCGCCCACCGATCCGTAGGCACGGACGGGCGAGTTCACGCCGCCGGGGATCGCGTTCTTGGCACGGCCGAACAGCTGGTCGTTCGTGGTCATTCGGGGGCCTTCCCGGTCGAGGCGATGCCGGCGACTGCGGCGGTGGTGCCGGAGGTGCGGAGACCGGCCTCCTGGTTGAGCTTCCGTGCGATGTCGACGGCGAAGTAGGTCAGGATCGCGTCGGCGCCGGCACGCTTGATGCCGATGAGCGACTCCATCGCGGCGGCGTCGCGGTCGATCCAGCCGTTCTGTGCGGCTGCCGTGATCATCGCGTACTCGCCGGAGATCTGGTAGGCCCAGACCGGCACGGGCGACGTCGCAGCCGTCTCGGCGAGCACGTCGAGGTAGCTCATCGCCGGCTTCACCATCACGACGTCGGCGCCCTCGTCGACGTCGAGCGCGACCTCGCGCAGCCCCTGCCGACCGTTGGCGGCGTCGATCTGGTAGGTCCGCCGGTCGCCGACGAGCGACGACGACACGGCCTCGCGGAAGGGTCCGTAGAAGGCGGACGCGTACTTGGCCGCGTAGGCCAGCAGCGCGGTGCCGGTGTGCCCGGCGACGTCGAGCGCGTCACGCGCGGCGGCGATCTGGCCGTCCATCATCCCGCTCAGGCACACCAGTTCGGCGCCGGCCTCGGCCTGCGCGACCGCCATGTCGCGGTAGCGCAGCAGGGTGGCGTCGTTGTCGACGGAGCCGTCCGCCGCCAGGACACCGCAGTGGCCGTGGTCGGTGAACTCGTCGAGGCACAGGTCGGACTGCACGACCAGGTCGTCACCGACCTCCTCCTTCGCCACGCGGATGGCGACGTTGAGGATGCCGTCGGGGTCGGTCGCCCCGGATCCGGTCGCGTCCTTCGTGGTCGGCACGCCGAACAGGTTCACGCCCCCGATGCCCTGGCCGGCGGCCTCGACGAGTGCGCGACGGAACGAGTCGAGCGAGTGCTGCTGCACGCCCGGCATGCTCGAGATGTCGACGGCGTCGGTTGCGCCCTCGCGGATGAACATCGGCAGCACGAGCTCGGCTGGGTGCAGCCGGGTCTCGGCGACGAGCCGTCGCATCGCGGGGG
>NZ_JANZKM010000045.1:0-13835 GCF_025642935.1 Curtobacterium sp. RIT-PI-V
AGCACAGCACCATGCAGCACCGCACCACCCACCGCACCAAGGCCGCTCTCGCGGCCCTCGCCACCGCCGTCGTCGCCCTTGCGCTCACCGGATGCAGCACCGGCTCGAGCGCCGGCACCACCTCGTCCGAGGGCAGCGCGATCTCGGCCGAGCGGTGCAAGGAGAACAAGGACGCCGGCAAGATCACCTACCTGTCCGGCTACCAGTACCAGTCGTCGGCGTCGATCCTCGAGTACATCGCGGCGGACGAGCTCGGCTACTTCAAGGACCTCTGCCTCGACGTGACCCTGAAGCCGGGCTCGGGTGACACCGCCCAGAACACGAAGCTCCTCGCCAGCGGCCAGGCCACCGTGTCCGCCGTCGCCGAGCAGGACCTCATCCAGGCCCGTGCGAACGGCATCGACATCACCGGGATCTCGTCGTACTCGAACGCCGGCCTCGACGTCCTGATGACGAACAAGGACATCACGAAGCTGCCGCAGCTCGACGGCCAGGTCGTCGGCCACAAGGGCTACGTCCCCGCTTCGGTCCGGGCGATGATGGAGAAGGCCGGCGTCGAGTGGGACTCGCTCACGCTCGTCAAGGAGGGCTACGACCCGTCCGTCCTGCCCCGCAAGCAGAACGGCCTCGAGGCCTTGACGGGCTTCGTGTCGAACGAGCCGAACCTGCTCAAGGCCGCCGGTGACGACGTCACCGTCTGGCAGCCCGTCGACTACGACATCCCCTCGTCGATCGGTGCGATGGCCGTGAACCCCGCCTTCGCGAAGGCGCACCCGACCGCGGTCGAGGACGTCCTGCGCGCAGCCCTGCACGCCTACGACTTCTGCTCCGCGAGCGAGGCGAAGACCAAGCAGTGCGTCGGGTACGCCGCGAAGCTGTCCGGCGCCACCTACGACACCGCCCAGAACACCAAGATCTGGACCACCGAGACGAAGGTCATCGCGGACAACCCGACGCCGGACCAGCCGCTCGGCGGGATCGACCCGGAGAACGTGACGAAGCTCGTCGAGATGCTGCACCAGTTCGACATCGTCAAGAGCTCGGTCACCGCCGACGACGCGAAGAGCTGGTTCACGAACGAGTACATCGACGCGATCACGAAGGACGGCGAGACCGTGTGGCCCGCACCGTGAGCCCCATCGTCACCGAGTGTTCCGCAACGACCAGAAAGGCGGCGTGAGATGCCCGCGAAGGAGTACGGGATCTTCCTCCCGATCGGCAACGGCGGGTGGATGCTCTCCACCACGGCGCCCCACCCCGAGGCGACCTACGCCTGGAACAAGCGCGCGGCGCTCCACGCCGAGACGATCGGTCTGGACTTCGTGATGTCGATGGCGAAGTGGCGCGGCTTCGGCGGCTCCACCGACCACTGGGGCCGCTCCCTGGAGTCGATGACGATGATGGCCGGTATCGCCGAGGCCACCGAGCGGGTCAAGATCTGGGCGACGATGCACGCCAACGTCCACAACCCGGCGGTCGCCGCGAAGATGTACACGACGCTGCAGGACGTCTCCGGCGGCCGGGCCGGCATGAACATCGTCAACGGCGCCTACGCGGCGGAGTTCGAGCAGTTCGGGATCTGGGACGCGGCCCTCAGCCACGCCGACCGGTACCGGATGACGGAGCTCTGGACCGAGGCGGTCACGCGCCTGTGGACCGAGGACAGCGTGACGATGCACACACCGTACTTCGACCTCGACGCGTGCGAGTCCCGCCCTCACCCCGCATCGCGGCCGACCATCATCAGTGCCGGCAAGTCCGAGGCGGCCCGGGCGTTCCAGGCGAAGCACGCCGACGGCGCCTTCCTGGCGGCGGACAGCCTGGACGAGATGCGCGACCTGTCCCGCGACGTCCACGACCGTGCCGCCGCCGAGGGACGCGAGTGCCGCACCTACTCGATGCTCACGGTCGTGCAGGACGAAACCGACGCCGCAGCCCAGCGCAAGGTGCGCGAGTGGGGTGCCGGCGTCGACCGCGAAGCACTGGCGTCGATGCGGGCGTCGTGGGGCGTCCCCGCCGAGCAGGCACGTGCCTGGGCGGACGGTGCTGCCGGTGAGGACGCGTTCCAGACCGCGTACGTCGCCGGGTCCGCCGAGACCGTCACCGAGCACATCGAGTACATCGTCGACCGGGGCGAGCTCGACGGCCTGATGCTGATCTTCCCCGAGTACGACCAAGACATGGTGCTGTTCGGGGAGACCGTCCTGCCGGCGCTCCGCCAGCACGACGCGGCGGTCGTCCGGTGACCGGGGGACTCGACGCGGGTCGCGACCCGCGGCTCGTGCGGCTGCTGGACGGGGGATCGCTGGCTGCCGGTTCGCCGGTGGGTGGTTCGCTGGCTGCCGGTTCGCCGGTGGGTGGTTCGTTGGCTGCCGGTTCGCCGGTCGGCGGTTCGCGTCCCGCGCTCGTCGTCGTCGACGTGCAGCGCGACTTCGGCGAACCGACGCGGATCGCCCCGTACGGACTCGACGACCGCGCGTCCGCTGCGGTGGACGCCGCCGTCACCCGCATCGGCTCGCTCGTCGACGAGGCCCGCGCGACGGGCGTCCCCGTGGTCTGGGTCGAACTCGGCAGCGACCCGGCCCGGCCGTGGCGCTCCAGCACGTGGCTGCGCGGAGGTGACCCGGACGGACCCATGCCGGACGACGAGCCCTGCCGGATCGGCACGGAGGGCGCCGAGTGGTACCGCATGGCGCCAGCGCCCGGTGAGACCCGCGTCGTGAAGCGCGGGTACAGCGGGTTCCTGGGCACCGACCTGGAGGCCCGGCTCACCTCCGCCGGGATCGGCTGGGTCACCGTCGTGGGACTCACGACCGAGTGCTGTGTCCTCGCCACCGCGCAGGACGCGATGCAGCTCGGCTGGCCCGTGGTGGTCCCGCAGGACGCCACCGCCGCGTACGACACCGACGTGCACGACGCCGCGCTGACCCTGATCGACCTGAACGTCGGCGTCGTGACCGACGCCGACGAGACGGTGGCGCTGTGGCGCGAGTCCGCCTCCGCGTCTGTGTCTGTGCCCGCGTCCGCTTCGCCGGTGGGTGTCCGATGAACGGCATGCACCTGGCCTACGACCTGTCCTTCACCCACACCGAGGGGCGGTGGGCAGCGGCCGGCAGCTGGGTCGGCCAGGACTTCCCCGACGTCCGCATGTACATGGAGGTCGCCCGGACCGCCGAACGCGCGGGCGTCGACATGCTGTTCTTCGGCGACGGGTCCGGCGTGCCGAGCACGTGGCGCGGCAGCATCGACCCGGCCGTCGAGTGGGGCATCCAGTGGCCCCGGCAGGACATGTCACCCGTGATCGCCGCGATGTCCACCGTCACCGAGCACATCGGGTTCGGGCTCACCTACTCGTCGACGTTCACCCACCCCTTCTCCGTCGCCCGACTGCTCAACTCGCTCGACCACGTCACCGGCGGACGGATGGCGTTCAACGTCGTCGCCTCGTCGCGGGGAGCGGACGCGGCGAACTACGGGTCCGACCACCTGATCGACCACGACCTGCGGTACGAACGGATGGAGGAGTTCATCGGCGTCTGCCGTGCACTCTGGGACTCCGTCGCCCCCGACGCGATCGTCCGTGACCGCGCGACCGGCCGGTTCGCCGATCCGGCCGGGGTGCACCCGATCGACCACGACGGCCGCTTCTTCAAGGTGCGCGGCCCGCTCGCGAGCGTCCCGAGTCCGCAGCGCCACCCCGTCGTCGTGCAGGCCGGCAACTCGCCGCGCGGCATCGCCGCCAGTGCCTCGTTCGCCGACCTGGTGTTCGGGTTCGGGTCGAGTGTCGCCGGACAGCTCCGGCACCGGAACGCCCTCGATGCAGCGCTCACCGACGCCGGTCGGGACCCGTCCGGCGTCGGGATCCTCTGGGCGACCCAGGTCATCGTCGGAGCCACCGACGCCGAGGCCGCCGCCCGCCGCGACTCGCTGCTGTCGTTCTGGAACCGCGAGGCCGTCGGCACCTTCATCTCGCACAACGCCGGGTACGACTTCTCCACGCTGCCGGCGACGTTCCGGCTCGGCGAGCTGCGCGACGAGATCGTCGCCGCGCAGGCGAGCCCGGCCGGCCTGGTCGGCAGCCTGGTCGCCGAGTTCGGCGAGGACCACACCATGGACCGCAACGACTTCTTCGAGCACGGCTGGCGTGCCGCGACGGGCCTCGACCACATGCTGGTCGGCGACGCCGCGGGGGTCGCCGACGCCCTGCAGGAGAACTTCGCGGCCACCGGCGGACGCGGCGGCTACATGCTGTCCAGCCCGCTCGGCATGCCCACCGGGTTCGCCGACCTGAGCGAGCTGCTCGTGCCGGAGCTGCGTGCCCGAGGTGCCCTGGCGCCGCGGTACCCGGGGTCGACGCTCCGCGAGAACCTGGCGGTGTGAGGTGACCCCGGCCCGTCGGTGGCTCGCGCTCGGCGGGCTCTGCCTCGGCTTCTTCATGCTGCTGCTGGACAGCACGATCGTGTCCGTCGCCCTGCCGGACATCGGCAGCGACCTCGGCACCGACGCGTCGCTGTCGGTCTGGGTGAACAGCGCCTACCTGTTCGCGTTCGCCGTACCGCTCCTCGTCGCCGGTCGGCTCGGCGACCGCTTCGGGCACCGCGGGGTCTACCTGCTCGGACTGGCGGTGTTCACCGTCGCGTCGGTCGGGTGCGCGTTCGCACCGGGGATCGGCGCGCTCATCGTCTGGCGCGCCGTGCAGGGCGTCGGCGCCGCACTGCTCACACCCCAGTGCCTGACGGTCATCCGCTCGTTGTTCGAACCACCCCGGCTCGCCGTCGCGCTCGCCGTCTGGAGCGCCGGCGGCGGTGCGGCGACCGTCGCCGGCCCGATCGTCGGCGGCGTGCTCGTCGAGGCGTGGGGGTGGCCGTCGGTCTTCCTGGTGAACGTGCCCGTCGGCATCGTCACCGCCGTCGCCGTGCTCCGGTTCGTGCCGGTGTCCCGACGCATCGCCGTGCCCTTGCCGGTGCTCGCTGTCGTCGGGGTGACCGCCGGGGTGTTCGCGGTGGTCGTCGGTGTCCAGGGCACGGGCGACGGCGTCCTCGCCGCACCCCTGCCGCGGGTCGGTCTGGTGGTGCTCGGCGCACTCGTCGTCGCTGCGGTGCTCACGATGCAGCGCCGCGCGGGGGACCGGGCGCTCGTCCCGCTCGGGTTGTTCCGTGACCGCGGGTTCGTGACCGGTTCGTGGGGCGCGACCGCCGCGTCGTTCTGCGTCGGCTCTGCCCCGATCCCGCTCATGCTCGACCTGCAGGACGGACGTGGTCTCGGACCGGGTGCCGCGGCCCTCGTGCTCGTGCCGATGGGGGTCGCCTGCCTGGCCGCCGCACCGTTCGTCGGCCGCACGACGAACACCGCGGGCCCCCGTGCGACGGCGACCATCGGCGCCGTCCTGCTCGTCGTCTCGGTGGCACTGACCGCCGTGCTCATCGGGACCGGGGCACCCCTCTGGGCAGTCGCGACGGCGTTCACCGGCTTCGGGGTCGCGAACGCGTTCGTCTGGTCACCGTTCTCGCTCGCGGCGGTACTCGGCGCCGGACCGGCGACCATCGGTGCGGCGTCGAGCACGTTCAACACCGTGAAGCAGCTCGGTGCCGTGTTGGGCAGCACGGTCACCGCCGTGCTCCTCGCGGTGTCGACCGACGCGATTGCCCTCGGCGCCCTGGCGCTGGCGGCCCTCGGGGCACTCGTGGCGGCGGCGTCCCTGCCAGGGCGAGCGCCGGCGGTCCTGACCGGCGCGGTCGTGCACGGCGCCGGGGTCGGGCACGGGCTCGGGTTCCCGACCGCCAACCTGCTGCCCGACGACGGTGGCGCGGTGCCGTCGGACGGGGTCTACGTCGGCTGGCTCACCGCGCCGACGTGGTCCGGTGCCCGTGAGGCCCTCGTGTCGATCGGCAGCAACAGCACCTTCGCCGACCGGCCGCGCACCATCGAGATCCACGTGCTCGACTTCGACGGCGACCTGTACGGCACCCCCGTCGAGCTCACCGTCGGTCGTCGGCTCCGGCGGCAGCGCACGTTCCCCGGGCCGGACGCCCTCGTCGCCGCGATGCGTGCCGACGAGCGCCGTGCCCGCACCCTGCTCGCCCGCTCCTGAACGAAGGAACCACCATGCAGCACGACTTCATCGACGACCCGCTCGACATCCGGGAGGCGATCGCCGAGGTCCCCTCCGTCGTGGCCGCCATCGCCGCACGGGTCGAGGGCGTGCCGGTCGTCATGGTGGCGACGTCGTTCACCGTCGGGGTCTCGTACGACCCGCCCCTCGCGACCATCGCCGTGCAGCACTCGTCGACGACCTGGCCTGACCTGGCCGGGGTGCCGGTGCTCGGCATCTCCGTGCTCGCCGAGAGGCACGCGGCGCAGACCCGGCAGCTGGCCTCCCGCGATCGGTCGCAGCGACTGGTCGGCGTGCCGTCCACGGACACCGGGGCGGGAGCGATCCTGCTCGACGGCGCGCACTCGTGGCTGGAGTGCTCGGTCGAGGCCGTCCACCGCGCGGGCGACCACGACATCGTGGTGCTGCGGGTGCTCCGCTTCGCCCGCGACCGCGCCAACGCGGCGCTCGTCTGGCACCGGCCCGCTCGGCGGCCAGCAAGCGCCACCGCCTGACGTTCTTTCCCAGAACGCGGGCGATGGGAAGCGGAATCGGGTGTACCTGGTCAGAAGTTCTAGCCCGGTACGCCCGAAACGACCCGGTACGCGGCACGACCCTGCGCGACGCCCCTCAGGAGGCCAGCGCCGCCATCTCGCGCACCACGGCCCGGAGCCGCACTGCGAGCTCGTCGTTGTTGCGCACGGAGTCGCGGTGGGCGGCCTCGCTGAGCGCCGACATCACGAGCGTCACCGCCGTGCGAGCGGTCTGGTCGTCGGTCCTGGTGCCCACGACGCTGAGCAGGGACTGGCGAGACTCGGCCATCCACTGCATGACCATCGAGGACATCTCGGGCCGGAGCACCAGCAGCTCCTTCATCCGTCGGCGGTCCTGGGACAGCGGTACGGTCGCCGCGACGAGGGTGCAGAGGTCGTCGACCAGGCCGCCACGAGCCTCGGTGAACCATGCTGCGGAGGGCTCCGGGACCTCGACCGAGTCGAGTCCGAGGGCGGCGTGCGCCTTGGACGAGAAGTAGTTGAAGAAGGTGCGGGGCGAGACATCGGCATCGGCGCAGATCTGCTCGATGGTGACGCCGTCCAGCCCGTGCGCGGACACCAGTGTCAGGGCCGCGTCGTGCAGCGCCTGCCGGGTCTGCTGCTTCTTGCGTTCCCGCAGGGTGCACGGCTCCGTCGCCGCTGCAGCTGCCGGGGTGGTGATCACGTGGACTCCTGGTGGTGGGGGGTGGTGGGCCGCCCGTGCCGGAAAGGGGGCACGGCACGGACGGCCCGGTCGGTCACCGACGGTGCGTCGGTGTGGATCCGGTCGAACCCGATCCGGTCGGACCCGATCCGGTCGGCACGGACCCGGTCATCGGACCGGTGAACGAGCCGGCGTCGGCAGCGGCGGCACCGGCTTCGGCCTCGAGCTGGGCCTCGGCGGACAGGTCGGCACGCTCCTGCAGTGCGGAACGCTGGCGCAGCGGCGGCACCCGGAAGAACCAGGTGAGCACGAACGCGAGCAGGATCACGCCGAGGCCGACCCAGTAGATCGTCACGGACGAGGCGTTGAAGCCCGCCATGAACGGCCGGGTCAGGCGGCTGTCGGCACCGGTCAGGAACGACGTGTCGTTCGTGCTGGTGGCGCTGTCGCTCGTGGTGTTGCCGTCGTCGATCTTCTTCGCGAGCTCCGGGGTGAGCTCGTCGACCCAGTAGGAGCGCTGCGAGGCGTTCGACCAGTCGACGGACACCGCGCCGCCCTGCACGCTGGCGTGTGCCTGGTCGGCGACCTGCTCGAGGGCGGACTGCTCGGCCGCCGGCGTCGCCGCTGCGACCTGCTGGTCGATGACGGTCTGTGCCGAGGCGGCGGGGACCGCACCGGCGGCGACCTGCTGCTGCACGGCTGCCGTGACCTGCTCGGTGACCGCGGCGTCGGCGGCCTGCGTCGCCTTCGCGGAGGCAGCGTCGAGCTGCGACTGCACGGTCTTCGTCAGCGGGGTGACGACGGGCGTCCAGATCTTGTCCATCGCGCCCTGGTTCGCCTTCGCACTGGCGACGGTGGGGTTGAGCGCGGCGTCGAGCGCCGGGCCGAGGTCCTTCTCGTTCGCGGTCGCGTGCAGGATGTTCGCCGGCATCACCGAGAACAGGATGGACAGCAGGACCGCCGTGCCGAGCGTTCCACCGATCTGCCGGAAGAACGTGGCGGACGACGTGGCGACGCCCATGTCACGGGCCTCGACGGAGCCCTGCGAGGCAAGGGTCAGCGACTGCATGACCGAGCCGAGGCCCAGGCCGATCAGGAACATGCCGATCATCAGGAACCAGAGCGGCTTGTCGATCGACATGAAGGTCAGGACGACGTAGCCGGCGGACACGAGCGCGGTGCCGATGACCGGGAAGATCCGGTATCGGCCGACACGGGCGACGATCTGACCGCTCGTGATCGAGGCGATCATGAGACCGCCGACCAGTGGGAGCGTGGCGAAGCCGGACTCGGTCGGGGTGAGCCCCACGACGATCTGCAGGTAGAGCGGGATGGTGAGCATCGCACCGAACATCGCGAAGCCGACCAGGAACCCGATGACGGTCGCCATCGAGAACGTGCCCGAGCGGAAGAGCTTGAGCGGGATGATCGCCGCGTCGCCCATCTTCGACTCGATGAGCAGCAGCCCGACCAGGCCGACGACCCCGACGACGTAGCAGGCGATGGCGGCGGGGGAGCCCCAGCCCCAGATGCGGCCCTGTTCGGCGACGAGCAGCAGCGGCACGAGGGTGACGATGACGGCGGTCGCGCCCCACCAGTCCACCTTGGGCTTCGCGTCGTCGGCACTGTGCACCTTCGGCAGGTGCAGGAAGACGATGACCATGAGGAGCGCGGCGACACCGATCGGCACGTTGATCAGCAGGACCCAGCGCCACCCCGTGATCCACAGGATCTCGGAGGAACCGGCGAGCAGGCCGCCGATGAGCGGCCCGATGACGGACGAGATGCCGAACACGGCGAGGAAGTAGCCCTGGTACTTCGCACGCTCACGCGGGGCGAGGATGTCGCCCATGATCGCGAGCGGCAGGGACATGAGGGCACCGGCACCGATGCCCTGCACGGCGCGGAAGGCCGCGAGCATGAGCATCGAGGTGGACATCGACGACAAGACGGCGCCGAGGATGAACACGACGATGCCGAAGATGTAGAGCGGGCGGCGGCCGAAGATGTCGGAGAGCTTGCCGTAGATCGGCGTCGCGATCGTCGAGGTGATGAGGTAGGCCGTGGTCACCCAGGCCTGCTGGTCGAGGCCGTGCAGGTCGTCGCCGATGGTGCGGATCGCCGTGCCGAACACCGTCTGGCCGAGGGACGACAGGAACATGCCCGCCATCAGGCCGTAGATCACCAGGAGGATCTGGCGGTGGGTCATCAAGGGCTGCGGGCCGGTCCCGCCGGAGGCTGCTGGGGCCTCGGCGGTGTGCCGACCGTGCTGCACCTGGACGGGTGCGGTGGCGGTCATCGAACTCCTTTTTCGTGCTGTGTAACTTTGCAGACCGCGCAACGATACATCTGTTGCTTCCGGCAAGCAACTAAATGTGCCCACTACGCTGGCCCCATGTCCGACGACCGGCGTGCCGCCGAGCGACTCCTGCGATCCCAGCTCGACCGGCTGTGGGTCCGGCAGACCCTGCGTTCCTCGCTCATCGAGTCCCGCGGCGGCCTCGACCCGACCGCCCGGGTGATCCTGCGAGCCGTCGCCGGTCACGGACCGGTCCGGGCAACCGCGATCGCCGACGCGACGGGCCTGTCCCGCCCGGTGATCAGCCGCCGGGTGGCGTCCCTGGTCGAGGCCGAGCACCTGGTCGGCTCGCCGGACCCCGCCGACGGCCGAGCGACCCTGGTCTCGCTCGCACCCGCAGGCAAGCAGCTGCTCGACCAGCTCGACGCCGCCGGCGCCGAGGTCTTCGACGACCTGACCGAGGAGTTCGCCTCGGACGAGCTGCGCTCGCTCGCCGAGATGCTCACGCGGCTGAACGACCGGGCCGACGCGGTCCTCGGGATCGGCACCTCACGCCCGTGACGTGACCACGACATGACCGGGAGGCGCGGGGCGGGCCCGCCCCGTTCCTCCCGTCCGGACGCCCTCCGGTCACTGCGGAGCGTGCATTCGAGATACCGTTGGTGTATGAGCACGGACACCGCCACCACCACCGAGACCACCGACGAGGGGCCCGTGGTGACCTTCGCCGATCTCGGCCTGAGCGATGCTGTGCTCAAGGCCGTCAAGGACATCGGCTACGAGACCCCTTCCGCCATCCAGGAAGCCACCATCCCCACACTGCTCGACGGCCGCGACGTCGTCGGCCTCGCGCAGACCGGAACCGGCAAGACCGCCGCCTTCGCGCTGCCGATCCTGTCCCGCATGGAGCCCGGCAGCAAGAAGCCGCAGGCGCTCGTGCTGTCCCCGACGCGCGAGCTCGCCCTGCAGGTGTGCGAGGCGTTCGAGCAGTTCGCGTCGCACATGAAGCACGTCCACGTCCTGCCGGTCTACGGCGGTCAGGCGTACGGCGTGCAGCTGTCCGCCCTGCGCCGCGGCGTCGACGTCATCGTCGGCACCCCCGGTCGCATCATGGACCACCTGGCGAAGGGCACGCTCGACCTGTCCGAGCTGAAGTACCTCGTGCTCGACGAGGCCGACGAGATGCTCAAGATGGGCTTCGCCGAGGACGTCGAGACGATCCTGGCGGACACCCCCGACGACAAGCAGGTCGCCCTGTTCTCCGCGACCATGCCCGCTCAGATCCGCCGCATCTCGCAGCAGTACCTGACGGACCCGGCCGAGATCACCGTCAAGACCAAGACGAAGACCGCCGCGAACATCACGCAGCGCTACCTGATGGTCTCGTACCCGCAGAAGGTCGACGCCCTGACCCGCATCCTCGAGGTCGAGGACTTCGAGGGCATGATCATCTTCGTCCGCACCAAGAGCGAGACCGAGACCCTGGCCGAGAAGCTCCGGGCCCGTGGCTACGCCGCAGCCGCCATCAGCGGTGACGTCGCCCAGGCCCAGCGCGAGCGGACAGTCAACCAGCTGAAGTCCGGCAAGCTCGACATCCTCGTCGCCACCGACGTCGCCGCCCGTGGCCTCGACGTCGACCGCATCACCCACGTCGTGAACTACGACATCCCGGTCGACATCGAGTCCTACGTGCACCGCATCGGCCGCACCGGTCGTGCCGGCCGCTCGGGTGACTCGATCAGCTTCGTCACCCCCCGCGAGCGTCGCCTGCTCTCCGCGATCGAGCGCCACACGAAGCAGCCGCTCACCCAGATGCAGCTGCCGACGATCGACGACGTCAACGAGACGCGCCTGACCCGCTTCGACGACGCGATCACCGCGGCGCTCGAGGACCAGGGCCGCATCGCCGCCTTCCGCGACGTCATCGCGCACTACGTCGATCACCACGACGTCCCCTCGGGCGACGTCGCCGCTGCCCTGGCCGTGGTGGCGCAGGGCGACTCGCCGCTGCTCCTCACCGCAGCCGACGACGCCCTCCGCACGCAGATGGAGCGCGACGCCCGCCGTGGCGAGCGCGACGACCGCGGTGCACGCGACGACCGTGGCCCGCGCAGCGACCGAGGTGGCGACCGCGACCGCGACCGTGCGCCTCGCCGTTCGCAGCCGATGACCGCCTACCGCATCGAGGTCGGCCGTCGTCACCGCGTCGAGCCCCGCCAGATCGTCGGTGCCCTCGCGAACGAGGGCGGCCTGCGCCGCGACGACTTCGGCGCGATCCGCATCCAGCCGGACTTCTCCATCGTCGAGCTGCCCGCCGACATGGACGGTGGCGTGCTCGACCGCCTGACCGACACTCGGATCAGCGGCAAGCTCATCGAGATCAAGCCCGACCGCCGTGGTGGCGGCCGCCGCGACGAGCGTCCGGAGCGCAAGCCGCGCTACTGACGCGGCCACCTACTGACGGGAGGCGCGGTGCCAGCTGGCACCGTGCCTCCCGTCCGTCTGTGAGGTGACGTTCCGCGCATGGGGTGACGTTCCGCGCGTTGGATGCAGGAAGTCCCGACCGCCCACGCGCGATTCGTCCTCCGATCGCGAGTGGGATGGGACGTTCCGCTGCGCAGCCTTGCGGTGCGGGGAACCGCACATCACGCCCGGACCCGTTCCCCTGGCTCCTGAGCGGTGCTGTGATACCGGAAGCCGTGACGCAGGGAGCCGCGGGGAAGAGGGGAACGCACGTGTACCGAGCACTCATCACCGTCGCAGCAGCGGCGGCGCTCGTCATCGGGGGAGTGGCGCCGGCGACGGCTGCCCCCTCGTCTCCGTCCTCGGCGCCGGGTGCGCCGACCTCCGTCCGGGTCTCGGGCGCTGCCGACAGCGCCACCGTCACCTGGGGTGCCCCGAAGTCCGGCGCGAAGGTCACCGGGTGGACCGTGGCGATCGCCCCCGTGCAGCAGCAGCCCGACGACGGCGTCGACCGGCTGCCGGCGAAGGCACGGTCCGACCGGTTCGGTGACCTCACCCCGAAGACGACCTACACGTTCTCGGTGCGGGCGGTCAGCGGCAAGAAGGCCGGGCGCGCGGTGGCCGTCCGCTACACGGCACCGGCCGTCGTGGAGACGACGCAGTCGCTCTTCGCCCTCGACGCGTCCGGCAACGTCGTGCGGTTCGCCGAGGACGGTTCCGGCTCCGGGAAGGTCGTCGCAGCGAACGGGACCGGCTTCACCGCGGACGATGTCGGTGACGTGTTCACCCCGTCGGCCGACCACACCTCGATCCTCTTCCACCCCGCCGACGGCAGCGCGGCGCGGACCCTGGCGACCGGCCTGCACCTGACGCCCAACCTGCGTTCCGACGTCGCCGGCAACCTGTACTGGGTCGACTCGGTGACGGGTGCGGTGCAGAAGCTCCCCGTCGGCAGCTCCACCGCGGCCACGGCCGTCACGTTCCCGGCCGCGCAGAACTCGGCGTCCCGCTCCCAGTGGGCCGTCGGCCGTGACGGCACCGTCTCCGCCTACACGAGCACGGCCACCGGGGGCCTGGTCAACACCGCCAGCCCGACGGGCACCGTGACGAAGCGGACGGTGGCGTTCCCCGCCGGCCAGACGTACGGGTACCTGTCCGGGCTGCTCGCAGACGGGTCCGGAACCCTCTACGTGTCCTTCCAGTCGCCGGGCGGTTCGGGGTACTTCGGCTGGTACGCCCTGCCCGCCCGCGCCACGGCGTTCACCGTGATCGAGCCGCGGATCGCGTTCGAGTACGCGGCGGTCAACTCGACCGACCTCACGATCCTGCAGTCCGCGCAGTGGTGCGCCGCGATCAGCGAGGGGAGCCCCGGCGGCTGCCACGTCGACCGGACCCTGACGCACCAGTTCGTCCGCAACGCCTCCGGCGCGACCACCGAGCGCACGACGAGCGGGATCACCGCGAACGGTCGTGCACCGTACGTCGGGGCGACGGATGCCCAGGGCGACGTCTTCGTCGCCATCGACGGCGGCGCGACGCCGGGGCTCTGGCGCGTGCCGGCCTCCGGCGGGGCTGCGCAGCAGCTGTCGTCGGCGCAGTACTCGCGGCTGCTGGTGATCTGACCGGCAGACCGAGGCAGGACGGGGTGGGACGCAACGGCGCGTCCCACCCCGTCCTGTGTCGCGGGGTGGGGCGGCGTGCGGCGCGCGGGACGTGCGGGCCCCAGGTTCCAAAATCTTGGATCCTCGACGCTCCCTGCGCTGATCCGTGGAACCTCGGCGGCAC
>NZ_JANZKM010000046.1:0-13329 GCF_025642935.1 Curtobacterium sp. RIT-PI-V
TGTGGCGCACGGTGCGCTGCACTGCAGCGCCGTGCCGCGGCAGCTCACCGGCGAGCATGCCGAGCGCGAGCGTGAGGGCCTCACGTGCGACGGCGTCGAGGTCGACCGCCAGGGTCGTCAGCATCGGCGACACCAGAGCGCCGAGCGGCAGGCCGTCGACGCCGACGACCCGGACCTCACCGGGGACGTCGACGCCCGCGCGGCGGCAGGCCTGCAGCACGCCGAGCGCCATCACGTCGTTGAAGGCCAGGATCGCGTCGAGTCGGCGCTTCCGAGCCAGGATCCGCACCGTCTCGTCGGCACCGCACTCGGCGGTGCCGTGCGGCGCGTGCACGAGCTCCGGCAGGTAGCCGCGGCGGCGCAGGGCGCCCAGCATGAGCAGGCCGCGCGCGCTCGTGTGGTCCGGCGACGAGTTGTCGAGCACGACGGGGTGCCGCACCCCGGTCGCCACCAGGTGGTCGGCGAGGGCTTCGATCGCGTCGGCGGGGTCGATCCACACCGCTGCCGTGGGCGGGTCGGAAGACGGGTCGAGCTCGACCATCGGCACGTTGCCGAGGAGCTCGCTCCACCGGTGCCGGCGCGAGCCGAGGTAGCCGATGACCACGTCGGTCTGCGCGCCGAGCGCCTGCACCATCCGGTCGGCGTCGCTCGCCAGGTCGACGTCGGCGAGCATGACGTTCCACCCCTGCTCGGCGGCGAGCCGGAACACGGCGGACGCGAGCTGGGGCGTGTACGGGTTCCGCAGGTCGTTCACGACGAGCCCGAGCTGGTGGTCGCCGCCGGTGACCAGCCCGCGGCCGAACCGCGACGGCCGGTAGTCGAGCGACGCCGCGACGGCGAGCACCCGTTCCTTCGTGGTCGCGCTGATGCCGGACATGCCGTTCATCGCGCGGGTGACGGTCTGCCGGGACACCCCGGCGGCCGCGGCGACGTCGATGATCGTCGCGCGGCCGCCGGAGTGCGGGCCGTCCGGTGGCGACTGGGTCAGTCGCGGAGGTCCAGCCATGCCACCTGTTCCGGGGTGAGGTCGACGGAGAGGCCCGTCATGGACGATCGGGCTTCCGCGATCGTACGCGGTCCGAAGAGCGGGAACGTCGGGAACGGCTGGTTCAGCACGTACGCCAGGGCGATCGCCGTGGCGGGGACGCCGAACCGGTCGCCGAGCTCTCGCGCGCGACGGAGCCGCTCGAAGTTCTCGTCGCTGTAGTAGCAGCGGACGAGCTCGGCGTCGCTGGTGTCCTCCGGCGTCGCGCGGCCGGTGAAGAAGCCACGGGCCTGCGACGACCACGGCAGCAGCGGGACCTGACGCTCCTCGAGCCACGCCTTCGACGCGGCGTCGGTCGCGTGCTCGCAGCCGTCCCACGGCACGTCGTACGCCTCGGCCAGGCCGAAGTGGTTGCTGAGGACCTCGAACTCGTGCTTGCCGTTCGCCCGCGCGTAGGCGTTCGCCTCGTCGAAGCGTGCCGGTGTCCAGTTCGACCCGCCGTACACGCGGATGCGGCCGGCCCGACGGTGCTCGTCGAGGACGTCGACGAACTCCCCCACCGGGATGTCCGGGTTGTCGCGGTGCATCATGTAGATGTCCGCGTAGTCGGTGCCCTGGCGCTCGAGGCTCTCGAGCAGCTGCTTCGTCAGGGACTCCGGGTCGCAGAACGGCGTGTGCGCACCCTTCGTGATGACCACCACGTCCTCGCGGACACCGCGGTTCTGGATCCACTTGCCGAGCCGGCCCTCGAGCATACCGCCGCCGTAGATGTAACCGGTGTCGAAGACGTTGCCGCCCTGCTCGACGAACAGGTCGAAGATCGCGCTGGCGTGCGCCAGGTCGGGCTGGTTGTCGACGCCCATCACCAGGCGGGACATGCGCTTGCCGACGCCGGGCACCTCGCCGTACTGCATGGGGTTGTCGGCCGCCACGGTGAGCGGACGGCCGCTGACGGTCGGGATGTCGGCGGTCTCGGCCTCGAACGGGTAGCGCAGGCCGATCGCGGCGCGCCACTTGTCGAGCGTGCGGGCCGTCGCGAGGGACTCGTCGATCGTCATCTGTGCTGCCTCGACCGCACCGGCACGCAGGGCGTCGGTGGTGGCGTCGGCCTCGCGGGCGTAGGGGTGCTCGCCGGCGAAGGACAGCGTGCGCGGGTCCTCGTCGACGGTGTGCACCTCGATCGTCGGGTCGGCGCCCAGGGTCCACGGGTCGGCGAGCAGGAGGCGGCCACGCGTGCCGTACACCGCGACCGCGTTGTCGTCCTGCACGAAGACGCCGGTGCGGACGGATGCCGTGATGCCGCCGCGGTAGGTCAGCTGCGCGACGGTCCACTCGTCGACTCCGGTCGGACCGAGGGTTCCGGTGGCGGTGAGCTCCGTCGGCTCGGCGACGGCGACACCGGTCGCGGCCTGCACGATCGCGGCGGCCATCGTCACCGGGTACCCGCCGACGTCGAGGATCCCGCCGCCTGCCGTGTCGACGTCGAACAGTCGGCCGCTCCGCTCACCGGTACGGAACGCGAACGAGGCGTCGATGTGCGTGACCTCGCCGATCACGCCGTCCCGCACGAGGTCGAGCAGTGCGGCGGTCTGGGGGTGGAAGCGGTACATGAACGCCTCGACCAGCGGCAGGCCGGCCTGGCGTGCGGCATCGGCGAGCGCCATGGCGGTGCCGTGGTTCGGGGCGAGGGGCTTCTCGCACAGGACGGCCTTGCCGGCCTCGAGCGCGGCGAGCACGAGCCGCGCGTGCCCGGTGTGCACGGTCGACACGTACACGGCGTCGACGCGCGGGTCGGCGAGGACCTCGTCGTAGGTCGCAGCAGAGACGTCGGCGAACCCGAGCTGCGCGGCTTCGTCGGCGAAGGTCTGCGCCCGCTCGGTGGACGAGCTGCCGGCGGCCACCAGGGCACCACCGCTCGCGGGCAGCTGGGAGAGGAAGCGGCGGGCGATGCCCCCGGGGCCGAGGACGGCCCAGCCGGGGCGGTCGGCGACCGTCGGAGTCGGGGTGCTGGCGGTGTTCGCGGTCTGCGCTGACATGCGGATCCTTGTCGTCTCGTGAACCTTCACGGTCACGACGACGCTAGTGCCACACGCCCGTCGGATCAATGCGGAACCGCTTGACACCGCGTGTCTCACAGAGGATGCTCTGGACCACTTCGTGAGCGTTCACGGTCGAACGCTCCGGGGACCCGGTATCACTGTGTCCAACCCGATCTCAACGACGTGAGCAGGTAGTTTCGTGCCGTCATCTCCATCGATCAGTCTCAGCAGGCGGGGGTTCCTCGCCGGCGCAGGTGCCCTCGGAGCCCTCGCCACCACCGCCCTGTTGGCCGGTTGCTCCACGAGCACCGCCATCTCCCAGGACCTTGACGAACTCGTCCGGCAGTGATGGCCGGTGCCGTGATCAGCGTGTTCCCGCTCATCGGCGTGTTCATCATCGGCTCGCGCCACTTCATCGCCAACATCGCCGCCGGAGCGCTGAAGGGCTGACGGACCGAGCGCCCCGACCGGCAGGGTGCAGGCGTCGCGGGACGGCCCGCGACGCCTGCACCTGCTCGCGCACAACTCCTCCTAGACTCGTGCCCATGGCCAGTGCCCGCGACCGCGTCCTCGACAGCTTCGTCGCCATCGTGTGCGAAGACGGCGAACGTCCCGCGACGCTCGACGCCGTCGCCGCCCGCGCCGGTGTCTCCAAGGGCGGGCTGCTGTACCACTTCGGCTCCAAGGCGGCTCTGGTCGAGGGGCTGTGCGAGCGACTCTCCGACCTGTCCGCCATCGACGTCGAGCGCATGGCCGAGGCCGAGGACGGCGCCGCCCGCTACTTCGTCCGCAACTGCCTGTTCGTCGGTAGTGAGCTCGACCTCGCGCTCCTCGCCGCGAGCCGCCTGCAGCAGGCCGGCTACGAAGAAGCGGGCCGGACCCTCGACGACACCGAGAACGCGTGGCTCGAGACCCTCGTCGACGCGCTCCACGACGAACCCACCGCCCAGGCGGTCAAGCTCCTCGGTGACGGCCTGTACCACCAGGCCTCCCTCGGCGCCGCGAGCGACGGTCGACCGAAGCGCAGCACCGTCGACATGGAGGCGCTCCTCGCCGTCGTCGACCGTCTGATCGCGACGAAGCCCGGCGCGTGAACGACCATCCCCGTTCCTGGGGATAGACTTGGCGACGTTCCACTCGTCGACACCCGGAGGTATCCCGTGGGCCGCGTCATCGCCGCTGTTTTCTCGATCCTGCTGCTGCTGGTGTCGATGTACCTGTTCGGGTTCGCGTTCCAGGTCGACTCGGGCCAGGCGTTCATCTTCATGGGCGGTCTGATCCTCATGACCCTCTCCTTCTTCCTGCCGATCCACGTGTTCGGCAAGCGGTAACCACTCCGCCACGCAGAACGGCCCCGCACCTCTCGAGGTGCGGGGCCGTTCTGCGTGCCGGCGTCCGCAGCCGCAGCCGCAGGCAGCGTGCTGTGCACAACCAGAGTGCATTCGAGCCGCGGCACCACGCGGCGCGGATGCACGTTGGTTGCGCAAACGGTCACGTGCTCGGAACGCGCGACGCCACGGACGGGAGGCGCGGCGCGCGGCCGCCACGGGCCTCCCGTCCGCCGTCGCGCACGTCCACTGCCCGCTGCACGACCACAGTGCGCTCGCGCCGCGACATTGCGCGGTTCGGGCGCATCGTGGTTGTGCGCAGCGCAGCCGCGACGAGCGCCAGACCCGCGCGCCGCGCGAGCGCGCCGCGCGGGCCAGCCGCCAGCCGCTACGCGAGCACGCGCAACGAGCGCAGCGTCACCGCGGTCGCGACGGCGGCGTGCACGGCCTCGGCGCCCTTGTCCTCCTTCGAGCCGGGCAGCCCGGCACGGTCGATGCCCTGCTGCTCGTCGTCCAGGGTCAGCACGCCGAACCCGACGGGCTTGCCGGTGTCGATCGCCACGCGGGTGAGCCCGCTCGTGGCGGCGTCGGACACGTACTCGAAGTGCGGGGTGCCGCCCCGGATGATCACGCCGAGCGCGACCGCGGCGTCGAACCCGGCCTCGAGGGCGGTCTTCGCGACGACGGGCAGCTCGAAGCTCCCCGGGACCGGGAACACCGACGCGGTGGCGCCGAGCCGTTCGACCTCGCGCTGCGCCCCGGCGAGGAGGCCCGCCGCGATCGTGTCGTGCCACTGTCCGGCGACGATGGCCACCCGGATCCCGGTACCGTCGACGTGGTCGCGGTCCGCCGCGCCTGCTCCGCTCATCGTGCTGTTCCTTCCGTGGACAGGGCAGCTGCTGCCGCCGTCCGGTCTGCCGCGTCCAGCCACTCGACGAGCGCGGCGATGGTGATGACGGGCACGCCCTCGCGCGCCCCGAGTGCGACGAGCGCCGGCAGCCGCATCATGCTGCCGTCCTCGTCGACGATCTCGCAGATCGCCGCGGCGGGCCGGAGCCCGGCTGCGGTGACGAGCTCGATCGCGGCTTCGGTGTGCCCCGCACGCTCGCGGACCCCGCCTGGTCGTGCCCGCAGGGGCACGACGTGGCCGGGGCGGTGCAGGTCGTCGCGCACCGAGGTCGGGTCGGCGAGGACCCGCAGCGTGCGCGCTCGGTCGTGGGCGCTGATGCCGGTGGTGACCCCGACGGCTGCGTCGACGGTGACGGTGTAGGCGGTGCCGCGGACGTCCTCGTTGTGCTGGACCATCGGCGGCAGGTCGAGTGCGTCGGCGATCTCGGCGCTCACGGGCGCGCAGATGAACCCCGACGAGTGCGCCACGGTCCAGGCGATCCACTCCGGCGTCGCGAGCTCGGCGGACAGGATGACGTCGCCCTCGTTCTCGCGGTCCTCGTCGTCGACGACGATCACCGGGCGGCCGGCCGCGACCGACGCGATCGCGGCCTCGATGCTCGACGAGCCGAGGGCCTGCGGGACCGCGGCGACCATCACCGGGCCTCCGAGGCGACGGTCTCGAGCGAGCCGACGGCGGCGTCGAGCCGCAGCATCCGGCGCACGTGCCGCGCGAGCACGTCGGTCTCGACGTTCACCCGGTCCCCCGGCACGCGCAGGCCGAGGGTGGTCGCCTCGAGCGTCTCCGGGATGAGGCTGACCTCGAACCAGGCGGCGTCCGGCGCGGTGTCTTCCGGCGAGACGGCGCTGACGGTGAGCGAGACCCCGTCGAGCGCGATCGACCCCTTGTCGACGACGAGCGGGCTGAGCGCCGGCGCGAGCGAGAACCGCACCCGGCGCCAGCCGTCGCCGTCCGCGGTCTCGAGCACGGTGGCGGTACCGTCGATGTGGCCCTGCACGATGTGGCCGCCGAGCCGGTCGCCGACCGACGCGGCGCGCTCGAGGTTCAGGCGGTCGCCCACCCGCAACGCTCCGTGCGCGCTCATGTCGAGCGTCTGCTTCATGACGAAGGCGGTGAAGGAGTCGGGGGTCTGCTCGACGACGGTCAGGCAGACGCCGCTGGTGGCGATGGAGTCGCCGTGGCTGGCGTCCGCGACCACGATCGGCCCGCGGACGGTGAGCGCGACGGAGTCGCCGTGCTGCTCGACGGCGGTGACGGTGCCGAGTTCCTCGATGATGCCGGTGAACACTGGTGTCCTCTCAACGGGACTCCGGGGGTGTTCGACGATCGTCGGCATCGACGGACGGGTCGTCCCACGCAGGGTGGGTCGTCTCGTCCGCCAGCGCGCCTCCCATCCGGACTCTCACCGTCGGTCCCGGAGTTTCACCGAGTCAACCTCTGCCGGGTTCGCACCCGTCATCAGTTCGTGGACTGTCACCACCGGTTCGGAATTGCACCGACCCCGGAGCGCTTGCGTAGTCGGAACGATACCCCAGACCGGTGACCGACGCGTCGGGCCGGAGCGGGGCACGTAACGGGGCGACGCGGCGCACGACCGGGAGGCCCGTGGCGGGCCCGCACCGCGCCTCCCGTCCGCCGCCCGGTCGCGTCCACCGCACCGACCCCGCCGACCGTGCGCCTCAGCCGCGTCCGCGCGCGAGCGCGACCGCCTGCCGCAGCGACAGGTCCGGCAGGTACGCCCGGACGACCGCGAGGCCGATCGACGGCAGCGCGACCGGGTCGGGGTAGGCGAGGACGAGCGGGTGCAGGTCGGGGCCGAACTTCTGCTTGAACCGGAGCAGCGAGCGGAACCCGTAGACCGGTTCGAGGACGCCCCCGACGAGCTCGAGCAGGCTCTGCACCCCGTCGCTCGGTGCCGCGTTCTCGCCCGCCTGTGCGAGCGGCGCCGCCGACAGGCTGAGCCGCTCGACACCGTCCTCGCGCATCCGCTCCGCGGCGCTGGCGACGAGGAACTCCATCACCCCGTTCGGGGCCGCACCGGTCCGGCGCATGACGTCGAGCGTCCACCCGACGACGCGGCCCGCGCGGTGGCTGGGGAGCCAGCTGGTGACGGCGAGCACCGTCCCCGCGGCGTCCTGCGCGACGAGGACGCGGACCGCGGGGTCCCGCATCTCGTCGACGCCGCCGAGCGTGAAGCCCATCTCCGGCAGCTCACGCTCGGACACCCACTCCTCGGAGATCGCCTCGATCTGCCGCGTGGTCGAGGCCGGCAGCTCCTGCCAGGACGACCACGTGGCCGTCGTGCCGTCGCGCTTCGCCTTGTTCACGGCCGTCCGGACGTCCTGCTTGCGCTTGCCGCTCGTCGTCCAGACCCGCGGGTCGAGGTCCGCGTCCTCGGCGACCGGCAGCGTGCTCCACCCCTGCGCCGTGAGGGTGCCGGCGGTGTCCGTCCCGATGCCGTAGAAGACGGCCGTCCAACCGACGTCGTCGCACCACCTGGCGAACGCCGTCATGGCGTCGGCACGGGCGTCCGGCCAGCCGAACGGACCGCCGACCGTCACCGCGACCCGTCCGTTCCGGCGGAAGGCGACACCGGCACGGCCGTCCGCGGCGAACCAGTACGCGTTGCCCCGCCAGGTCGTCATCCACCCGAACGCGTCACCGCCGCCGGCCTCGAGGAGCGCCCTGGCACGTTCACGGTCGCCGTGGGCCCGGTCACCGTCCGCATCGGGCTCGACCGCCCCCGTCGGTCGGACGGCTGCGAACGCTATGACGAACCAGAGCAGCGGACCGGCCAGGCCGATCACGACGCGGAGCGTCGGGTGCAGTGACGGGAGCCGGTCCCAGAACGTCACCGGCGCGATCGGACCGAGCGCGGCCACGGCCAGACGCAGGGGGTCCTCGACGTGCTGCGGCGACGAGGCGGCCGTGACGAGGACCGCGGTCACGACGACGCCCGCGGCCGCGAGCACCGTCACCGCGAAGGTGACGACCCGTCGGCGGGAGGGCAACACGGTGAACGACCGACGGAGCAGCACGAGCACCACGGCGGTCGCGAGCGGGACGACGATCGACGCGGCGATGGACACGTCGACGACGAACCGGTCCTCCGACCCGCGCAGCTGCTCGACCCGTCCCGGCACGGCACCGTACGTGACGGCCGCGGCGACCGCCGTGACGACGTCGACCACGACCACGAGCCACACGGCGAACCGGCTGCCGCGGAACAGGCCGAGGCCGCCGACGACGAGCACGAGGAGCGGTGCGGCAGCGAGGACGAGGCTCCACGGGTCGGTCGCGCGGTACGCGAGCAGCGCGCGGAGGCACTCCCCCGCGACCCCGTCGGCACGGCACCCGTGCACCGGCGTGACCGGACCGGCGCCCACCACTGCCGCGATCGGCGCGAGGATGCCGACCCGTGCGCGCGAGACCAGCGCAACGACGGGGCCGACGGCGGACACCAGCACGACGGTGCCGAGCAGGACCCGGGTCTCGCGGTGGGAGCTCCGTACCCAGCCGCTGCGCTTCGGCGTCCGCCGGAGCAGTTCGCCGAGCAGCCAGCCGGCACCGGCGGCCAGCACGGCGTAGAGGTCCGAGGCGTGTCCGGCGTACAGCAGCAGCGCGGCCACCACGGCGAGCGCGTTCACCCGGATCCGGCGTCGCCACAGGGGTCCGGCGAAGGCGCTCGCGGTGACGATCGTCCCGACGATCGCGGTCCACGGGTCGAAGCTCGTCGCACGACCGAGCAGCAAGGACCCGACGTCGCGCCCGTCGGAGTCGACGAAGGCACTGAGTGCGCCGATCCCGGTGCCGACCGTCGTCGTCACCACGAACGCGAGGACGGTCCGCCACGACCCCATCAGCCGTTCGGCCGCACCGACGAGGACCACCACCCCGGCCAGCGTGACGAGCAGGGCCACGACCCCGGTTGACGCCGCGAACACCCGGAACGGGCCGTACGACACCGGTCCGCCGCCGTGCAGGACGCGGAGGACGACGGCCGCGGCCGAGGTTGCGAGCACGAGGACGACGATCGCGGTCGTCACCGGGTGGCGACGGACCGCCCGCAGTGGTCCGTGCCAGCCCCGCGCGGTGCGGGTCACAGGGCGCCCGTCGTCGCGGGCAGCCCGAGGTGTGCGATGACCGTCGGCAGACCGTGTGCCAGGACGTACCGCACGGTGTTCCAGTCGTGCGCGGAGCCCGGAGACACCACGAGCGGTGCCTGCATCCCGACGCGTTCGGCGACCGCTCGGAGGGCATCGGTGGACGCCCGGTACGGAGCGTCGTCCTGGCCGAACCCGAAGACCGTCAGGTGGTCGCCGTACCGGCCGTGCGCGGTCATGATGGCGCTCGGCGACGCTGCGCGGTACGCGGCGGCCGACCCGCCGAAGCCCAGGGCGATCGTGTTCTGGAGGGTGCCGTTCCGTGGCCCGGCCTCGCTCGAGATCGCCAGCGCGGACCCGAACACGTCCGGGTGCGCGGTCGAGAACTGCATCGCGCAGGTCGCCCCCTGGGAGAACCCGACGATCCCCCACGCGCTCGGCGCCGTCGCGACCGGCAGGTGCTCCCGGATCCACCGCACCGTGTCGGTCATCACGTACGTCGCGCTCCGGCCGAGGCGCCGGGAGTCGACGCACATCGGGTTGCGCTCCGGAGCACCGAGCTGGTCCGGGGAGACGACGATCGGGGCGAGACCGTGGTGGGCGTCGGCATAGCGCTCAAGGTACCGGCCGAGGTCACCGGTCTGGAACATGTCCGCCGGCTGCCCGGGTTGGCCGGAGAGCGCCACGAGCACGGGCAGGGTCGGCGGGTGGGCGACCCGTGCGGCCGGCGGCAGCCACACCACGGCCTTCCGGGCGCGGAAGTGCGACACCGTGCCGGGGATCCGGACGCTCAGGGTCTCGCCCTCGCGCCGCATGCGCGCCGGAGCCCGCCAGCGCGCGGCGTCGACCACCGCCCCGTCGTGCGCACCGTGCTGTTGGACGGCGAGGGACCGCGTCGCGTACGGGTTCGTCGCGACCGCCTGCTCGAGGTCCTTGTAGAAGCCGAAGTCCACGTTCACCCCGAGGCCGGCCGACAGCGCGACCGCGGCGGCCGCACCGACGGCGACCAACCGGAGCGTCCAGCCGCCCTGCACGAGGACCACGAGCAGCAGGGCGACCGCGGCGAACGCGAAGGCGATCCACATCCGGGTGACCGGGGTGAACGCGACCCCGAACAGGTCCTGGACGTCGCCCGTCCACCAGACCGCGACGAGCCCGGCCCCCGCGCCGACGAGCAACGCCGCGAGCCGGACGAGCACGGCACGGACGGGGTGCGCACGGGTGCGTCGGAGCACGGGGGCCGTGACGACCCAGGCGGTGAGCAGCACCGCGAGGACGTCCACGGGGACGAGGACGTCGCGGCTGGTGACTGGGAGGCGCAGCAGGTCGTGGAACACGATCTCATCGTGGCGTCACCCCGCTGCTGGCCGGCCGCCGAGGCGCTTCGGCTGCGCACAGGTTCGCCACCGTCCGGTCACAGCGGCCTGGCGGGATCCTCCCAGCCGCGGGCAGGGCGACGAGGGGCACCGCAGGTGCGGTGCCCCTCGAGCCCCGTTCGTGTCAGCGCCGCGTGCGCAGCACCAGGGTCCCCGCTCCGGCGAGGAGCAGCAGGAGCGCGAACCCGAGGGGGACGACCGGCGAGGTCGCTCCCGTGTAGGCGAGCTCGGTCGCGCCGTCGCCGCTGGCGACCGTGTCCGCCACCGTCCGCGCGACGGCTGACTCCCCGCCGGTCGCCGCGACCGTGGTCGTCACCACACCCGTCGTGGAGGCCCGGGTCGGCCCGTCCGCACCGGTGGCACCGGCCGGGGTGGTCACGACGCCGGGCGTGGTGCCGTTCCCGGCGTCCGTGCCGTCACCGGGGACCGTGCCAGGGTCCGTCCCGTCACCGGGCGTCGTGCCCGGGTCGGTGCCCGGGTCCGTGCCGGGGTCGGTACCCGGGTCCGTGCCGTCGCCGGGCGTGGTGCCGGTGCCCGGGGTGGTGGCGGTGCCGTCACCGAGGACGCCGATGCCGTTCCCGCCGACGGTGATCGGCAGGCTGATCACCGGGACCACCTGGGTGCCCGAGAGCAGGCCGCCGTCGCCGGAGGTCGAGCCTCCGGTCGACGGGGTCGTGCTGCCCGGGGCGGTGCCGGTGGCCGGGGTGGTGGCGGTGCCGTCACCGAGGACGCCGATGCCGTTCCCGCCGATCGTGATCGGGACCGCGACCACCGGGGACACCTGGGTGCCCGAGGCCGTGCCGTTCGACCCGTCCGTCGTGCCACCGGCGGACGGAGCCGGACCGGCAGCCGTGCCGGTCCCCGCAGCGGGCGTCGTGCCCGCCGAGGTGCCGTCACCGAGCAGCCCGATGCCGTTGCCGCCGATCGTGACCGGGACGTCGACCAGTCCGCCGACCTGCGTGCCGGAGAGCAGCCCGTCGTCGCCGGACGTGCTCGGCGTGGTCGTGGCCGGAGCGGCCGGTGCCGGCGTCGCCGCCGGGCCGGACACGGCAGCGGTGCCGTCCCCGAGGACCCCGATGCCGTTGCCGGACACGGTCACCGGGACCGACACGACCGGGGCGACCTGGGTCCCCGAGGCCGTGCCGTCCTCACCCGAGGTGACCGGTGCCGGAGCAGCGGGCTCGGCCGGTTGCGCCGGCGCGGACGCCACCGGAGCCGGAGCAGCAGCCGGGGTCGACACCGCGTCGCCACCGACGGCGACGGCGTTGCCACCGACGGAGACCGGGGCGGTCACGGCCGGCGCCACCTGGGTACCGGATGCCGTGCCGTCGGCGCCCGAGGTCGTCGGCGCCGGGGCAGGAGCTGGAGCCGGAGCCGGAGCCGGAGCGACCGTCGGGGCTGCCGGAGCCGCCGGAGCCGCGGCGGGCGAGGTCACCGACGACACCGCGTCACCGAGCACCCCGAGGGCGTTGCCGGTGAGGGACACCGGAGCGTCCACCGACGGAACCACCTGGGTTCCGGACACGGCGCCGTCCGCTCCAGAGGTCGTGGCAGCGTTCGCGGCTGCCGCCCCTCCGAGCGTGAGGCCGCCGACGAAGAGGGCGAACCAGAGCCCTCTCGAGACGTACTTGTTCATGGTCGTACTCCCTGATCGAGATCGTTGGCCGACCGCGGTCGCGGTCGGTGTGTGTGCGTGCCTGCCGTGCCGGACAGGCGCACCGATCTCAGTCAGGGGCGACGTCGTGCTCGCCGACGACCGATGCGGGGACCGCGTCGTCGGACAGCGTGCCGCGAGACCCCGCGGCGAGGGAGACGATGTCGTCGGTCGAGCCGACGATGCCGACGGCTGCGACGCCGCCGGGAGTCGAGGTGGCACTGCCACCGAGGACGCCCGCTCCGCCCGGGCCGTCGGACGGCGTTCCGTGGCCGTCGCCCGGCTCGGGGACGAGCAGGGCGGTGCCGCCCAGGGTCGCGTCCTGCACGGCACCAGCGAGGGTGCCGGCGAGCGGTCCGGTCACGAGGGCGGACGGCGCGGTCACGCCCGACCGGCGCTCGGCGTCGGGAGCGGACGTCGGGCCCGCACCCGTCGACGCGACCGTGGTCGCGGACGGAGTCGTCGCCGGAGCGGCAGCCTGCGGCGGTCGCGCGGACGGGGCCGGCGAGCCGGGCACGCCGGACGGGGTGGTGCCGACGACGACCGGAGGTGCGGGGACGTCGATGACGGGATCCGTGCCTCCTGGCAGGACGCCACCGACCGACGGGACCACGCCCGCGACGACGTCGGGGACCTGTCCGACGATCGTGCCGACACCGCCGAGGGTGTCGTCGACCAGGCCGGTGACCGGAGCGGTGACCGTGCCGAGGGTGTCGTCACCGACGACGGGGCCGACCACCGGGACACTGCCGAGCGAGTGGTCGAGCGTGTCGACGACCGTGGTCACGGGTCGCGCGTCGGTGACCGTCCGCACGGTCCCGGTGACGGGACGCAGCGCTGTCGCGACGGTGTCGGTGACGGGCCGGGAGGCGGTGCCCACGTGCTCGACGACGCCCTGCACCGGGTGCGTGGCCGGCTCGGCCGCAGGGGCGGT
>NZ_JANZKM010000047.1:0-13291 GCF_025642935.1 Curtobacterium sp. RIT-PI-V
GGGCCTCCGGCAAACGGATTGGACCGATCTGTCTCTGTTACCGGTCTGTGACCTTCGCGCCCTGGGCGCGACCAGTGGACGGACGGGAGGCCCGGTGCCAGCTGGCACCGGGCCTCCCGTCCGTCGTCGTCGTGCGTTCAGAACGCCTTGCCGGGATTCAGGGTGCCCGCCGGGTCCAGGGCGTCCTTCACGGCCCGGTGCATCGCGAGGACCCGCTCGCCGAGCTCCTGCCGCAGGCCCGGCAGCTTGAGCAGACCGACACCGTGCTCTCCCGTGACGGTGCCGCCGAGAGCCAGGCAGTCCGCGACGATCTGGTCGAACGCCTCCTTCGCGCGGGCCTTCGCGGCGGCGTCGCCCTCCGGAGCGATGATCAGCGGGTGCAGGTTGCCGTCGCCGGCGTGCGCGATGTTCGCGATGGTGACGTCGTGCGCTGCCGCGGTCGCCTGGATCCGCCGCAGCATCTCGGGCACCGCGCTGCGGGGCACGCAGATGTCCTCGGTGAGCACCGGGCCGAGCCGCTCGAGTGCCGGGTACGCCAGTCGCCGTGCCTGGAACAGCCGGTCGATGTCGTCCGGGTCCGTGGCGCGCTCGACGTCGGTCCCGCCGGCCTGCGCGAAGACCGCTGCGACCTGGTCGGCGAGCTCGTCCCCCGCGGCACCACGCTCGTCGACCCGGGCCAGCAGCAGGGTGTCGACGTCGGACGGCAGCTCGAGGTGCATCCAGTCGTCGACGGCCCGGAGACAGGTCCGGTCCACGATCTCGAGTGCGGCGGGGATGATCCCGGCACGCGAGATCGCGGCGACGGCGTCCCCGGCAGCGCTGAGCGAGGGGAAGTACCCGATCACGGCGCGTTCGTCGCGTCCGGCCAGGGGGAGCAGCTTGACGGTGACCGACACGACGATGCCGAGCGTGCCCTCCGAGCCCACCATCAGGCCAGCCAGGTCGTACCCGGCCACGCCCTTCGCCGTGCGGCGCCCGAGCTCCACCACGGAACCGTCGGCCAGCACGACGGTCATCCCGAGCACGTAGTCGCGGGTGACGCCGTACTTCACGCAGCAGATCCCGCCGGCGTTCGTCGCGACGTTGCCGCCGATCGTCGAGATGGCCGAGCTCGCCGGGTCCGGCGGGTACCAGAGTCCGTGTTCCGCGACGGCAGCCCGGAGCGCGTCGTTGATCACACCGGGCTGGGCGACGGCGTAGCGCTCGTCGGTGTTCACCTCGAGCACCGCGTCCATCAGTTCCAGGGACAGGACGACCGATCCGGCCATCGCGTTCGCCCCACCGGACAGACCGGTCCCGGCGCCGCGCGGTACCACCCGCACGCCGGCGGCTGCCGCCCACCGGACGGTGGCGACGACGTCGTCGGTGCTGCGTGCGAGGACGACGGCGAGCGGTGCCGTGGAGTCGGCCCACTCGGCATCGTCGTGGCGGTACCGCTCGAGCGACGCCGGGTCGCGGAGGACCTGGCCCGGCCCGAGCAGATCGTCGAGGGCGGCGGTGTCGACGGCGTGACTGGCGGTCATCGGTTCGGGGGTCCTTCCGGGCGCTGCGGTGCGGCGCCGACGACGATACCGCGCTGAGTGGACGACCCGTGTCGTCTGCCAGGGACGCCGGACGACGGTGAGGCACGCGGCGGTCCCGTCGCGGTGAGCAAGGAGTGTCCATGTACTTCCACGCACAGACCTGGATCAACGAGATCGCCGACGGCGAGCCCGACCCGGCCGCCGCCAACGCCCTGCAGGAAGGGCTCGGCGGGCAGTTCGGCGAGATGCGCACGATGATGCAGTACCTGTTCCAGGCGATGAACTTCCGGGGCCCGGCGGCGAAGCCGTACCGCGACCTCATCCAGGGCGTCGGTACCGAGGAGATCAGCCACGTCGAGCTCATCGGCACCACGATCTCCCGCCTGCTCGACGGCTCGCCCGAGTACACCGGCAAGCTCACCGACCCGCTGGACAAGCCGGGTGCGAAGGGTGCGACGCCGCTCAACATCGCGCTCGACACGAGCAACATCCACCACTACCTGGTCGGCGCGCAGGGTGCTCTGCCGGTCGATGCGGCGGGCAACCCGTGGAGCGGCAGCTACGTCTACAACTCCGGCAACCTGCCGCTCGACCTGCTCTACAACCTGATGCTCGAGTCCACCGGTCGCCTGCAGAAGTGCCGCATCTACGAGATGACGGACAACCCCACCGCGCGCAGCACCATCGCGTACCTGATCGTCCGCGACCAGGCGCACGAGAACGCCTACGCGAAGGCACTCGAGACCCTCGGCGTCGACTGGAAGACCCTGCTGCCGATCCCGAAGACGAACGCCGAGCGGTTCCCGGAGGTCAAGGAACTCGTCGACCTCGGGCTGCAGAGCAAGCAGTACAGCTTCGACCTCGACGGGGCGTCGGAGGCAGGCAAGATCTTCCGCGGAGCGTCACCGTCGAAGGACGGCACGGACCTGACCGCGACCGAGCAGGCCCCTGCCGGCGTGCCGTCGTTCATCGCTCCGGAGCGACTCGAGGAGTTCGCTCCCGGCCTCGACGCCGACCTGCTGGCACTCATCCAGCAGACCGCCGAGCTCGAGCTCGACCAGGCGGAGACGCCGCTCTACGGGCCGGTGGTCTGAGTCCGCCTGCGCTCGCGGATCAGTCGAGGCAGAACTCGTTGCCCTCGACGTCCTGCATCACGATGCAGGACTCGTCGACCTGATCCGCGAGCATGCGGCGGAACTGCGTCGCGCCGAGTGCGACGAGGCGGGCGCTCTCCGCGTCGAGTGCCGCGAGGCGCTCCTCGCCGACCAGACCGGTGCCGACCCGGACGTCCAGGTGCACGCGGTTCTTCACCGTCTTGCCCTCGGGTACCCGTTGGAAGAACAGCCTCGGGCCGGCGCCGGTCGGGTCGACGCACGCGAAGGCCGAGTCCTGGTGCTCGGGCGGCAGCGAGGCGTTGAAGGCCTGCCAGTCGACGAACCCGGGCGGGGGAGCAGGGACCTCGTAGCCGAGGACCTCGCACCAGAACCGGGCGACCCGCTCCGGCTCGGCGCAGTCGAACGTCACCTGGACCTGTCGCACCGTTGCCATGCGCGCCAGGGTAATCCGGCCGCGCGGCCGGTGCGAACCGGTTCTGCGACGGACCACGAGTTGATCGACGAGTGGTCCGTCGGAACACTCGTGTTCCGACTCGGGTCACTACGGTCCGGTGACGAACTGCTCCCGCACGACCGTCACCGTCGCCGCGTCCACGCCGACACTCAGGTGGAGCGGCGGCCGGTCGAGGACCAGTCCGAGCGCAGAGCGGACGCGAACGGCCTCGGTCCTGGTGAGGCGCTCGCCCACCCTGTCCCGCCTGGTGACGAGCGACGCGAGGATCGCGAGGTCGTTCAGGTGTCGGTCCGCACGTGCTCCATCGCCGATGAGGAGCGCGGACGCCTTGGCGACCAGTGCTCCCTGCAGGGTCGGTCGGTTCACACGCCCGGCCCGGCCCGAGACCTCGACGTCGATCGTCTCCGATCGGTCGAGTGCCCCTTGACCGCCCGGCGCTGCGATCGTCCGACCACCCGTCACGCCGACCCGGTTGTCCGCTCGTTCGCCGAGGAAGCGTGGGATGAGGACGTCGATCTGGGCGTCGCCCTTCAGCCATCGGTGTTGCACGCCACGTGTCCCCTCGAGCACGGGCGGTGCTTCGCCGGCAGACTCGAACCCCAGCGCGCTGAGCACGGCGGTGAAGTCGTGGAGGACCCGCGGTCGTGCGCGGACGTCGAGCACGGCGTCAGCGTCTTGCGTTGGCCGGGGCGGAACGGCGCCTCGCTCCCAGCACAACGAATGCACCATCTGCCCGCCGACGAGCGCCCATCCACTCGGGTGGCGTTCGTGGACCTGGAACAGCGCGTGCCACGCTGCGGCCTGGGCCGACGTCATGGCCGGAGCGACGATCGTCACGACGTGGCCTGGAGGAGCTCCGCAACCCGGGACCGTTCGCGGATTCCGTCGTGCCCCGCGAGGTCGACCAAGAGCAACCCGAGCGGAAGCGGCGATGGGGGCTTCTGATCAGATACGTGCAGCAGGACGTTGGGCTGGTCGGACGGGCGGAGGAGGTAGTCACGCCGGAGTGCATCGGCGTCGCCGGCCGCGACTCGAGCCTCGAGCTGCCCCGCCGCGGCGATCTCCGAGCGGGGATCGCTGAAACCCGACTTCACCAGGCGACCGTCAGCGGCGAGGTCCTCGAGGTCGGCATCGGCCACTCGGAGACGAAGTGCAGGGACCGGGCGAATCCAGGCTCCGAGCATGCGGTCCGGTTCGGCGCTCCGAAAGAGTTCGTCCCGGTAGCGGCGAAGACGGACCCGCTCCGGCGCTGAGAGGCCATCGATCGGCTGACCGGAGAGCGAGGCCAGCAGGTTGCTGCGCATCCGTGCACCGAGCGGTCGACTCGCGGCAGGACGATGCTCCGACGATTGGTCGACGAGCCACTGGCCGCCGACCTGGCGTGCTCGGATCGATCCCCCTTCGATCAGCGCCCGGACGCGTCGCGGTGACAACCCCGCGCGGACCGCGAACTCGGCGACACTCTCCTCAGCCATGTACACAAGTGTACCGATGGCGGAACAGAAGTGTAAGTCAGTGCTTCCCGCGGAGGCGACCGACGCCGAGGACGATCGCCACGACGACCATGCCGAGGACGACGCCGGCGAGCGCCGAGACCGCGGTGTCGACGACCCACGTGATCACCGGGCCCGCGGCCTCGATCGCGTGCTCGATCGTGTGCAACAGGTCGTACGGGCCGTGCCAGAAGGTCTCGGCGAGGTTCGCGATGACCAGGTGCCCGCCGACCCAGAGCATCGCAACGGTGCCGATGACGCTGATGACCCGGAAGACCGTCGGCATCGCCCGCACGATCCGCGCTCCTGTGCGACGGGTCCGGCGGACCGAGTTCTTCATCATCTGCAGACCGACGTCGTCGATCTTCACCAGCAGGGCCACGGCACCGTAGACGACCGCCGTCATGACGAGTCCGATCACGATGAGGGCACCGAGCGTCGGCCAGAGCCCGAGGTCGGGGTCGAGGCCGGCCAGGGCGATGAGCATGATCTCGGTGCTCAGGATGAGGTCGGTCCGGATGGCGCCGAACACGAGCTTCGGTTCGGTGACCGAGTCGGTGGTGCCTGCGCCGTGGTGGACGCCGAACCACTCGGTGACCTTCTCCGCGCCCTCGAAGCACAGGTACGTCCCGCCGATGAGCAGGAGGTACGGCAGCACCCGGGGCGCGAACGCGGTGAGCAGCAGCGCCAGCGGGATGATGATGATGAACTTGTTGAACAGGCTGCCGAGCGCGATGCGCCCGACGACCGGCAGTTCCCGGGCCGGCGCGAGTCCCTGCACGTACTGCGGGGTGACCGCGGCGTCGTCGATGACGACACCGGCGGTCTTCGCGCTCGCTTTCAGGGCCGCGGAGAGGATGTCGTCCACCACGGCGAGCAATCCGACTGACATGACTTCGTTCTCCGCTCGTCCGGGCCTGTGACGGTGCTCAGCGTAGTGGGCGCAGCGGACCCTGAACGCCGCCGGGGCACCGTCCGTAGGCTGACGCCATGGCTGACTTCACCGCTGCACAGGCCGCCGTCGTGCGGATCGAACGCGCCGAGGAGGGGCGTTGGGACCTCACGGTGATCAGCGACTCGGGCGTGAAGATGGGGCACGGCGTGTACTTGTTCGACGCCGCGCACGACGACGCCGAGGACGAGCAGGCCGCCGCGCTCGACTTCGTGCGCGACTACGGCTTCCGGTTCGAGCGCGACGCCGTGCAGGCCGACGGCGCGGATGCCTACTGGGCGCCGCTGCTGCCGTCCGACCAGCAGTGACCGGCTACAGGGACGCGATCAACCGCTCGACCCGCATCCGGATGTCGTCGCGGATCGGGCGGACCTGCTCGATCACCAGCCCGGCCGGGTCGGCGAGGTCCCAGTCCTCGTAGCGCTTGCCGGGGAACACCGGGCAGGCGTCCCCGCAGCCCATGGTGACGACGACGTCCGACTCGCGCACGGTCTCGGTCTCGAGCACTGCCGGTCGGGCGTCGGCGATGTCGATGCCCTGCTCGGCCATGGCCTGCACCGCGACGGAGTTGACCTGGTCGGCGGGCTCGCTGCCGGCGGAGAACACCCGGACGCGGTCACCGGCGAGGTGCTGCAGCCACCCCGCGGCCATCTGGGAGCGTCCGGCGTTGTGGACGCACACGAACAGGACGGCGGGGCGATCGGTCATGCGCCCATCATCCCAGCGCGGACGGCCGTCATCCCAGCGCGGACGCCTCGAACCCGATCAGCCACGTGACGCCGAACGCGTCCCGCACGGTGCCGTCCCAGTCACCCCACGGCCGTTGCTGCAGGGCGTCGACGACCGTGCCGCCTTCGGCGAGCGCGTCGAACCAGCGCCGCAGGACGTCGGGTTCGTCGGCCCCGAGGAGCGAGAACAGCAGGCCGGTCGCCGCGAACGGCTCGTCGGTCTCGCTCGCGTCGGCGGCGAAGAGCTGTAGCCCGCCGGTGAGCTGCCCGTGGGCGACCGCGTCGGCGGGGCCGTCGGTCCGTGAGAAGTCGGCGTAGGTCGCGATCTGGACCTCGCCGCCGAAGACCCCTCGCCAGTGCTCGAGGGCCCGCCTGGCGGTGCCGGCGAGTTGGAAGTACGGCGACGGTCCGGTGACGTTCATGCCCGGACGATACCGCCGGACGACGGCGCGCGTCCGCTCGTCAGGCGCTCGGGGCGATGCCGTCGAACGCGCGTCGCAGGATCCGGGCCGCGTCGGGGTCGTCGCCCGTGGCCCAGGTGGTGATCGCCACGTCGAAGCACCCGAGGGCGGCCTGCACGAGGACTCGTGCGCGCAGCTCGGCGTCGGGCCCGTGGAGCTGTTCGACGACGAGGGGCGTCAGGACGTCCGCCCAGGCCTGGTGCTTCTCGAGGTTCCGTGCGCGCAGCGACGTCGTGCTCGTCATCACGCGGACGGATCGTCGTCCGGTCTCAGGGTCGTCGGTGCTGCCGCGCTCGAGCATCTCGGCGAACGCCTCGCGCAGCGCGGGCCACACCGGCTGGGTCGTCGACCGCGACCGGAACGCCTCGGCGAGGGCGTCCCGGTGTCGCGCGGGGTCGCCGATGACGGCGTCCTCCTTCGCGGGGAAGTACCGGTGGAAGCTCCGCGCCGAGATCCCCACCTCGGTGGCGACCTGTTCCACGGTGACGTTCTCGAACCCGTCGGTGTCGAACCGCTCGAGTGCCACGGCGGCGATGCGCGCGCGGACGGCGTCGCGGGTGATGTCCCGCAGGCCGGTTCGCACGTCGCTCACGGACCGATCGTACCGCGACGTCATCTTCGGTCCAGGTTGTCAGACTCTGACAATCGTGGCGTACAGTGCCAATCGCATGACCACCACACGTCACGAAGGGACGGCACCATGCAGCAACGCACCCTCGGCCGACAGGGCCTCACCGTCAGCGCCATCGGCTACGGCGCCATGGGCACCACGTTCGCCTACGGACCCGGCGACGACACCGAGTCCGTCGCCGCGATCCGGCACGCCCACGAACTCGGCGTCACGCACTTCGACACCGCCGAGCTGTACGGCTGGGGGACCGGCGAGCGGCTCCTCGGCGCGGCGCTCGCCCCGATCCGCGACGAGGTGACGATCGCCACGAAGTTCGGGTTCACCCCCGAGGCGTACGCACCGGACTCCCGACCGGAGCACATCCGCCAGGTGGTGGACGCGAGCCTGCAGAACCTCGGCACCGACTCGATCGACCTGCTCTACCAGCACGTCCACGACCCGGCCGTCCCGATCGAGGACGTCGTCGGCGTGATGCAGGAGTTCGTGCAGGCTGGCAAGGTCCGGTACCTCGGCCTGTCGAACACCGATGCCGACCAGATCCGCCGTGCGCACGCTGTCCACCCGATCTCGGCGTTCCAGACCGAGTACTCCGTCTTCTCGCGGGAGTCCGAGGCGCTCTTCCCCCTCGTCGACGAGCTCGGCATCGGCGTCGTCGCCTACTCGCCGCTGGCGCGCGGCTTCCTGAGCGGCGCAGTGCAGCCTGCGAGCGCGTACGCGGCCGACGACATCCGCCAGCAGCTCGAGTGGTGGGCGCCGGAGCACTTCGATGCGAACGTCGCCGTCGTCACTGCACTCACCGAGATCGCCGACGCGAAGGGCGTCTCGCTCTCGCAGCTCGCGTTGGCCTGGATCCTGGCGAAGCGCGCCGATCTGGTCCCGATCCCCGGATCGCGCAACCCCGGACGCGTCGCCGAGAACGTCGCCGCTGCCGAGGTGCGGCTCTCTGACGACGAGGTGGCGCGCATCGACGCGCTGTCGCGCGACGTCCGTGGGAAGCGCGCGATGGGCTGAACCCGTCCGTCCGGTGCTCGCGTCCGGGGCGCGTCTCAGGTGAGCAGGGCGAGGGCGCGGTCCACGACGTCCTCCGGACGGCCGTCGCCGTGCAGCGCCCACCAGGTGAGGGCCGCGCTCGCCGCGGCCGCCAGGGCGTGCGCGCGCACCGACACCGCGAGGTCGTCGGGCGTCGCGCCGTCCCGCTCGGCCACGAACCGGATGATCGCGTCGGTCAGGCTCGTGACCGTGGCCGCGCCGACGTGTTCGAGCGAGGGGTTCGCTCGGATGACGCGGAGTCGGTGGCGGGTGACCTCGACGGCGTCGTCGGGGAAGGTCGCGCCGATCCGGTAGGCCGCGCGCAGGGCGACCGGCGACGACTCCGTGGCCGGCCGCTGTCGGAGTGCGTCACCGAACCGCGAGGCGAACTCGTCGAGCCCGCCCCAGACGAGCGCCGCCTTGTTCGGGAACAGCCGGAACAACGACCGGCGGCTCACGCCGGCAGCTGCGGCGACGTCGTCCATCGACACGTCGTCGAAGCCCTGCTCGTCGAACAGCCGGAGCGCCACGAGGGACACCGCGTCCGGGTCGATCGTGCGGGGGCGTCCCGTCGCGTGCATGGAGTCCTTTCGGCACTGAGTGCTATAACCATCGTGGCGCAGCGAGCGCCTCTCAGTGAGGAGACGACATGACCGACAGCACCGCCGGACGTTTCACCGGCAGGACCATCATCGTCACCGGGGCGGGTTCCGGCATCGGACGCGCCACGGCGACGCGCATCGCGAACGAGGGCGGACGGGTGATCGCGACCGACGTCGTCGCCGAACGCCTCGACGTGCTCCGCTCCGAACTCGAGGGCCTCGAACTCGAGACCGTCGTCGGGGACGTCGCCTCGACCGAGACCATCGACGCGCTCATCGCTGCCGCGGGCGATCGCATCGACGGTCTGGCGAACGTCGCCGGCATCATGGATGCCTTCCTGCCGCCGAGCGAGGTCGACGACGCCACCTGGGACCGCGTCTTCAGCGTCAACGTCACCGGACCGATGCGCCTCACCCGCGCCGTCCTCCCGCACATGATCGCCGCCGGCCGCGGCGCCGTCGTGAACGTCGCGTCCGAGGCCGCACTCCGTGCCTCGGCAGCGGGTGCCGCGTACACGGCGTCGAAGCACGCGATCGCCGGGTTCACCAAGAGCGTGGCGTTCTTCCACGGGCCGCAGGGCATCCGGGCGAACGCGGTCGCGCCGGGTGCGGTCGCGACGAACATCGAGGCACCGATGCGCAGCGAGTACGCCGCCAGCCGGGTCGGGCCCATCATGCAGGTCGCGATCCCGCCGGTCGCGCAGCCGGAGCAGCTCGCCGCGGCCATCACCTGGCTGCTCAGCGACGACTCCGCCAACGTGAACGGCGCCGTGCTGCCCAGCGATGGTGGGTGGTCGGTCGTCTGACGAAAATGCTCAGATACGAGTAGAAATCTACTAGAAGTGGTAGATTTCTACTCGTATCGATCGGAGGTCCCGATGCAGTTGCAATCCCCCTTCGCGACGGTGACCACCTCCGTGGACGGCGATGTGCTCGCCGTCCTGGCACGAGCGCCAGGACCGATGACGATCGCGGACATCTGCAGCCTGGTGCCGGACCGGTCGTACGCCGGGGTCCGGAACAGTGCGGATCGGCTGGTCGAGCAGGGTGTCGTCGACGGGCACCGGACCGGACGGACGAAGTCGTTCAGCCTGAACCGGGAACACCTCGCCGCCGATGCGATCACCGCTCTGGCCGATCTCCGGCGCGCGTTCCTCGAACGACTCCGATCGGGCTGTCGACCGATCCCCCTCGTGTACGCCGCGCTCTTCGGATCCGGCGCCCGTGGTGAGATGCGGCCGGACAGCGACCTCGATGTCTGCTTCATCGTCGAGCGCGGCCGACGTGCGGAGGCAGAGGACCAGATCCACGCGGTGTGCCGTGCGGCCGGTCGGTGGACCGGGAACGCCGTGCGGCCGGTCCTCTTCGACGAGGACGAGATCGACGGCATCGACCCGCTCCTCGCATCGGTCGCCGGGGACGGGATTCCCATCGCAGGCGATGGTCGATGGCTGTCCCGGAAGCTCCGTACCCTGACTGGATGACCCCGCGAACTGGCACCACCGCACCGGGCGACGAGTCGTTCCGGAGGGGTCGGCTCGCCAAGGCGACGGAGTTCCTCGACGCGGCAGAGGCCCTCCGCGCGCTCGGCGGTGATGCAGGGGTCTTCGGTGCCGGATCGCAGTTCGCGAACGCGTTCGTCACGCAGTGCGTCCTCAGCGGCATCGCCGCGGCTGACGCGATCTGCGTCGCTCGGACCGGCGAGTACTCGCGATCGGGAGCACACGACGAAGCGGTACCCGTGCTGCGTGCGGCTGCTGGACAGTCGGTCGCGAAGCACCTCGAGGTGCTGTTGGCGGTGAAGACCAAAGCCGAGTACAACGCGCGGTCGGTCAGCGACAGCGACATCGTGCGCGCCGGGGAAGCGGCCGAGGCCCTCGAGGCGGCCGCGCGGTCGGTCTGACGCGCCGGTCGATCCGGAGCGGCTGGCCCGCCTACACTGCCGACATGACCGAGGTCCCCGTCGCGCGCTCCGAGTGGGGCCGGTTCGCCCCCGACTCCGTCGAACGCCGGATGCTCGAGCACACCGGCACTGCCCTCGGCCTCGTCCTCCGCCCGCGCACGGTCGTGCTCGACCGCGCCCGGGTCGAGGTCGAGGGCATCGACGACGCCGACCACGTCGTCGTGCAGCTCGTCGCGAACCAGGGCGCCTACAAGCCCGCCTGGCGCAACAAGGTGATGGCGGACCTGTTCAAGCTGCTGTGGCTGCGGCGGTCGGTCCCCGGCGTGGAGCGGGCCGTGCTCGTCGTCGCCGAACCCGCAGCGAGGGCGCTCGCCGGGTGGGTGGCGGTGGCCGCCGAGGACCTCGGTGTCGAGGTGCTGCTCTGGGACGGGCAGACCGCGGTACCGTCACCGCGCTGAGCCCAGCCGACCCGACCCGCGCACTCGTTCACACGTTCGCAACACATGTGGTCCGACTCCGTAACACGGGCGTCCTAACCTCGTCACCAGCAGCGGATTTCCGCGTCGCAGACCAACCCGAGCTCGCGACGCACGCTCTCCGCCATACGAGACCGAGCCTGCGTGCTCGCCGACGGTATGGAGGAACGGATGACCACATCAGCGGTCCGCGTGGACGCGGTGCGCAAGGTGTACGGCAGCGGCCCGAGCGCCATGGTCGCGCTCGACGACGCCCGGCTGACGATCGAGCCCGGGAAGTTCGTCTCGCTCATCGGCCCGAGCGGCTGCGGGAAGTCGACGCTGCTCCGCCTGGTGGCCGGGCTCGAGCCCGCCGACAGCGGTGACGTCCGGGTGCACGGTGTCACGCCGGCCCAGGCCTGCGCGGCGAAGCTCATCGGACTCGTGCCCCAGGCGCCGGCACTGCTGCCCTGGCTCACCGTGCTGCAGAACGTCTCGCTCGCCGGGCGCGTGAACCCGGGCGCCGGTCGCCGCCGCGCCGCCATCGAGGACCTCGAGGAGCGCGGCACCGGCGCCGGCCCGGACATGCGCGAACTCCTGCGGATGGCAGGACTCGGCGAGGCGATGGACAAGCTCCCCGCGCAGCTGTCCGGCGGCATGCAGCAGCGCGCCGCGATCGTCCGGGCCTTCGGCCTGCGCCCCGACGTCCTGCTGATGGACGAGCCGTTCTCGGCGCTCGACGAGTTCACCCGCGAGAGCCTGCAGGACCAGCTGCTCGACCTGTGGGACGAGCTGCGCACGACGGTGCTCTTCGTGACGCACTCGGTGTCCGAAGCCGTCCGGATGTCGGACACGGTCGTCGTGATGGCGCCGCGCCCCGGACGGATCGTCGACGTCATCGACATCGACCTGCCCCGCCCGCGCAACCAGCGATTGTTCGAGGAACAGCGGTTCCACGAGTACGAAGACCTGGTCCGGACCCGGTTGCACAGCGCCTGGCGCATGACCGATGCGGCCTGAGGGAGACGGGACCATGAGCGCCACCACCACCTCCACGCCCGCCGCGACCGCCACCACGGCCGACGCCGAGCGACGCTCTGCCCGTCGACCGGTGCCGGGTTGGCTCCGACCGACCGTCTGGTTGCCCCTCGTCGTGATGCTCGCCGTCCTGGCGGTGCTCTGGCAGATCGGCGCGACGGCGATGCCGTACCTGCTGCCGCCGTTGCCCGCGGTGGGGGAGACCCTCGCCACGCAGCTGCCCTACTACCTGCAGAACGCCGGCATCACCCTGGCGGAGTCACTCGTCGGCCTGGCAATCGGGTTCCTCGCCGCCTTCGTGCTCGCGGTGCTGACGAGTGAGCTGCCGATCGTCCGCCGTGCGGTCATGCCGATCGCCATCGTGCTGAACGTCACGCCCCTCGTCGCGATCGCCCCGGCCCTGGTGGTGGCGTTCGGGTTCGGGCCGCTGCCGAAGCTCGTCATCACGGCGCTCATCTGCTTCTTCCCGATCCTGATCAACACCGCCGCCGGCCTGCGGTCCGTTCCGCAGCCCGTACTGCAGGTGTACAAGACGATCGATGCCTCCCGGTTCGAGATGCTCGTGCACCTGCGGATCCCGAACGCCCTGCCGTTCGTGTTCGCAGCCCTGCGGATCGTGTTCCCGCTGTCGATCATCGGCGCGGTCGTCGCGGAGCTGTCCGCCTCGGGTTCGACCGGCGGACTCGGCACCGTGATCAGCACGGCGTCGTCGATGAACCAGCTCGCCGTCGTCTACGCGGCGATCGCGATCCTCGCGGTGATGGGCGTGGTCCTGCTCGGACTCATCACGCTCGTCGAGCGGCGCGTCCTGCACTGGCACCGCACCGCGAACGACTGACGCGCCGTCCCCCGGCCGCACCACGCGGCCGCCCCGCGGCCCTGCCGCACCACCCGCCGGCGCGAGCCT
>NZ_JANZKM010000048.1:0-11676 GCF_025642935.1 Curtobacterium sp. RIT-PI-V
CGGCGGCGGCTCGGGCACGGCGGAGGTCGCCGAGCGGGAGCTTCGTCCAGCTGGCGGCGTCGGCCTCGGTGGCGGGTCCCCGGCCGCGCAGGTACCCGAGCAGGACCCGGCGGAGTGCTTCGTCGCGGTCGGGGACCTCGGCGGCCGCGGGTGCCCACTCGTCGAGGAGCACGAGTCCCTGGCCGACGCGGGCGGTGGGCCCCCAGGCGACGAGTCCCTCTTGCGAGAGCTGCAGCAGCAGGTGGTAGCCGCGGCCGGCGGTGGGGTCGATGCCGGCGGCGCGGTACTCGTCGAAGAGTTCGTCGCGGACGAGCGCGCGGCCACCGGAGAGTGCGGCGACGGTGGCGTCCCGTGCTCGGTCGAGCAGGGGCTGGTCGATGCCGAGTTCGGAGGCGCGTCGGGCGATGGTGCGCAGGGTCCGTTCCGCGGTCAGGGAGAGCAGGAGCCGCAGGTCGTCGGGCCGCACGGCGTGCAGGGTCCCCCGCATCGGCCAGGAGCGGACGAGCTCGCCGTGGTCGAAGGCGGCGCGGACGTCGTCACGACTCGCCCCGGGTGTGCGGACCCCGATGGCCCAGAGGACCTGGCCGAGGTCCTGCCCCTGCACGGCGGTCATCCGTTTGACGGTCGCGGTGGGGCTGGGATCGGGGACGGCGATCCCCTGCGCGGCGAGCCGCATCGCGCGGAGCTGCGCAGGGGTCGGGGTCACGCGACGGCGGCGGCGATGGCGTCGGCGTGCTGCTCGATGTAGGCGACGTCCGCCCGGTACAGGTCGGCGTGCCCGTGCGCCAGGTCGCTGACGAACTTCGGGTTGCCGGCGGCGGCCTCGGTCTCCATGGTGGTGACCATCGCGACGAGGGACGCGGTCATCGTCTCGACCAGGACGCTGCGGGAGCGGTCGTCGAGGTCGTAGGCGCGGCAGAACTCGGCGGCTCGGGTGAGCCGGTCGTCGAGGTCCGGGGCGGTCAGGCCCTCGACGGCGCCGGTGGTGAACGGGGCGAACCGGTACACGGCGCTCGCGACGTCCCAGACCCGTGGTCCGGGGTGTGCGGTGTCGAAGTCGATGAGGCCCACGGCCTGGATGCCGTCGTAGACGCAGTTGTACGGCGCGAAGTCGCCGTGCACGATCGTCTCGACGGGGGCACGGACCGCCTGTGACCAGAGGTCGCGTGTTGCGTCGAGCGGATACGTGGCCGCGGCGTCGTGGAACTGCCGGAGCAGTCGGGCGCTCGTGACGAGGGCGGCTTCGCTCGCGACGTCCTCGGTCCACGGGTACTCCCCCGCGACCCCGGGGACGAACGTCACCGTCTCGAGGGTGTCGCCGTGCTCGATCGGTTCCGGCGCCGCGACGAACCCCTGTTCGTGCAGGTGTGCGAGCAGCCGGTGGACGGTCGGTGTCCACGGTCCGGCCGGGCGGTGGACTCGGTCGTCGGCCCTGGTGATCCGCTCCATGGGGAACCTCCTGTGTGTGCGTCTCCGTTGACGTCCGGCCAGCGTATCGACGTGTGCCGCCGTGTGTGAGCCGGTGGTGTGAACAACACGTCACATGACGGCATGCAGCGTTGCATGCAAGAGCGTACGATCGACGACCGTGGAGCAGCACACGACGACCCAAGCCGCATCCGAGCGCGCGTACGACCACGTCAAACGGGCGATCATCCGCGGCGACCTCCCCGGTGGCACCGCGATCAGCGAGAACGCCCTGTGCCAGGAGATCGGGGTGTCCCGCACCCCTGTGCACGAGGCCTTCCTCCGCCTGGCCGCCGAGGACCTGCTCACCCTGGAGTCCCGCAAGGGTGCGGTGGTGCGCCCGATGTCCCCGAACGAGGCGGCGGACGTGCTGGAGATGCGCGAGGCGATCGAGGCCACGGCGGCGACCCGCGTCGTGACCGACGGCCGCGTGGCGGACGTCACCCCGGGCCTCCAGGCCATGCTGGCGGAGCAGGAGCAGGCGGTCGTGACGGGCGACGTCGACCGGTTCATCGAGGTCGACGCGGCGTTCCACGGTGCGGTGATCGGCGCGTCGCGGAACGCGATCGCGGTGCGCTTCGCACAGACGCTCCGCGACCGGCAGAACCGCCTCCGACACCAGCTGATGCGGGTGCAGCCGTCGCAGCTGCAGGCCTCGCTCGACGACCACCGAGCCCTCGCGGCAGCCCTGGCGGCGGGCGACGCGGCCCGCTACGCCGAGGTCCTGCACGCCCACGTCGCCTCGCACCGGGGTGCCCTGTGAGCGCGACGGGGAGCATCCCCACCACCGGCTCGCTGTCCGTCCCCTCGGCGCGCGTGCTGCCCTGGGTCGCCGTGTGGGGCGCGGTGTTCGTCTGCTCGTGGGGCGGCAACCAGTTCTCGCCCCTGCTGCTCATGTACGAGGGCCGCGAGCACTACTCGTCGGTCGTCGTCAACGTCTTCCTGGGCGTCTACGTGCTCGGCCTCGCGCCGGCGCTGCTCGTCGCCGGGTCGCTGTCCGACCGGCACGGCCGCAGGCCCCTCATGCTCGCCGCCATCGTGTCCGCCGTCGTCGGCAGCGGACTGCTCGCGCTCGGACCGCTCGGCCCCGGGTTCCTGGCGGCCGGGCGGCTGTTCTCCGGCATCACCGTCGGCATCGCGATGGCCGTCGGCAACAGCTGGGTGAAGGAGCTGTCGCAGGGACGCTTCGACCCCACCGCCGACGCCGGGTCCGGTGCCCGCCGGGCCTCGCTGGCGTTCACGCTCGGCTCGGCGTCCGGCGCGCTGGTGGCCGGGCTCATCGCACAGTGGGGGCCGATCCCCGAGGTGCTGCCCTTCCTGGTCCACATCGTCGTCGCACTGCCCTTCGCCGTCGTCGTCTGGCGCACCCCCGAGACCAACCGCTCCGGCGGGGTCCCCGGTCCGTGGTGGCGCCAGCTGCGGGTGCCGAGCGCCGGGCACCGACGGTTCACCCGCGTGGTGCTCGTCACCGCCCCGTGGATCTTCGGCTCGGCGGCGATCGGGTACGGCTACCTGCCGACCCGGCTCACCGGAGCCACCGGCGCGTGGGGCCTGATGTTCGCCACCGCCGCGACCGTCGTCGCCCTCGGGGTGTCCAGTGCGGTCCAACCGCTCGCGCGGCGCGTGCACTCGCTGACCTCGGCCCGCGGACTCACGACGGCCCTGGCGTGCATGACCGCCGGCATCGCCGTGGTCGTCGTCGCGATCGAGCTGCAGTCCGTCGTGGTCGGACTCGTCGCGAACGTCGTCATCGGCGTCGGGATCGGGCTCGCCCTGGTGTCGTCGCTGCTCGAGGTGCAGCGGATCGCCGGGTCCCGCGACCTGGCCGGACTGACCGGGGTGTTCTACGCGGCGGCGTACGCGGGGTTCCTGGCGCCCGCCGTGATCGCGGCGATCGCGAACGTCGTCGCGCTGCCCGTCGTCCTCTGGGTGATCGTCGGGCTCGGCGTCGTGTCGTGGTGCGCGGTGCTCGTGTCGTCACGGCGGTACCTGCCGACGGCGTAGGCGCGGCCCGGCCTCTCGGTCGTGCGGCGCGGGCGGCGCGGGCGGCGCGCGGGGGCCTGCCGCAGGGTCGTCCGCCGCTAGAACTGGTCGCGCAGCCAGGACGGCCCGTGCACCACGGCACCGAGCGCCTCGACGCGCGCACGGAGCTCGCGATCGGCCGTGACGACCACGACGGGACCGACACCGGCCTCGACGGCGGCACGAGCGGCGTCCACGACGGCGTCGTCCCCCGAACCCGGCGCTGCGACGACGTCGAGTGCACGGGGCAGTGCGCCGTCCGACGACCCGGAGGCCGCCCGGGCCTCGCCCTCGAGCACCACCGTCCACCGCGGCCACCACCGGGCGAACGGCAGCGCCAGCACGTCGGCGGTCACCCCGGACACGGCGAGCGCCGTCACCGACGACAGCAGGCGTGCAGCGGCTCCCGCCCGGTCCTTCCACCAGCCGTCGGGCACGCTGCCGACGACGTTCGCCGCGTCGACGACGACGTGCGGGGTGGTGGTGATCGACGCGCGGAGTGCCGGCCACGACGCCCCGAACCCGGGGTGCAGCGGCAGGTCGTCGACCTCGTCGACGGGGATCCAGGACAGGGCGAGGCTCTCGCGGTCCGCGATCACCGGTTCGAACGGCCGCGCGGCACGCCCCACCACGGTCGTGTAGGTCCAGAACCCGAGGTCGAGCAGTGCGGTGTGGCGCAGGTCGACGCCGTCGTGCGGCACACCGGCTTCCTCGGCGGACTCGCGGAGTGCTCCGGTGACGGCGTCCTCGCCCTGGTGGCGTGCGCCGCCGGGGATGCCCCACGTGCCTCCGTGATGGCTCCACTCGACGCGGTGCTGCAGGAGCACGCGTCCGGCGCCGTCGTCGACGAGCAATCCCGCGGCGCCGAAGAGCCCCCAGGCCTTGGTGCCGTCGGGACCGACCGCCCAGGCGTCGCCGGGGTCGCGGGGGCCTGGTGGCGGTCCGGGAGGCGTGGAGTCTGGCACCCGTCAACCCTGTCACACGGGGCCGGACATGTGACCGGAGACGACGGTCCGTGGCAGGACGCAGCCGCTCGTGTACGGTGTCGATCGAGACACGGGGTGCCGCAACCAGCGGCTGAGATCACACCCGTCGAACCTGCTCGAGCTCGTACTCGCGAAGGGATCGTCCATGGAAACCGCTGCGCCCTCCCCTGCCTGGGCCCACCGAACCGCCGAACTGCTCGAGGCCGTCCGTACCCGGAGCCCGTTGGTGCAGTGCATCACGAACACCGTGGTGCAGAACGTCACCGCGAACGTGCTGCTCGCCCTCGGGGCCTCGCCCGCGATGGTCGACGTGGCGACCGAGGCGGGACCGTTCGCCCGGGTCGCCGACGCCCTGCTGGTGAACACCGGCACCCCGCACGCCGAACCCCGGGTCGCGTCGCTCGAGGCCGCACACGCCGCCCGCGACGCCGGGACCCCCTGGGTGCTCGACCCCGTCGCGGTCGGCTCCCTGCCGGTGCGCACCGCCCTGGCCCGCGACCTGCTCGCGCTGCACCCGACGGTGCTGCGCGGCAACGCCTCCGAGGTCCTCGCCCTGCTCGGCACGTCGGCCGGTGGCCGCGGTGTCGACAGCACGGTGGGTACCGAGGACGCCCGTGCGGCTGCGGTCGACGCCGTGTCCGGTCAGGCGGCCGGGAGGCTCGTGGCCGCGGTGGCCGTGTCGGGTCCCGTCGACCTGCTGGTCGCGCCGGACACCGGTGTGGTCCGGGTCGCGAACGGCACCGAGCTGTTGACGCGGATCACCGGGGGCGGGTGCGCCCTCGGCGCGGTCGTCGCCGCGTTCACGTCGGTCGCGCCCGACGACGCCGGTGCGGCCGCCGTCGCGGCGACCGCGGTGCACACGATCGCCGCGGAGCTCGCCGCCCGCGAGGCCGGCGGTCCCGGCACCTTCCAGCCGCTGTTCCTCGACCGGTTGGCGTCGCTCACCCCCGAGGACGTCGTCCGCGAAGCCCGGATCACGGTCGAGGCCGAGCCCGCGTCCCTGGTGGTGCCGGCATGAGCGGGCTGCCGGGGGACTTCGGCGTGTACCTGGTCACCGACGGCGCCCTGGCTGACCGGCACGGTGTCGGTGTGCTCGGAGTGGTCCGCGCCGCGGTGCACGCCGGGGTCCGGATCGTGCAGGTGCGCGACAAGGACGCCTCGGCACGGGACCTCCTGGCACTGACTGCTGCCGTCGCCGATGCCGTGGGCGACCGCGCGAGCGTGGTGGTCGACGACCGGCTCGACGTCGCCCTCGCCGCTCGGCACGCGGGACACCGGGTCGCCGGGGTGCACCTCGGCCAGTCGGACGTGCCGGTGACCGCTGCTCGTGCCCTGCTCGGGCCGGACGCGCACGTCGGGTTGACCGCGAACACCCCGGAGCACCTGGCCGTCGTCGCCCGGCTGCCCCGCGGCACCGTGGACCTGCTCGGCGTCGGGGTCGTGCACCCCACCACCACGAAGGCCGACCACCCGCCGGCGCTCGGGCACGACGGGTTCGCCCGGCTCGCGGCGGCGACGGACCTGCCGTGCGTGGCGATCGGCGGGGTGACCCTCGACGACGTCGCGCCGCTCCGGGCGGCGGGCGCAGCCGGGGTCGCGATCGTGTCGGGCATCTGCGCCGCAGCCGATCCCGGGTCCGCAGCGGCCGCGTACGTGGCCGCGTGGGGCCCTGGACCCGGCCACGGGGCGGAGCCGGGGCGGCTCGCGGCGGGCGATCCGTTCCTCCCGTCGGGGGCTTCGTCGCACCACGGGGCGGAGTCGTGAGCGTCCCGCGCGTCCTGGCCATCGCCGGGACCGATCCGACGGGCGGCGCCGGGCTGCAGGCCGACCTCAAGGCGATCGCGGCGCACGACGGGTACGGCATGGGCGTGATCACCGCCCTCGTCGCGCAGAACACGCACGGGGTGCGCTCGGTGCACGTGCCGGACGTCGCGTTCCTGCGGGAGCAGCTCGACGCGGTGTCGGACGACGTGACGATCGACGCCGTGAAGATCGGGATGCTCGGCACGGCACCGGTCGTCCGCGTCGTGACGGACTGGTTGCGGGAGCACCGGCCGCCCGTGGTCGTGGTGGACCCGGTGATGGTGGCGACGAGTGGTGACCGGTTGCTCGACGAGGACGCAGCCGCGGCGATGGGGGCGCTGTTCGGGCTGGCCGACCTGGTGACGCCGAACCGGGCCGAGTTGCAGGTGTTGGCGGAGCTGGCGGGGGCTCCGGCGCCGGCGTCGCTGTCGTCGCTGGACGCTGCGCGGCTCGTGGCGTCGACGTGGGACGTGCTCGTGCTGGCGAAGGGCGGGCACGACGCGGGGCCGACCTCCGACGACGTGCTCGTGTCACCGTCGGGGTCCGCTCGGCGGTTCACCGCTCCCCGCGTCGGAACGGCCAACACGCACGGCACCGGGTGCTCCCTGTCGAGTGCGATCGCGACGCTCGCCGCTCGGCACGGGGACTGGGAACTCGCGGTCGGGGTGGCGAAGCCCTGGCTGACGGCGGCCCTGCGCGGAGCCGACGCCCTGGAGGTCGGGTCCGGCAACGGGCCGATCGACCACGGCGCCGTGATCCGAGCGTTGCTGCCCGTGGTCCCCTTCACCGACGTGTGGTGGTCCGACGTCAGCGCCGTGCTGCAGGCCACGATCGAGTGCGGGTTCCTGGTCGGGCTGCGCGACGGGACGCTCGACGCGGACGTGTTCGCCGGGTACCTCGCGCAGGACGTGCACTACCTGCGGGCCTACGAGCAGCACCTGGCCGCGTTGGCGGCGAGCGCTGCCGCCGCTGGTACTGGCGCTGCGGCTGCCGGCGCTGCGGCTGCCGGCGCTGGTCGCGGTCCTGCGGCTGCGGCCTTCTGGACGGCGGCGTCCGAGGGGTGCGCCGCCGAGGCCCGCGACCTGCACCACCGACGCCTCGCCGGCACCCACGCCGACGACCCCGTCCACCCGACCTGTGCCGGGTACCTCGCACACCTGCAGCAGGCGGCGGACTCCGGGTCGGCGGCCGTGCTCGCCGCAGCGGTGCTCCCCTGCTTCCGGGTCTACGCCTGGGTGGGGTCGCAGCTCGGCTCGGCGCCGGACGGGCACGCGTTCGCAGACTGGATCACGGCCTACGGCGACCCGGGCTTCGCGGCGTCGAGTGCCGAGGCGACCCGGCTGGTCGAGGAGATGGCGGCATCAGCGACCCCGTCCGAGCGGGGACGGATGGCGCGGGCGTTCCGCCGCTCGACCGAGTGGGAGCTGGCGTTCTTCGAGATGCCGCTGACGGTTCCGGAGGCCCGAGTCTCGGCGTGAGCGACACTTCTCGCGGCCCCGGGCCCGAGAACTGTCGCCTGGCCCGAGTCTCGGCGCCTTGGGTCCCTCAGCGCGGGGGCGGCGGCAGGCGCACGAGCTCGACGGCCAGGTCCGCGCCCGTCACCGTCCCGCGCATCCACGTGAAGTCCGGCTGCCGACGGCGATCGGTCGGCGAGCCGGGGTTGAGCAGCCGCAGCCCGGACGGTGCGACGGTGTCCCACGGGATGTGCGAGTGCCCGAAGACGAGCACGTCGACGTCGGGGTACTCGGCGGCCATGCGGCGCTCCCGGCCCGTCGCCGCACCGGTCTCGTGCACCAGCGCGAACCGCAGGTGCTCGACCGCGAAGCGCGCGACGAGCGGCAGGCGGTCGTCGAACTCGGGGCCGTCGTTGTTGCCGCGCACGCCCGCGAACCGGCGGGATCGGGCCTGCACGGCGTCGAGGGTGTCGAGGTCGACCCAGTCCCCCGCGTGCACCACCAGGTCGGCGGCGTCGACGTCCGCCCAGAGCGCCGCGGGGAGGTCCTTCGCCCGCTTCGGCAGGTGCGTGTCGGAGAGCAGGACGAACGACGTGGTCACGTCGGGGTTCGTCCGGGCATCGGCAGCCCGGCCTCGTCCGAGGCGCCGAGCCGCTCGAGCAGTCCGGCGAGCAGGGCGATGTCGTCGTCGGACCAGCCGGCGAGCCGTTCCTCCAGCGCGTCGCGGTGCAGCTGCACGGAGCGCTCGAGCGCGGTGCGACCGGCGTCCGTCACCACCAGGGGCTTCGCGTTGCCGGTGCCGCCGTCGGTCGTCTCGATGAGCTTCGTCGCGAGCAGCCCGGACAGCTGCCGCGAGATCGTCGAACGGTTCAGGCGGAGGTACCGGGCGATGTCGATGGCCATGCAGCCGGGGTGCTGCACCACGAAGTCGACGAGGGACTGGTCGACCACGCTCAGCGCCTGGTCGGACCCGCGGGCACGGATGCTCGCGCGTCGGGTGATGCGGGCGAGCTCGGTGTACGCCCGGCCGATCTCGCTGTTCCGGATCCCGGAGCTCGGGTGGTCCATCGTGGCTCCAGCCTGTCGGTGCCGGCGCCGGCCGGCGGTCTTCCGTGCCGACACCATACCGGGCGGTACGCGAGGTTCGGGCTCAGTGACCTGCAGCTGCGGCCCGGAGTGCGGGGATGTCGAGCTTCTGCATCGTCATCATCGCCTGGAAGACACGGGCGTTCGCCTCGGGATCGCCCGACCCGGTCATGAGCTCGCCCATCATCGACAGGGTCACCTGCCAGGCGACACCCCAGCGGTCGAACAACCAGCCGCACATGCTCGGCTTCCCACCGTCGGCGAGCAGGGCGTCCCAGATGCGGTCGAGTTCGTCCTGGGTGTCGACGTCGACCTGGAACGAGACGGCGTCGGTGTGCGGGTGTCCGGGTCCGCCGTTCATCGCCCGGTACGGCTGCCCGAGCAACGTGAACTCGACGACCAGGGTCGCGCCGTCCGGGGTCTTCGCCACGCTGTCGACCGAACTGCCGGGGAACAGGTCGACGTAGTACCGGGCGGCTTGCTCGGCTTGGTCCTCGTACCAGAGGAAGGGGGTGATGGTGGGCATGGGGCGCTCTCCTCGCGTCGGCTCAGTCCGCGGCACTACGGATGAGCAGGTCTGACTTCTCGGGGTGTTCGTCGAACCACTTGCCGACGAACCAGCACATCGGTACGACCCGCTTCGTCGAGTTCGTCTCGACGTCGGCGACCGCGTACTCGACGAGCTCGGCCGCGTAGCCGTGCCCGCGGTGCTTCGGAACCGTGTACGTGTGCGGGAACGCGATCGCGTCGCCGTTCTCGCGGTAGTCGAGCACGCTCACGAGCTCGCCGCCGACGTACATCGCGTAGCGGTCCTGGTCGGTCTCGTCGCGGAACTCGTGGTCCATGCCGCCATCATGCTCCGCCCGGGGCGCAGGTGCCCCACCGGGAATGCTCGTGGCCGCCGAGCGTTGGATGGACACCATGACAACGATCGGCATCATCGGCGCAGGCAACATCGGCTCCCAACTCGCACGGCTCGCGGTGCAGCACGGCCACCAGGTCGTGATCGCGAACTCACGCGGCCCCGAGACCCTGACCGACCTGGTGGCCGAACTCGGCGACCAGGCCCGTGCGGCCACCCGCGACGAAGCAGCCGCCGCGGGCGAGGTCGTCGTCGTGACGGTGCCGCTCGCCGCCATCGAGACGATCCCGGCGGAACCGCTCGTCGGCAAGGTCGTCATCGACACGAACAACTACTACTGGGAGCGCGACGGCCACATCCCGGCGCTCGACGACGAGTCGACGACGACGGCCGAGCTGCTGCAGGACCACCTGCCCGGCGCCCGGGTCGTCAAGGCGTTCAACCACATCGGCGCCGCAGACCTGACCGGCCACGCCACCCCGGCCGGCACTCCGGACCGCCGCGCCCTCGTGGTCGCGGGCGACGACGCCGAGGCGAAGCAGGTCACCGCGGACCTCATCGACGAGTTCGGCTTCGACGTCGTCGACGCCGGGCCCCTCGCCGAGGGCTGGCGCATCCAGCGGGACACCCCCGGTTACGGCCCGCGCCTGACCGCCGACCAGCTGCGCGAGGCGCTCTCCGCCGCCACCCGCTGACGCCCCCGAGTCTCGGCCCCGCCGCGGCGAGACTCGGGCTGGGCGACAGTCCTCGGGCCGACCGCCGCGAGAACTGTCGCCCACCCCGAGACTCGGGCCTGGCGCCCGGCGCCCGGCGCCCGCCGCCTACGCCCGGTCGAAGATCACCGTCATGTCGGCGAGGTCGTCCTCGGTCGGCTCCCACGTGGTGCCGGCCTCGACGTTCTGCGTGATCTGCTCCGGCTTCGTCGCGCCCGCGATGACGCTCGACAGCCCCGGCTGCGCGAGCAACCACGCGAACGTCGCCTGCAGCATCGTGACGCCGCGGTGGTCGCAGAACCGCTGGTAGTCGTCGAGGACGTCCCACGGGGCGTCCTCGAGCAGCTGCGGCTTCGACGTCGACAGGCGCCCGTCGGCCGGCCCCCCGGCCTTCGTGTACTTGCCGGTCAGCAGCCCGTTGTACAGCGGGAAGAACGGCAGGAACCCGAGGGCGTAGGCGCGGACGGCCGGCAGCACCTCGGCCTCGGCGGCACGGGCGAGCGGGCTGTACTCGTTCTGCGCGGACACGAACGCCGTCGTGCCGGCGATCGAGGCGGTCAGCTCGGCCTCGGCGATCTGCCACCCCGCGAAGTTCGAGTGGCCGACGTAGCGGATCTTGCCCTCGCGGACCAGGTCGTCGAGGACCGACAGCGTTTCCTCGATCGGCGTCACGTCGTCGGGACGGTGCATCTGGTACAGGTCGATCCAGTCCGTCCCGAGGCGACGGAGCGACGACTCGACGGCCAACCGGACGTACCGCCGCGACCCGCGCACACCCCAGTCCGGGCCGTTCGCGCCCTGCATGTCCATGCCGAACTTCGTCGCGAGCACGATCTCGTCACGCCGTCCCGCGATCGCCCGGCCGAGCATCTCCTCGGACATGCCGGGCCGGCCGCCGTAGATGTCGGCCGTGTCGAAGAGCGTGACCCCGGCGTCGAGTGCCGCCCGCACCACGGCGTCGGTGCCCTCCTGCGACTCGGAGGCGGTCCCCGGCCGCCCGAAGTTGTTGCAGCCGAGGCCGACGGTGGAGACGACGAGCCCCGAGGGACCCAGTGGACGGTGTTCGATTCCGGTCATGCCCCGAACGTACCGGCGCCCCCGGAACTGGGGCTGCGACATCCGCGACCGTTGCCGCTAGAACTGACGATGGATCAGTCGACGAAGGGAGCACCGCAGTGGCGTCGCATCGCATGCAGGATTCGGAACGGCCGCGCCGTCCCGTCCCGTCCTGGGTGACCGCACCGGTCGTCGAACCGGCCGCGTCCGTCGCAGCGAGCACCGGC
>NZ_JANZKM010000049.1:0-11146 GCF_025642935.1 Curtobacterium sp. RIT-PI-V
CGGCGGGGGTCGGCCAGGTAGTCGTGCACGGACCGCACCGGCGCGAGCGTCAGGTCGGTCAGGACGTGCGAGGCGCTGATGACCTCGAGCACCGGCAGGTCGGCCATCGGCGCGAGGGCGTGCTCGAACAGCTGCAGGCGGGCGGGCCCGGTCCAGGCCCCCTTCACGACGATGTCGGTGATCTCGGTCCGCACGAGGTCGGCGGCCCGCAGTCCCGACGTGGTCACGTCGGGGACGAGCTTCACCATCCAGGTCGGCACCGTGATCTGCGCCGCGGCCTCCACCGGGTCCATCGGCTCCCACTGGTACGCCATGGTCGCCGTCGCCACCCGCTCGGACCCGCGGTCCAGCGTGCCGACGAGGGCGCCCTGGTCGACACGCAACCCCGGGGTGCCGAGCACCTTCGGGTAGGCGCTCAGTTCGCGACCGGCGAGCGTCGCCGCGGAGTTGTCGAGGTACATGGCGTGCAGGTACTCGCCGACCTCGCCGTCGTGGGTGACCTGGATCGCCTGACCGGACTCGACGTAGGGGCCGTAGCCGTCGACGTCGCCCATCTTCATGACCTCGAACCGGACCAGCGGCGTGTCGACCCGCAGCGGCTCCGGCACGACGGCGCGGAGGGCGTCGGGGTCGGTCCGGTACACGACGTTGAAGTACTCGCGATCGGTGAAGCGCGTCGGGCGCAGCGGGTAGACCGGCGCGGTGAGGGGCGTGGTGGCGTGGCGGAGGACGTCCGAGGCCTGCATGGGAACTCCTTGTCGAGTTGCGATACGTTCCGTATTGAGTACGTTGTGTATCGAACCTACACCCGAGAACGAAGGACACCATGGGCTTCTCCCTGCCGACCGACATCCGCAACCGACCCGTCACCGTGATCGGCGGTGGGACCCTCGGTCGCCGCATCGCCCTGGTGTTCGCCAGCGCCGGTGGCGAGTCCCGCGTGTACGACCTCGCCGAGCCGGTCCGCACGGCTGCCGTCGAGTACGTCGAGCGCGAGCTCCCCGCGCTCGCCGCGGCGCGGGACGGGGGCGCGGTCGGCACCGTCCGTGCGTTCGACGACCTCGACGAGGCCGTCGCCGGTGCGTGGCTCGTCGTCGAGGCGATCCCGGAGCGCCTCGACCTCAAGACGACGGTGTTCGGGCAGCTCGACCGCGCCGTCGGGGCGGACACGATCCTGGCGAGCAACTCCTCGTCGTACGCGAGCCGACTCGTGATCGACGAGGTCGAGCACCCCGAGCGCGTGCTGAACATGCACTTCTACATGCCGCCGGCGCAGAACGCCGTCGACCTGATGAGCGACGGCGAGACCGACCCCGCGGTCATCGACCTGCTGCTCGAGGTCCTGCCGACCTACGGCGTCCGCCCGTTCGTCGCGCGCAAGGAGTCGACCGGGTTCATCTTCAACCGCATCTGGGCGGCCATCAAGCGCGAGTCCCTGGCCGTCGTCGCCGACGGGGTCTCCACGCCCGAGGACGTCGACGCCATGTTCGCGGTGAACACCGGTTCGCCCGCGGGACCGTTCCGGATGATGGACCAGGTCGGACTCGACGTCGTCCTGGACATCGAGGAGCACTACGCGGCGGAGGACCCGCACCTGCCCGAGGGTCCGCGGCAGCTGCTCCGGCAGTACGTCGACGCGGGGCACCTGGGCGTGAAGACCGGCCGCGGCTTCTACGCGTACGACCAGCACTGACGGACGACCAGCACTGTCGGACGACCAGCACCGTCGCCGCCTAGGCTCGGGAACCGTGTTCGAACTCCACCACCTCGCCGCGCAGGAACTCTGGGACTGGATCCGCCGGGGGGAGGCGACCGCGCTCGAGGTGACGGAGCACTACCTCGCCCGCATCGAGCGCCTCGACCCGGCCCTCGGTGCGTTCGTGACGGTCACGGCGGACGCCGCGCGCACGAGAGCCGACCGTCTCGGGGACCTGGTGCCGACGTCGAGACCGTTGTGGGGCCTCCCGTCCGCCGACAAGGACCTGTACGACCGCGCCGGGGTCCCCACGCGCAGCGGCACCGCGAGCCTGCCGGAGCGCCCTGCCGGAGCTGACCACCCGCTCGTCGCGGCGCTCGACGCCGCCGGCACGGTGAGCCTCGGCAAGACGGCGTCACCGGAGTTCGGGATGTCCTCGTCGTCGGAGACCCGCTTCGGCGTGACGCGGAACCCGTACGACACGACCCGCGCACCCGGTGGGTCGTCGAGCGGGGCGGCGGTCGCCGTGGCGGCCGGGCTGCTGCCCGCGGCCGTCGGGTCCGACGGCGGGGGATCGGTCCGGATCCCGGCCGCCGCGACCGGACTCGTCGGCCTGAAACCGAGCCGCGGGCGGGTGCCGTCGATGCCCGGACGCGCCGGCGTCGGCGGACTCTCCGTCGCCGGGCCGCTGACCCGTTCCGTCGCGGACGCGGGGATGCTGCTCGACGCCCTCGTCGCGCCGACCGGACTGCCGGAGCCGTCGCCGTACGCCCTGGTCACGCCGTCGCGCGGTGACGGCCCGTTCACCGCTGCGGCCGTCCGCGGTGAGGGACGCTTCGTCGTCGGGCTGCTCGACGGCTCACCGTGGGACGACACCGTCGAGGTCGTGGTCGACCCCGCGGCGCGTGCCGCAGCCTCGACCGCAGTGCGGGTGCTCGGCGAACTGGGGCACGGCGTCGAGGACGTCCGGATGCCGCGGGCGCCGTACGCCGACGCGTTCCGGGTGGCGTGGGAGAGCTCCGCGGCGCGGCTGCCGATGGTCCCCGGCATCGACCTGACGGCGCTCACGCCGCTGGTGGCGTGGCTCGTGGAGCGGGGACGGCGGCTCACCGGCACGCAGGTGCTCGACGCGATGACGGCGCTCGACACGTTCTCGGCGACGCTGATCGGTGCGTTCGACCGGTTCGACGCCGTGCTGTCCCCGACGCTCGCGCTGACCCCGCGGCCGCTCGGCTGGTACGGCGACGACCCGGACGAGGACTTCCGCCGCCAGTGCGCGTACTCGCCGTGGACCTCGATGGCGAACGTGGCCGGGCTGCCGGCGATCACCCTGCCCGTCGGGGTCACCGCCGACGACCACCCGGACGGCGGCGGTCTGCCGATGGGCGTCCAGTTGATCGGGCGTCCAGGGGGCGAGCGGGTGCTGCTCGCGATCGGGGCCCAGCTCGAGCGGCGGCTGCGGTGGCAGCGGCGGCACCCGGCGGCCTGGACCGCCTGACCTCGGGGTCGGTGCGTGCGCATGTTCCGACAAAGCACGCGTCGATCAGCTCGTGGATCGTCGCACCATGCACGTGCATCCGGTGCGTGCGCATGGTCCGACAGGCCACGCGTCGATCGACTCGTGGGATGTCGCGAATCGCGTGCCGCCCGCCCGCCGCGCCGCCGCGCCGCCGCGCCGCCGCTACGGCAGCGTCGGCGCAGCCTCCACCAGCGCTCGCGTCACCGGGTGCACCGGCGCATCGAGCAACGACACCGGCCCGTGCTCCACGATGCGCCCGGCCGACATCACGGCCACGGTGTCGCACAGCCGCTGGACCACACCGATGTCGTGCGACACCAGCACCAGGGTCAGCCCGAGGTCGTCGGCGAGCGAGCGGAACAGCTCGATGACCCGTGCCCGCACCACCACGTCGAGGGCGCTCATCGGCTCGTCGCCGAACAGGATCCGCGGCCCGTGCACCACGGCCCGCGCGATCGCGATGCGCTGCCGCTGCCCGCCGGAGAACTCGTGCGGGTACCGGTCGACGACGTCCGCCGGCAGGTCGACCCGCTCCAGCACGTCGCGCACCAGCGCCCGGTGATCCCCGTCGATCCGCAGTGCCCGCAGCGGTTCGCCGACGATCGCGCCGACGCGCATCCGGGGGTCGAGCGACGCGTACGGGTCCTGGAACACCACCCCGGTCTCGCGACGGAACCAGCGCATCGCGGCCGCGGATCCGGACGCCACCACCCGACGACCGGAGGCGGTCACGGAACCCGCGGAAGGTGCCTCCAGGCCGGCGAGCAGCCGCACCAGGGTGGACTTGCCGGATCCCGATTCGCCGACGATCCCGAGCCGCTGGCCGGGGGCGACCGCCAGGTCGACGCCGTCGACGGCGGTGCGGACGGGGCCCGGTTCGAAGGGCCCGCGGCGGGGGAGCCGGTAGGTGCGGTGCAGCCCGACCCCGTCGAGGATGGCGGTCATGCGGGGCCTCCGGACGGACGGACACGACGGGCGGTGGCGCGCGCGGCCTCGACGAGCGCGACGGTCGCGGGGTGCTGCGGCGCGGCGAGCAGGGAGGCGACCGAACCCTGCTCGACGACCCGTCCGCCGTCGAGCACGACGGCGGTGTCGGCGATCCGCGCGAGCACGGCGAGGTCGTGCGTGACGAAGACCATGCCGGCCGGCAGCCCTTCGAAGAGGTCGAGGATCCGCGCCTCGGTCGTGACGTCGAGCGCCGTGGTCGGCTCGTCGGCGACGAGGTACGCGGGCTGCCCGGCCATCGCCATCGCGATGCAGATCCGCTGTCGCTGCCCGCCGGACAGCTGGTGCGGGTACTGCCGGAGAAGCGACTCCGGGTCCGGCAGTCCGACGTCCGCCGCCAGGGTGGTCGCGGCGGCGCGTGCCGCCCGCCGGTCGAGTCCGCGGTGCAGGCGCAGCGGCTCCGCGACCTGCGCGCCGACGCGGCGCAGCGGGTCGAGGGCGGTGCCGGGCTCCTGGAAGACCATGCCGATGCCGGATCCGCGGTGCTCCGCACGCTCCCGGTCGGGCAGGCCGACGAGTTCCGTGCCGTCCAGGCGGATGCTGCCGGTGACGGTCGCGCCGGCGGGCTCCAGACCCATCAGGGCGAGCGAGGTCATGGACTTGCCGGATCCGGATGCGCCGATCACGCCCACGCGTTCGCCGGGAGGCACGGTGAACGTCACGTGGTCCAGGATCGTCCGCCCCGCGATGCGGACGGAGAGCTCCACCACCTCGAGCCCGCCGGCTGCGGTGTCGCTGCGGCCGTGGCTGCGGTCGGTCATGCGGTCACCCCCGGGGTGGTCGTGGCCGGGTCGCTACGGCGGTCGCCGCCCGCTGCGCGGTCGTTCGTCGTCAGCCGTGGGTCGGTGGCGTCGCGGATCGCGTCACCGAGCAGGGAGAGCGCGGCGACGACGAGCGCGATCGCGGCCCCCGGCCAGGTGGCGCTCCACGGGTGCACGCCGATGTAGGTCTGCAGGTCGGAGAGCAGGTTGCCCCACGACGCCGTGTCCGACCCGGCGCCGTAGCCCAGGTACGACAGGCCGGCCTCAGCGAGGACCGCGGTGGCCATCGCGAGCGAGAGCTGCACGGTGAACAGCGGCGCGGCGTTCGGCACCAGGTGGCGGAACAGCACCCCGCCACCACCGACGCCAGAGGCCCGCGCGGCGGTGACGTAGTCGCTGCGGGCGATCCGGCGGATCTCGCCGCGGGCGACCCGGGCGATCGTGACGCCGAAGGACAGTCCGACGCTCACGATGACGACCCCGAGCGAGCCGCCGAACACCGCGGTCAGGAGCATCGCGGTCAGCAGGGTCGGGAACGCCACCAGGATGTCGAGCAGGACGGCCGTGCCCTCGCGCACCCAGCGGGCGGTGAGCGACCCGATCGCGGTCAGGACGATGCCGACGACGCTCGCGATCACCCCGGCACCGACGGCGACGAGCACCGTGGTGCGGGTGCCGGCGAGCAGGTAGCTCGCGATGTCGCGGCCGGCGGCGTCGGTGCCGAACCAGTGCGCGGCGCTCGGGGCCTCCCACTGGTGGAACGGATCGGCGCGGAACGGGTCCTGCGGCGTCCACACGAGCGACACCGCGGCGAGCACCACGAGTAGGCCGAGCACGACGACGGCGAAGACCCCGGTGGGGCGGGAGAGCAGGCGGCGGATCATCCGGACACCTCGCGTTGGCGTGGGTCGAGGGCGCGGTGCACGACGTCGACGGCGAAGCCGACCAGCAGCACGAGCCCGGTGAGCACGAGCAGCTCGGACTGCACCTTGGTGACATCGCGGCGCCCGACGTCGGTCACGAGCATGCGTCCGACCCCGGGCAGCGAGAACAGCTGCTCGACGACGACGGCCCCGACCAGCAGCCCGGCGATCTGCACCCCGAGCACGGCGAGCACGGTGAGGGCCACCGACGGCAACCCGTGCCGGAGCAGGGCCTGCGTGCGCGTCAGCCCGATCGCGGCCGCGGTGCGGACGTGGTCGGCGTCGAGCACCGACAGCGTCGCGGACCGGGTGAAGCGCAGGATGACGGCACCCTCGACGGCGCCGATGGTCAGGGCAGGCAGCACGAGTGACGCCAACGCCCGCCCCGGCTCGGACCAGCCGTCGAGCGGGAAACCCTGCGTCGGCAGCCAGTGCAGCGTGACGGCGAACAGCGCGACGAGCAGCATGCCGGCCCAGACGACCGGGATCGCGGCGACGGCCTGCGCCACGAACCCGATGACGGAGCCACCCGGTCGACGGCGGAGCACCGCGGCGACGACTCCGAGGGGGACGCCGATCACGAGCGCGGTGACGAGCGACATGCCCGCGAGGGGCAGCGTGATCGCCAGCTTCTGCGCGACCTCCGGCGCGACCTGCCCGTTGGTCACCAGGGACCGGCCGAGGTCGCCGCGGAACACCCCGCCGATCCAGTCGAGGTACTGCACCAGGACGGGTCGGTCGAGGCCGAGCTGCTGCCGGAGCTGCTCGACCTGCGCCGGGGTCGACTGGGTGCCGGCGACGACCTGTGCGACGTCGCCGGGCAGCACCCGGAGGGTCGCGAAGATGATGACGCTCGCGACGAGCAGCCCGACGACGAACAGCAGCAGCCTGCCGACCAGGAACCGGGTCACGTGCTCGGAGCTCCGGGCGCGGGTCGTCTCACTTGACGGCGAGCTTCGACAGGTCGAGTCGCGAGTTACCGCCGTCCACGGGGAAGCCCGTGACGCCGGCGCGCACCGCGGTGATCTCGGTGGCCGTGTAGAGCCACTCGCCCGCGGCGTCCTCGCTCACGATCTTCGCGGCCTTCCGCAGGGCGTCGACCTTGGCGTCCTCGTCGGTGGCCGCGATCGACTGGGCGTACAGCGACTGCACCTCGGCGTTGTCGTAGCCGAAGTAGTAGTCGGGGTTCGCCCAGTTGCCGAAGTCGCGGGCCTCGACGTGGTCCACCATCGACAGGTCGAAGTCGCGCTCACCCGACTTCGGCGCCTGGAACACCGACGACAGCCAGGTGGCGAAGTCGACGCGCTTGACGGTCAGGGTGATCCCGACGTCGGCGAGCTGCGACTTGAGCACGTCGCCGATGGTCGCCGGGTAGATGTTCGCGTACGTCAGCGTGAGCTGCAGGTTCTCTTGCCCGGCGGCGGCGAGGAGCTGCTTGGCGTTGTCGGGGTCGTACGCGTCGATGTCGGTGAGGTCCTCGTACCCGGGGTCGAGTTCGGGGATCGGCCCGCCCTGCTCGACACCCGTGCCACCGATGGCCTTGATGAGGGCCTTCGGGTCGATCGCCTGCCGGATCGCCTGGCGCACGCGCTTGTCGGTGAACGGCGCCTTCCGGTCGTTGAACGCGAGCGTGTACTTGTCGGTCGTCTTGCCGGAGTGCAGCGCGATGTCCGAGTTGCCGTCGAGCTGGCTCTTCAGCGTGCCGTCGACCGGGTTGAGGACGTCGAGGTCGCCGTTCGCCATGGCGTTGACGGCCGTCGACGGGTCGGTGATGTACCGGAAGACGATCTTCGCGACCTTCGCCTTCGTGCCCCAGTAGTCGTCGTTGCGGTCGAAGGTGAGCGAGTCACCCTGCTTCCAGCTCGCGACCTCGTACGGGCCGGTGCCGTTCGCGGTGTCCGACAGGTCGTTCGTCGCGGCCTTCTCGAGCACCAGGCCGGCGCGGCCGGTCAGGTTCCACAGCAGGTCCGAGTCGGGCTTCGCCAGCTTGAGCTCGACCACACCGGTCGACGGGGACGTGATCGAGGTGACGCCGGCGAGCTTGGCGGAGTCGACGTAGGTCTCGTTCGACTTGACCTGCTCGAGCGACCAGACCACGTCTGCCGCGGTGACGTCCTTGCCGTCCTGGAAGGTGATGCCGTCGCGCAGCGTGAACGTGTAGGTCAGGCCGTCGTCGGAGACCTCGTGTTCGGAGGCCAGCACGTCGCGGACGTCGCCGTCGGCGGTCCGGCCGACGAGCCCCTGGTACACGTTGTCGATGAGCACCTGGTCGAGCGCTGCACCGGACTGCGTGCGGATGTCGAGGCTGGTCGGTTCGAGCACCAGGCCGACGCGCACGGTGGCGTCGGTGCCGCCGTCCTCGTTCGACGAGCCGGAGCAGCCGGTCAGCGCGAGGGCGGAGACGACGGCGACCGCGGTGGCGGCGAGGGCAGCGCGTCCGATGCGCGTGGTGCGCGCAGCCCGAGCGGTACGGCGGGGCAGGAGTGGACTCATGGGGGTGTGGGTTCCTTCCGGGCGCGAGGGCGATGATCAGTGCTCGCGCTCGCACGAGGTTACCGGCGGCCGGTGTCGTCCGCGGTCGGTTCTTCGATCCGGTGCAACAAACCGTGACGTTCCGCCCATGCCCGGATCGCCGCAGCGAGTTCGAGCGGCGCCTGGTTCTGCACCGCGTGCCGGGCGGTGACCGTCACGATCTCGGCGTCCGGCAGCCGCTCGGCGAACGCGGCGTGCAGCTTCGGCGAGACGTACCCGCGGTCGCCGCGGACGAGCAGGATCGGCACGCGCAGGGCCTCGAGGTCGGGCCACGCGTCGGCGAAGCGCCCCACCGACGACGTGCGGCCGGCGGGCAGGTGCGGGAAGTGGTGACGCCGCACGAGCGCGCCGTCGTCGCCGAGCCGCGTGGTGTGTCGCGCCTCACGCAGCAGCACGTGCCGATCGTCACCGACACGTGCTTCGATCGCCCGGTCGACGACCTGGTCCAGGGTGGCGAACGGTTCCTCGGCCTCGAGCGCCCGGGCGATCCGGTCGACCGCCCGCTGCGCGAAGTCCGGCGACATGTCGACGAGCACGAGGCCGGTGACCCGCTCCGGTGCCGTGGCCGCGAGCCGTGCCGACAGGATCGCGCCGAGGGAGTGCCCGACGACGACCCCCGGCGGCACCCCCAGGGCGTCGAGCGCCGCGAGCACGGTCGGCGCCGTCACGGACGCCCCGTAGTCCGCGTCGTCCCGCCACGACGACCGGCCGTGGCCGGGCAGGTCGAGGGCGACCGCCGGCTCGCCGACGGCGATCGCGGTCTGGTCGAAGCTGTGGGCGTCGATGCCGAGCCCGTGCAGGTAGGTGATCCGGGCCTCCCGGTCGCCCCACCGGATGGCGGACGTCTCCTGCCCGTCATCGGTGCGGACCACCTGCCTGGAGGCGCGGAGCGGCTCCGTCACGCCGCTCGCGCGGGCGAGCGCGGCCAGGTCTGCGAATTCGTCGTCGGGGGCATCGGACACGAAGCGATCTTCGCACCGTCCGCGGGGTCTGGAGGCGTTAGGTAAGGCATGCCATACTCGGATCCGTGGCAACCCGGTACCGCGTCTTCCCCGTCCGTGTGGCAGCGGTCACGTCGCTCACCCCGCACTTCGTCCGGGTGACGCTGACGGGCGACGCCCTGGCGGACTTCTCCTCGGTCGGGCTCGACCAGCGGATCAAGGTCGTCCTGCCGCTCGACGGCGTGGGCTTCTCCGAACTGCCCGAGGACGAGGACTGGTACGCCGCCTGGCGTGCCCTGCCGGACGCGGAACGGAACCCGCTGCGCACCTACACCGTCCGCTCGTTCCGGCCCGACGCCCGCGAGCTCGACATCGACTTCGTCGCGCACGGTGACGCCGGACCCGCATCGCGGTGGGTGTCGTCCTGCCGGGTCGGCGACGAGCTCCGGATCGTCGGACCCCGCGTGCCGGAGTCGCCCGAGGACCTGCCGACCGGTGCCGCCGAGTTCGCACCCGGGCACGCGAACCGCATCCTGCTCGCCGGGGACGAGACCGCCGCCCCGGCCATCTGCGCCATCCTCGAGGCGCTCGACGTCTCGACCGTCGGCCACGTCTTCATCGAGGTGCCGACCGACGCCGACCGGTTGCCCGTGACCGCCCCCGCCGGGGTCGAGGTCCGCTGGATCGCCCGGAACGGTGCGACCCACGGCGTGCGCATGACCGACCAGGTGCACGCCTGGGCGTCGTCGGTCGTCGCCGGTGCTGCGTCCGTCGCTGGTCCTCCGTCGGTCGCCGCCGGGCCCGCTTGTGGGGACGCCGTCGAGCTGGCGGACGTCGACGTCGACGAGCAGGTGCTCTGGGACGTGCCGGCCACCGAGGAGTCACGCCCCGTGTACGCCTGGATCGCGGGCGAGGCCGGCTGCGTCAAGGAGCTCCGACGGCACCTGGTGCGCGGCGTCGGCATCGACCGGAAGCAGGTCGCGTTCATGGGGTACTGGCGGCACGGCAAGGCCGAGAACTGAACGCCGCAGCCGGACTGCCGACCAGCGAGGCCGGAGTCCCGACGACCGCGCTCGGCGTGCGTGGGCTGACGCTCGCGTACGACGACCGCATCGTGGTGGACGCGCTCGACGTGGACGTCCCCGACGGTGAACTGACCGTCATCGTCGGCCCGAACGCGTGCGGCAAGTCGACGCTGCTGAAGTCGCTCGCACGCACCCTCAAGCCCCGAACCGGCACCGTGTACCTCGACGGAGCGCCGATCGACTCCTACCGTCCGAAGGCCGTGGCCCGGCGGGTCGGCATGCTGCCCCAGACGCCGATCGCCCCGGACGGCATCACCGTGCGCGACCTGGTGTCCCGCGGGCGGTTCCCGCACCAGGACCTGCTGCACCCGTCGTCCGGGTCCGACCGGCGTGCCGTGCAGGCCGCCCTCGAGCAGACGTCGACGGTGGAGCTGGCGGACCGGAGCGTCGACGAGCTCTCCGGCGGGCAGCGGCAGCGGGTGTGGATCGCGATGGTCCTGGCGCAGGAGACCGACATCGTGCTGCTCGACGAGCCGACGACGTTCCTCGACATCGCGCACCAGTACGACGTGCTCGAGTTGGCCTCGGCACTGCACGCCGCGGGTCGGACGGTCGTCGCGGTGCTGCACGACCTGAACCAGGCGGCGCGCTACGCCACCCACGTCATCGCGATGCGCCAGGGGTCGATCGTCGCCGCCGGACCCCCGGCCGCGGTGCTGACGGCCGACCTCGTCGAGGACGTCT